>NZ_CP038033.1:2784904-3094338 GCF_004421105.1 Nitrosococcus wardiae
GGCAGTTGGTAATGAGAGAGTACGCCCAGAGCAAAACACTCTAACCCCAGCTCAGCACTTTTGAGGTATAGGTATTGGCCTTCGTATCGGTGTAACTTATAGGAGTGATGGATGTGGCAAGCTAAAAACCCGGCAACGAGGACAGGAAGAATAAGTAATAAAAGCATCCTGCCCCAGTAGTATTACTTAAGCCCCAACTATAGCCTTTGCCTGTTTGCGGGCTTTTTTGAACTCTTCTGTTTCGCGGACTTCTTTGGGGTCAATTCTGATTGTGCCCCTGCCCACAACTTTCACTGACTTGTACGACTTATTTACGAGTTCCTTGAGCCGTTTATCATCTTCGTTCGGGCCCAACCCTAGTATTTTAAATACTTTCATGACGCCCCCCCGCTATCTGAACTGTTGTAGGTAACTGATATTGTAGCTTAACTTATGCTTTCTAATAAAGCTATGGGGTTGAAAAAGAGGTCTGAGGGCCTCGGCAAAGGTTTATGGGTTTACGGTAATATCCAGCTCATGGGCCTGCATTAGGCTAAATATCAAGTTCCTGATAGCCCTGCGGAGCACCAGCGGAAAGGAGGGGGTTGTCAATTGAACTCTCCTTGATAGGTTGTATCCTATGGGCATTTTGTGGACAAGGATTAGAAGACGCTCTACACAGTAAGGCATTTTGCAATGGGTATCCACATAATTTAATTAACTTTTTTCGTCTTGCCATTGAAAATACCCAGAAATTAAGTATCTCATGAGGGAAGGGAGAGAATAAAACGTGCTATTTGGTCCGCGCCATTGGGGCCGGTGCGTTTTCGAGGAGCTAATTTCAGATAAGGGGGCAATAGGGAAATCCAATCGCCTGCTTCAAATTGGGTTTCGCTCATGGCAAAACCGCCCATCTCTTGCTCTACGAATTGGCCTAGAATCTCCGATTCCCGAAAGCGGGTTCGAGTGACATAGCCAAAAGGGATACCCGCCCAGTAAGCTTCGGCCAGGGTGCTATAGCCTAATTTCCCCAGTACCAGATCAGCGGCTTGGATGAGGTCGGGATGAAAAAACTCGGAATGATGGGGCAAAAGCACTAGGTTTTCATGACGCTGCAGACTCTCGCTTACCCCGGGAATGACGAAAAACAGCCCTTGCCAGCTCGCCATTTGTGCTAAAAAGGGATAGTGCTGAGGGGGGATGCCTCCCATGCTGATCAAAACGACTGAGGCGTCTTGGGGGAGTCCTAATTTGCTCCGGACTGCTTCCTTAGCCAGTCTGGCTTTCCGGGAAACGGGCTGGGTGGTCAGGTCAACGGAGGTAGGGTGGCATAGGGGCTGTGTCTGAATATGATAATCCACCCCTTCAAATAAGTCTTTAGTAAAATCAATATGTTTCTGGATTTCAGGAACTTGGTCAAGGTAGCCTTTGTAAATCCAATCCCAGGTAAAGTTTTCAACCAACACCGCCGGTATTCCCGTTTCCTTAGCCACTGCGATTCCCAGGGGGGCAATGTCGCAGATGATGAGTCCACATTGACTTTTTTCTATTTGCTGGACAAGTTTAGCCACGAGGAGAGGGTCGAAAGGGAGAAAATTATCAAGGCGCTCTAGCGTTTGTTTGAGGTCTTCATGTAAAGGTGAGGCCTGTACCAATCCAATATCGGTTAATAGGGGATGATAGTTGAAATGCGTTGATAGGGAGTCTTGGAAAAACCAGAGGGGAACTTGGGTGTAAATGTCGAATTGGATTTGGGGAGCAATCTCCTGTAGGGCATTCATTACCGCACAGGCTCGTGCCCCATGGCCAAAACCGTGAGGAGTAATAAAGTAGGCGATAGTTCTCATCTATAAGGTTAGCGGCAGCCAAAATAAATGCGAGCAAAGGGGGCTTCAGGGAATGCACTGTGAGGCTGGGAGGTACTCATCAAGGCTGATAGGTAAAGGGTGAAAAGTAGCCATTCCTATCGGAAATTTCCCAATTAAAGGTGAAATCCTGATAGGTATATTTTTTTGAGCGGGCCACGACCGCAGGATGGGAAGGGACGACGCACAGGGGGGGGTTGGTAATGGTCGCCTCTCGACCACTGGTGTCTTCAATGGCTTTAATCTCCGCGGCTGCAATATGGGGGATGACCAGGCTGCGCTTTTTGCCTTCTTCTTTATATTCCATGGGCACCGTTTTAACCCCCAGCACTTCACCGACAAAGGACATTAAAACCGCTAAGTGGCCGCCGACCTTGCCCCCATAAATGGTGGTCAAAGCCTTCTGCTGTGCCTGATTGGCGCGTTCATCCAGATACAAGGCAACCTGCCAATTCCCGTCTTTCATATGCCCTGGAGAAAAACAGGCGAGCCCCACGTTGAGGCCCTCTAGTGGGAGGTCATTAAAGTGTCCCGTATCAATATGCCAAGCAATAAAGAGTTTACAGTCGCCTTCACTCGGGGGATTGAACCATACACAAGGGCAGGCGGTTTCGCAATTGCACGTCTCAAAATAGGTTCCATTTAGTTGCCAATTGTGCTTTTCAGCCATGATGCTGACCTCCTAATGTTACTCAACCCCAAAACATTGCCTCTCTTTTCTAGCAAGAACCCTTGATAATAGTCTTTTAGCGAGATTAAAAAAAGATCCAGCATAACCGATAACGATCTTTACTCCCTGGCCCTGATTCCCTGCCGGCCCCCGGGAGGTAAGGCTTTGAGTGGAGGAACACTTTATTTAAGCCTTTATATTTATAGCGGATCTGGCCGATATAGCAGAAGAGTGGATAACCAGACCATGAGGCTTAGCAGTGGAAATCGTTTTCTTTATTGTGGGTGCTGTATTTGTTGTGTTGGGCGGGCTAGTCATTTGGGATTTTAATAGATTTAAACAATCGGCCCTCCGCTCTATCGGACAAATTGTAGGCTATGCGGTTAAACACTCCCATACCCGAAATTCTGGAGCAAGTGAGACCTATGCCCCTGTAGTACAGTACCAAGCTTCAGGTCAGCAACATCAATTCACTGCTAGCGTTTCCTCAAGTCATGTGAGGCATTCTATCGGTGATGCAGTGCCCATTCTTGTTCATCGCCATGATCCCAGCCGGGCACGGCTTGATAGCCGGATGAGCCAAATTTTAGGCGGCGTATTCATCTTCATAGGGGCTGCGGCGATAGCCACCTTCATTTCTGTTTTTCAAGTTAGCATGCTATCTATTGGGATTGCGGTAGTTGTCATCGCCCTATTGGCCGTTAAACTGCTTGCAAAATTGCAGCGCCATAATATTTACTCCATGGAAGATATTAAAGCCGCTATAGATAAAATTAAAAAGGCCGACACTAGCATCTCCAATAAAAAAAAGGATTATGTGATCACTGACCCCGGTGCGTTTAGGCGCCATGTTCAACGGCACAACTCGGTACCGACTTGGGTGCTTGTTATATTGGTTATGATTGGGGTAGGAGTTATTTCAGGTGGAGCTTATCTGGGAGTTAAGCGCATTAATTTTTTGCAAACTGCCCTAACGACCCAGGGTACAGTGGTGTCCCTTAACAGTAAAACCTCCACCTCAGATGGAAAAACCACCACTACCTATTATCCTGTTGTAGAATATTTGCCCCCTAACCAATCTCAATCAATTATTTTTGAGCATGATATTGGCTCCAGCCATCCCCCTTACCGCCGAGGAGAAAAGGTTGAAGTATTATATTCTGCGAGTAACCCCTCTGAAGCCATTATTAATGAGGGGTGGATGAATTATTTCGGGCCTGGGTTGATGTTAATTGTTGGTAGTGTTTTTGTCTTAGTCGGCGGAGTGTTACGGGGTCAGAAACGTAAACAAAAGATAGCGCAACACCTGGAACTCGATTTCTAATTTACTGTGAATAATAAGGGCGTTTCATGAGCATTTCAATTATTGTGGCCTTAGTGGCTATTGCGGCAATGATTTTATATATTATTGCCATCTATAATCAGTTGGTGGTTCTTAAAAACCGCTATAAAAATGCATTTTCACAAATCGAAGTTCAGCTTAAACGCCGCTATGATTTGATCCCTAATCTCGTGGAAACGGCCAAGGGGTATTTGCAACATGAGCGAAAGACCCTAGAGGAAGTCATTGCGGCCAGAAACCAGGCGATGACAGATTTAAAACAAGCCGCTTCTGATCCAGGCAATGGAGAGGCTATTAAGCAATTATCCAATGCCGAACAATCCCTTACCAGTGCTCTCGGTAGGCTTAATATTGTGGTGGAAGATTATCCCGATCTTAAAGCTAACCAGAATATGATGCAGCTGAGTGAAGAATTGACCAGCACAGAGAATAGAGTTTCTTTTGCAAGACAAGCATTTAACGATGCGGTTATGAACTATAATACTTATAAACAATCCTTTCCGCAAAACATATTTGCCGGCATGTTTGGTCACAGCAAGGATTCGTCCCTGTTACAATTTGAAGATAGTCAAGCTATTCAAGCCGTTCCGAAAATTTCATTTCAATAAAGATATTTCAACGGAATGGGGCGCTTATGAATTTTTTTCAAGCACAAAATGATTCCCGGCAAAGTACTACTCGTCTTGTCGTGCTTTTTGTGGTTGCGGTTATTGCATTGATCTTGATAACCAACCTCCTCGTTATGGTGTTTATGGGGGCCTTTTCAGGTTATTTCGGCAATGATTTAGTGACCGGACGTTATGTGGATAAGGCGTTAGCAAGCGATGGCAATTCTGCGGATATTCTGTCATCGGCCTTTTGGGAAGCATTTTTGCGCACCTTCGACTGGACAATGTTTTTTGCCATTGGCTTAGCCGTCACAGCCGGTGTCGCTGCGGCGAGTTTCTATAAAATCATGGCCCTTTCATCCGGCGGCAAAGCAGTTGCGGAAATGCTAGGTGGGCGTTTGATTAGCCAAAATACTGACGCCTCTCTAGAGCGTAAGGTACTCAATGTCGTTGAAGAAATGGCAATTGCTTCTGGCGTACCGGTGCCTCCTGTTTATGTCTTACCAGAAGCTAGTCTTAATGCTTTTGCTGCGGGTTTCTCCCCGGGGGATGCGGTGATTGGGGTTACTGAAGGCTGCATTCGGCATTTCAACCGCGATCAGCTGCAGGGCGTGATTGCCCATGAATTTAGTCACATTCTTAATGACGATATCCGTCTTAATATTCGATTAATGGGTTTGCTCCATGGCATATTGGTGATCGGTATCATAGGTCGCCATTTATTACGTTCTATGCGTTTCTCCAGAGGAAGGCGAAATGATAGTGCTGGCGCCACCATGTTATTAGGGCTGGGGTTCATGGCGGTTGGCTCTATCGGTTCGTTTTTTGGGAGTCTAATTAAAGCCTCAGTGAGTCGCCAACGGGAATATCTTGCCGATGCTTCTGCAGTGCAGTTTACCCGCAATCCGGAGGGTATAGCTGATGCATTAAAAAAAATTGGCGGAGGGGATAACGGTTCTATTTTAGAAAACCCTTCGGCACCAGAGGTAAGTCATGCTTTTTTTGCCAATGGGGTTCGTTCCATGTTGGCTTCATTATTAGCCACCCATCCCCCCTTAGAAGATCGGATCCGCCGTATCCAACCCCATTGGAATGGGGAATTCTTGGAAGTTAACTTCCAAGACGATGAAATGCAGTCTTTGGGTGCCGTAGAACCGACAGCTTTTCCTTCACCGGCGGCAGCTTCTCCGGCGGTGGCAGATATTGTTGTTGCCATGAATCACATTGGTCGCCCTCGACAGCAGCATTTGGAGTATGCTCATGCCCTTATTGAGCAAGTCCCCTATGAACTTATTGAAGCGGTGCGGGAACCTTATGGCGCTAGAGCTTTAATTTATGCTTTTGTAATAAATAAAAATTCTGCGATTCGACAATTGCAGCTAAAGCATTTAAAAAAGCAAGGGGATAAAGGGGTTCATGGGCTAACAATGGGATTATTGCCTATCGTTGATACTTTGGGTAGTCAGTTTCGGTTACCCCTGATTGAGGTGAGCATTGCCTCAATGCGGCAATTATCGCCGGCACAATATCAATTGTTCAAAAAAAATCTTGTTCTATTGATTAAAGCCGACAATAAAATCAGTATTTTTCAGTGGCTCTTGCAAAAAATTGTCTTCCATTATTTAGATCCTGAGTTTATCAAACATTCAATGTTTTCCATTACGGGGAAATATTCCAAATTATCGCAGTTAGAAGATGAAATTGAGGTTTTGTTATCTTTGTTAGTTCATGCTGAGCATAAAAACTATGATGATGCGGAAAAGGCCTTTAATGCAGGAAAAAAACAGTTAGTGAAAACCAATATAAAATTATTAGAAAAATCAAGAATAAATTTGAATGAGCTTGATAATGCTATTGACCAATTAGCGCTACTTAAGCCATTGTTGAAACCTCAGATTTTGAAGGCATGTGCCGCTTGTATTACAGCAAACAATCATGTTTCTGTTTTAGAGGCTGAGTTGTTGCGTGCTTTCTCTGCGGCAATAGATTGCCCGATGCCATTGTTACTCAATAATAATAATAATGTAAATAAGGACTGAAGTTGTTTGGAAATGTTGTTGTTGTCATGAAATTTACGGCATTGTCTTGCACACCGTTTCATAGATTTCTTCAAATAAGTGTGCCTCTAGTATTTGATGCCAATTTTTAACAAAAGACTGGTGTAATTCTTGTCGTGTTTTAAAACGCTCCTCTTTTAGGAATTCCAAACCTGGTAGGAGTTGTTGAAAGGCGCGCTCATGTCCATAGTACTCCAATGTACGCAGGCGTTCTTCTTCGATAAATTGAGGAATGAACTCAACCCATACATCACAGTCATGAATCTCGCCAAGGGCTGATTGAATCTGTTTGATTTGTTTAATATAGGGTGTTAGGTCGTTATTAAAAACTGGATCAAAAATTTCCAGGGTATAACGTAAGCGTTTGGCGCTGATGCGCATCGAGTGATGTTCTTGGTGACATTCCGGGTTGTCCACAAAGGATTGGTAAATTAGGACCTCTTCTAACCGCTGGCTAATATGCTTAAAGGCGTGGTTAAAAACCTTTGGTGTTCGTTCCTCAACCTTCCGAAGATGAGTATGGGAGAGCACTTTGCACAGTGTTTTCTGGATATCGCTGATTACTCCGCTATCCTCAAAATGATTGATTGCCTGCAACAAAGGTGTCTGTAGCCGTTTACGATCCTGGCGCAGGCGCAGTAGCAAACGTTCAATGCCTGGCCGATATTTTTGCTCTTGATGCTCGTTTTCCCACCGTTCAAGAAAGTTAATTTGGACATCTCGGTCCCGTGCATCGCCAAGAGCCTTAGTAATGTTGCGGATCTCCTTGCGCCATGTTTTGACTTTGGCCTTGGGAAAGCAGTGTTGTTTGAAAAGGGACAGCGCCGCCCTGAGGCGGCGCGAGGCTACTCGCATACGATGGAGGTACTCCATGTCTTTTGCTTCCCGGGTGCCTTCAATTTCCTTGGTGAGTGCTGCAAGGCGCTGAAGTAATAGGCGCGCTCCAAAGAGGGCAAGGTCATTAGGAGAGTGATGATGGGATCGCATATATATTATTTATTAGTGGCTTATTTCTATTTATTTAACCTTTTTATTAAATAATAAACCAACGTTTTTCCAGTATATCCCTATGCTTCCATTGTTTGAAATGCTTGCTGATATTGCTTAAAGTCATTTTCGGAGAAACAGACGAAGTAGACTTGTTTAGTCTCGGCCTGGTGGTCAATAAATGTCTTCACCTCCTGAAGGGCGATCTGGCAGGCCCGCTCGAGGGGGAAGCCATAGGCGCCGGTGCTAATAGAGGGAAAGGCAAGGGTTGAAATCCCCTTTTCTAGCGCAATTTTTAGGCTATTTCGGTAACATTGGGCTAGAAGCTGCTCTTCGTTGTGTTGGCCTCCCTTCCAAATAGGACCGACCGTGTGAATGACGTATCTTGCTGGAAGTTGATATCCATGGGTAAGTTTAGCTTCTCCTGTCTTGCAGCCGCCTAGGCTCCGACATTCCTCTTTGAGTTCTGGCCCGGCGGCCCTGTGGATGGCCCCATCCACCCCCCCGCCCCCTAAAAGGGTTGAGTTGGCGGCATTAACAATGGCATCCACTTCCATCCCTGTGATATCTCCCTGAATGATTTTTATGCGCGATTGGCTCATTTTAAATTTCCTCTTAGGTCTAAGGTCTGATTTTTTTGACTTATTAATCTCAGAGGGTAGTGAAATAGTGATAAGAGGCAAGCTTGTGGGGTGCTAAAGAGAGCAAGAACAAGGTTATTGAAGAATAGAATCCTTCTAGGTTGGCGCTTGTATGGAGGGGCACAAAAGGGATTGGTAGCTTTTTATAGCATTTCCCGTTTAAATTAGGCAGGGATGACAAGACACGCTGTCAATCCGTCCCTGGAAGCTCGACGCCGCCAGGCTTTCCTGCCTAGCGAGCAAGTCCAGCCCGCCCCAGGAAGGGGCGGGCGTTCACCGGGACTGTGGGTCCATCGGACCCACAGTCCCGGCTTACCCTCGCTGCCGATGATCTTATCATACCTGCCCCAAGCCCAATTGGGTTCTCTCTAAATGGGAACCGTTATATTCAGAGTCGTATGATTGCAACGCTGGCTAGGCCGAGCGACAATAAGACAGAGGAAACCCGCCAATGGCTAGCCGGGTTGGAAAAAATGCGCTCGGTCTGTGACGCTTTTTGGCGTGAAAGGCAAGGGAAACCGGCCTAGCGGGGGTCCTATTTCCCATCCCTGAGGGAGGAGATGGGCCCTGGAAAAGTCAAACACTGATAGGCATGTAAAGAAGGTAATTAATGGACAGAAAAAAGAAGCGAGTCAGTGACTCCCAGCTTAGCACTATAATGAAAACATGGCTGCTGGTTATCCCCGCTGTAATTGCTATCATGGGTATAGTAACGTTTACCGGCGTTTGGTTGTCTTCACAGTCGAAGACCTCGGGTTCTATATATGGCCAAATTACTTCCATCGATAGGTCTCTGCTCAACGATATCCGAGGCAATTTCCGGAACACCTACCTCCAATTCCTTCAGGCAAAGGTGGATCCTGGAGCCGATGCTGAAAGGGTGGAGCAGCTAAATAAAAGACTTGACGAGTTGGCACTTCAGGAGGGAGAAATCATACGGAAGTATGATCCTACCTATGTTACCTCCCGCTCCTCGACACTAGAAACTCTTTTGGAAATACTTGCTGATGTTCCCTATCCAATTGTTTTCACTATTTCTTTGGTAGTGGGAATATTCATATTTGTGGTTATTAGATATACCGCACTCTTTATTATTAGTCGGCGGTATACTTCCTCTTCCGATTACGTGAAGGAAGTGTGAGAGGGAAATTTTGGACCCAAGTTGTGGCTGTTTTTCTCTTCCAAAAGCAGGAGTAGTTAAAAGTGGGGGGTCCGAGGGCCTCTCACTTGCTCAGTGGTGATCTTTGGATATATGCAGACCCACTAACATGAATGCCCAGGCAACTCCAAGCAATAGATACCCGCAGAGACCGCCATAGATGTCTTCGATGGTGACTTGGCGGCGGTGCATGAATATCCCAGCACCGTGCTGATATTGAACGCCACAAACCAACTTTCATGCAGAAGCCTAAATACTGTTTTTCCTGGAAGAAGGATATCTCGTGGAAACCATTGAAAAAATTATCGGTTCGCCGGTGCCTTTGGAGCGATTGCCTCTACCGGCTGATCTCGATGGCCGTTGGGGTTGTAACCGGGGAAGTGCCCTTCTGCAAATCGATGCCAAAACTGATCTGGAGGCGGTGCAGACCTGGCTTGCTGAATTTGAGCACTCCCCCCATACATGGCGTAATTACCGCAAAGAAGTGGAGCGTTTGCTGCTTTGGAGCTTGTTGGAGCGAGGAAAGCCCCTTTCTAGCCTTACCCGTGAGGATTTGGCCGCCTTTGAGGCATTCCTGGCCGATCCTACTCCACGGGAGCGTTGGTGTGGGCCGCGGGCGCTACGAAGAAGTACCCATTGGCGCCCCTTCCAAGGACCCCTTAGCGAACATAGTTGCCGCCAGACACTTACTATTATCAATTCCCTGTTCACCTATCTGGTGGATGCCGGTTATTTGGCTGGTAATCCTTTAGCATTGCGCCGGCGCCGGGAAGGTTCTAACGTCAAGGTAGAGGCAATTGAACGGTTTCTCGATCCTGCCCTGTGGCAACATGTGCTCTCTTTTGTGGAAGGAATGCCGAGGGAGACTGACCGGCAGCAGGCTGAGTATGAGCGGGTGCGCTATCTTTTAACATTACTATACTTGCTCGGTCCTCGGGTGGGTGAGGTCGTCTCCCATTCCATGGGCAGTTTTATCGAGGTAAGAGGCAAATGGTGGTGGCAAGTTACGGGTAAGGGGAGAAAAACCGCCCGGATCCCCGTCAATCAGGAAATGCTTGGAGCCTTGGCTCGCTATCGGGTTTTTTATGGATTACCACCCTTGCCTATGCCAGGGGAAGAAACACCCTTAGTTTTGAGTCTGAAAGGCAGTCGCGGCATCAGCGCTAACATGGTCTATCGAATTGTGAAGGCGGTAATGAAAAAAGCAGCAGATACCCTTGAGGCTTCTCAGTTCCATCAAGCCCACAAGCTTCGTAAGGCGTCAACTCACTGGCTGCGGCATACAGCGATTACCCACCAAGCTGACGCTGGAATTGAGCTCCGTTACCTAAACAAAAGTGCTCGCCACGCTAAGCTTGAGACCACAGCGATTTATTTACATGCGGATGAAGATCGCTGGCATGAGGCGATGGAAAAGCACAAAATCCAGGATTAAAAACTACGCTCGTTGGAGAGCAATATTAAAACGACATTGTTTTGCCCCTGGCTCGTCGCCTTGGGATTTTTCCTCTAGTTCAACGATGACTTTTGCCCGTTCCTCCTGGGGTACCTTCAATAAAATCCAATCTTGTTCATTGAATTTATGGCCGGCAAAGTACATTTGGGTGGTTAGTTCATGATAACCTCGTTTAGCGACTTTAAAATGGATGTGAGGGGGGCGCCACCAGCGCTCATTGACAGGATAAGGGCCTGGTATGATGGTCTTAAAGTGATAGTTTCCTTGCTGATCGGTTTTAACTTTACCCCAACCTTGAAAATGGGGATCCAGTGGCGCTGGATTAGCATCGTTCTCATGACGATAGCGGCCATAGGTATTCGCCTGCCAGATCTCAACGAATACGTCTGGAATCGGTTGGCAGTGTTCATCCAAGACTTGTCCCCTGATATGGAGAACTTCTCCTTGTGCGGGCTCCCTGTGGCCCCGGATAAGAGTTAGGTCATAATCTTTATCGGCCTGATCGTGCTGGGGATAAAAGGGCCCTTCTGTTTGGAGAGGAGTTTTACAGGGGGAATGGGTTGTTTGGCGGGCCTCTAGATTCCCCCAAATAAGACTGGCTGCAGCCCCCAATCCGGCCTGCAACAGGTTTCGTCTGCTGATCTTCTTTGGCAGTGACATGTTTTATCTCCTCTGCTTGTTGAGCCCCCTAAGGTTGATTTCCCTCCTGCCGTGTTTGAACCCGCTGCAGAGCGGTACGCAAGGCAAAATCATTTGGAAAGATGCTCAAAGCCCGCTTGTAATAAACAACGGCCATATCCAACTGCTTTTCATTTTCGGCCTTCAGGCCCCAATTAACATAATAATCACGGATCCGTTGAAGACCTTTGGCAACCTCCGGATGGTTGGGTACCATTTTTAATATTTTAGTATAGGACTCGTAAGCATTATCGCCTTCTGGGGTCGTAAGCTTGAAAGCTGCCTCTTGCTGTTTAGCTCGGGCGAGAAGTAGAGCGATTTGCTGTGCTTGTGAAGGTTGAGGGGGGGCTTTTTGGGATTTGGCCTCAGGGAGGGAGGTGTGCTGATCTTTTTGTTGTTTTTCCTTTGGCTCTAGCAGGGTCGTGGTTTCCTCTTCGGGAGGGGGGTCGTCCGATTCCAGGCCAAGCTGGGAGGTGGCGACTGGTGGTTGTGTTATCGGCGGCAGCACGCTGGTTTCTAGGTTGGATGAAGGTTGCGTAGAATTCGTCTGGGATTCAGGATCAGATGTCACAGCCTCTTGAATGGCTTGATGGGTGCTGGCCTCACCTTCTTCGCTGCCAATATTGGTTTCTAGCGCAGTTTCGTCTCCATTTTTCTCCACTGAGGGAGGAAATGCTTGATTTGCAGAGATTTCAACCTCCTCGATAAATTCTTCGCCTTTTTCCTTAGCAAAGTCTTCTGCTTTGCTAGCAGTGCCTTTAATCATCTCAGTGAATTCAGCGACCGAAGGAAAAGACGTTCTGCCTGGAGCCAATATCAATAGATAAAAGCTAGCTATTACAAGGGCAGCTGTAATTCCCAAAACTATTGTTATCTTTGTTTTTTTTTCACCGATACGCAGCCCCTGTGGGAGGGAGGCAAAACCCTGGTGAGGTTGAGTAATGTTTTTCAGCTTTGGTGCCCGTTCTGCCGGAAGCAGTTTATCTAGTGACTTTTTTGAATCCGAAAAATTATCCTTTGGTAAAGGATGGATGGGGGTGGGCTCACTCTCATCTCTTATTTGAGTGTCCTCTTCCCTGGACACTTTGGAAGTGATAGTCGCCTCCTGGGGTTGGGACAGCGGTTTTTCAGTTTGGGGTAAGAAAGCCGCTTCAGTTCCTCTAGCTAAAGGCAAATTGCCGGAGGTACTCTCATTGCCTAGGGCTAGCCACAGGCCTTGGGCAACTTCGTCGATTATCTGGGGAGGAATGAGTTTTTTATCAGTAAGGCTAGCCTCTAGAAGTGCTGCGTCGCAGAGACGGTTAATAAGCCGTGGAATACCGTGGGAGAGCTCTGCCAAACGGGCGATTGCTTCTGGGCTAAAGGGATTTTTATCGGCGTAACCGGCTTGGCGCAGGCGAAGGTCAATATAGGGGCTAATTTGATCGGTAAGCAGAGGGAGGAGGGAATACCCTTCGACCACATCTTGGTTTTTGAGTAATAAGCTCAAGTGTTCGGAGGCATTATTGCGAATGGCTAAAACCATAAAGAACGGTGGGATGATAGCCTCCGTAGGGTTTGTTAACTTAAAAAGTGCTTGCACCGCTTCCTGGGAAAGGCTATCCGCTTCATCTATCAGAATGACTAACCGCTTTCCTGTCTGAGAGATATCCTGTCCAAAGGACTCTAGGGCTGAGAGTCTCCCAGCAATAGAGTGATCCTTGATAGGGATATCAAATTTGTTCTGTATAAAAGCAAGAAGTTCTTCAAGGGGTAGTTTGGGATTGTTAATAAAAATAACCGGATAAGACTGCCCTAGCTGCTCCATAAAGTGAGTTAGCAAAAGTGTTTTCCCGACTCCAGGAGGGCCGGAGACTACCGCCACACGGAGGGTGCTAATAAGTCCTTCAAGTAGGCGTTTGCTGACTAATTCGTGAAAAGGGGCTGGGAAGAAGTAGCGGGGATCTGGCACTAATCGAAATGGGTGATCCTTAAGCCCAAAATAGTGTGTATACATAATCTCGTATAGTGGCCGTAATAGTGACTGTAAGAAAGTTCCTGAAGTTATAAAGAGATAATTGGCTTGAGGAAATAGCTTGATTAAATGTAGCAGTATTAAGTACAAATTGGGATAACAAAGGGAGTAATGCCATCTAAAATGGATTACTTATAAGTACTTAGCAATAGCAATGAGAAAAACGTTCGCTTTATGGAAATTCATAATATTAATAGCGCTATTCCCAATACGCTCCCAGAAGAACTGTACACTCTGCTGCTGCAGGGAAATAGCTTTCGGCTAGAGCGTATTGTCTCGCGCGGACATTCAACGCCAGCAGAGCAATGGCTTGATCAGGAGCAACATGAATGGGTGATTGTCCTTAGTGGCAGTGCTGGGCTGTTGTTTGCGGGGGAGCAGGATCCGCACATATTACGGGCTGGAGATTATGTCCATATTCCGGCCCATTGCCAACACCGGGTTGCTTGGACCGATCCGGTGGAGGATACGGTATGGTTAGCTATTCATTATAACTCATGAAGCGGCGTCGATCCTATACTACACTGGTCAATCTACTTGTACTGGTTGCTTCTCTGCCATTGGCAACGATCCAGGCTGCAGATCATCACCTAGGGAATTTAATCGCTGTAGGGACTGTTGATAAGGTCTTGGAAAGGCTTCCCTTACTGCGTCCTGAGGACAGAGAAGAGGAGGAAGGTAATTTTTGGCGATTTCTGCTTAGAGAAGAGGGCAAGCGCAAGGCAACCTCAACGTTTTATCTGGCGGAGCAGCGGAGGAGGGCCACAACGTCTGAGTTAGCGGTAGGTCATGACTATGCCTGGAGTCTAGAGGCAGATGCTAGGCTATTTTCGGACCAGATACATTTATCTGGTGAGTATGGATGGACTCGCTATCATAGGGATCCTTTCGTGGTTGCACCCGTCCAAGACGATAGCGCTTATAAGCTACAATTGAGCTATCAGCCTTTGCAGATCATCTCCTTTTTTGAGACCCCATTGAATTGGAACATAGGGGTGGAGCATAAGCGGGTAGGTGATTTTTTTTGGAGCCCCACCGAACCTGTTGAAAATAAAGGGGTATCTCTGTGGAAAGGTTTTACCCACTTGGATTGGCAGGGGCTGGTGTTCGATACCTGGGCGATGCAAGAGATCCATAATAGGGGGAGCTCGTCTTTTCGAGCGCCGCAGCAAATACATCGTATTCAGTTAAAAGGACAGTATCAGTTTCATCACTTTGAGTTGCCCTTGTGGCTCGGCCTGTCTAGTCTTGGTATGAAATTCTCCAGAGAGAGTACTGAGGAAGTGGAGCAGCTATCTTCCAGGGCTGAGTTTAAGGTTAATTTTTCTTATCAGGACTGGAGCTGGAATCTCAGGCATAGTCTGAATTGGGATAAGTTTGAAACCATGGCGGCAGAGCCTGATTACTTGGCCGTCACTGCCGCGGAAGCTCGCCTCAAACTGCTCAGCAACGGCCTGAGCTTAGCGCCTACCCTCCATTATCAGCACCGCGGCGCTGATTTTGGTGCTAACGAACAATTATCAGTAGGGGTCAATAGCCGTGCTGTATTCGTTCCAGAACAGTTCGAGGGGCAATTCCGGGTGGCGGTGAAACAAGACTGGAATAAGAGGCGTTTGAAACGCATCTACACGACCAGCGGTGACTTGAGTTGGCGGCTCACTCGCCCCAAGGCTCAGATTCCCTCGATACGTCTATTCCTTGAAGGGCGTTATCAAGCCATCGCCGATCAAATCAATTGTATTACCAAAGGCTATCGGGTCTTTCTGGGATTTGCCCTGGAATAAGAGAGAAGCAAACATCATGCACACGATATCTAGAGAGCCTGGCATTGTTCGGCTTATCGTGGGATTGACCAGTTTGGCCATCCTTGGTTCGGTTATGCTGACAGCGTTGGCCCTTTTATTGCTGAGTCGGGCAATAGAGGTTGAAATTCTCCTGATTACGGCTGTGGTGGTGACTATTATGGTGCCTTTGCTTATGCTCGTTTCTTTTAGGCTAATTTTTGCAGGAAATAGGGAGAGCGGGGGACGACGGTTAGCAACTAAGGGGCTTTGGTCTCGGGCATTTAATTGCCGGCATTTGCTCCAGCAAGCCGAGGCAACTTTGGTTCAAGCAAAGCGCGGAAGCACCACTTTCTCGTTGCTATTGCTCGAGATAGATAACTTTAGGGAAATAAAAGAGATTTATGGTCTCTCGGCGGCTGAGCGGGTGTTGCAGGCCTTAACCCAGGCTTGCTTAGAAATTGTTCGTTCTAGTGATGTGGTAGCCCGCTGCAGTGATGAGAAATTTATGATGTTTTTGCCAGAGACGCATACGGAGGAGGCACTCATTATTGCCCATCGGATACGCCATGTGCTTTCCCAAGTCCCGGTGGTTATTGGGAATGCCTTAATTAGTTTCACCGTGAGTATTGGGGTCGCCGCCTATGATGAAAATACGGTCACCCTTGAGCGCTTACTACACCGTGCAGGCCGGGCTCTTTTTAATGCCAAGCAGCATGGTTCTAATCGGGTAGAGGTCGGTTAGCTGAGAGCAATGCCCTCTGATCACGCCAAGGGGCCAAGCAACAGGGGCTAAATTAGCCTATGCTTATTTTAAGCGAATTATTAAGGAGAAAGGAGGGCCCATAACGTACCCTCAAACTATTCCTATGTTGCAAAGATCCCAAGCCCATTCAAGTGAATTATCCACCCTGGTTCAATTTGTCGATGGCCTTGGAGCCTGCGGAGAGAAGCAGGCATTACTGGCATTAACCAAGGAAGGAGAGCGGGCTTGGTCCTATGCGTCCATCGCCCATCAAGTTGAATATTTAGCTCGCGGTCTTAAGCAAGCGGGTGCTGGCCCTGGAGAGGCAGTGGCGCTTTTAGCAGAAAGCCGTCCTGAAGCTATTTTGGCTTGTTTGGCCGTGATCAAGACAGGGGCGGTAATCGTTCCCCTGGATGCCCAGTTTGGTCCCCGGGTACTTGAAGTCGTTTTACAGGATAGTGGGGCGGGTTTTCTCTTTACCACCGCTGAGCGTTTTGAGCGGGTAGCACAACTTAAGCTAGAGCGGGAAATCCGCCCTATTTTGTTGGATGCAGAGTCCAAGGCCCCCCGGAGCTGGCAGGCCATCTCGACCCAAATCGGCGGTGAATTTCCCTCGATTTCTCCCTCCGAAACCGCAGCCTTATTTTACACTTCGGGAACTACCGGTGCTCCTAAAGGCGTTCCACTTAGCCATGAGAATTTGGTTTTTCAGCTCAATGCCCTGCGTGCCGCGGACTTAGTTGCGGAGGGGGAACGGGTACTGCTTCCCCTGCCCTTGCATCATGTTTATCCTTTTGTCGTGGGCATGCTTGCGCCATTGGCTTTGGGGCTGACACTGGTGCTTCCCCATTCTCTCACAGGTCCTCAGATTATTCGTGCCTTGCGTCAAGGCCAGGTGACTTTCGTGGTGGGGGTGCCTCGTCTCTATGGTGCATTATATTCGGGAATTGAGTCCCAGTTGGCTGCTCGAGGAATAATTTTTAGACAGCTGTTTAAAGCCATAATTCGCTGTTTGGTGGGGCTGCAACGACGCTTCCCATGGAATTTGGGAAGAGGGCTGTTGTGGCCCCTCCATCGGCAGTTAGCGCCCCAACTCCAGAAGATGGCCTCGGGGGGGGCGGCCCTTAACCCGGAGCTTGCCTGGAAGCTTCAAGGACTCGGTTGGCAAATCGCCATCGGTTATGGGTTGACGGAAACCTCGCCCCTGTTAACTTTAAATCCGCCGGGTACCAGGAAGCCTGATAGTGTGGGGAAACCCATTCCGGGAGTGGAGCTCCGTATTGATACTTCAGCTGCCCCGAAAGATGGACAGCGGGTGCCTGGCAAGGAAAAAGACAGTCCTTACCCGGTAGGAGAAATTCTGGCTCGTGGGCCAGGGGTCTTTGCTGGCTATCATCATCTTCCTGAGAAAACTCAGGAAGCTTTTGTTGAGGATTGGTTTCGGACGGGGGATTTAGGGTATTTTGATGAGGCAGGTTACCTTTATCTCCTTGGTCGGGCCTCCACTCTCCTGGTGACAGAAGGCGGAGAAAATATTCAGCCAGAGGAGGTGGAAGAATCCTATCAAGCTAACCCCCTGATTAGGGAGATAGGGGTGCTACAACGGGAAGGACGGCTGGTTGCAGTAATTGTTCCGGAACTCAGCGAGATGCGGCGCCAGGGGATAAGCGATAGGGCTCAAGCCATTCGGAAGGTCTTGGCTCAGGTCTCGAAGCAACTTCCCAGTTACCAGCATCTTTCCGACCATGTTCTGACTCGGGACCCCTTGCCCCGAACTCGTCTGGGCAAAATACGGCGGCATCTGCTTGCCCAATATTTTGATAAGGCAAAACAATCGGGTCAAGCTCCAGAGGCGAAAACAGCCGGGCCGCTGCCACTAGAGGAAATGTCGGATCAGGATCAGGCGCTGCTGGAAAATACAGCGTCGCGACGGGTATGGGAATGGTTGGCGGAACGTTATGGCCATCGTCATTTAACACCGGAGACCAGTCCTGCTCTGGATCTAGGAGTCGATTCTTTAGAATGGCTTAATTTGTCTTTCGAAATCCGTGAACGCACTGGGATTGAGTTAGGTGAAGAGGCGATTGGTCGCATTGAAACGGTTCGCGACCTCCTGCAAGAGGTGGCGGAGGCCTCGGAAGCTGTAACTCCGACTACGGCTCCCGAGGCGTTCTTAGAGCATCCAGAAGAGGCACTCAGCGAGAGCCAACGCCGTTGGCTCCGGCCTCTCGGGCCAGTTGGTTCTAGAGTGTCCAGAACTCTCTTTAAGTTAGATCGGTTCTTGATGCGCAGCTTATTCCGTCTTCAAGTGGACGGTTTAGAGCATGTTTCGGGACAAAATCAGTTTGTCATCATCCCCAATCACTGTAGTTATCTAGATCCCTTTTTATTGGCCGCTGCCTTAGATCACCGCCGCCTTCGCCGAACTTACTGGGGAGGATGGGCTGGGGCGGCCTTTAGCACTCCCCTCCAACGCTTGGGCAGCCGGTTCGCTGGTGCTATCCCCATCGATCCCGAAAAAGGTGTGCTTTCAAGCTTAGCCCTGGGGGCGGCAGTGCTCAAGGGGCAGAAAAACTTGATTTGGTTTCCCGAGGGCGGGCGTTCGGTCAGTGGCAAGCTTCAGCCTTTTAAACCTGGCATTGGCCTGCTGCTAGAACATTTCCCAGTTCCCGTAGTTCCCGCAGTTATTCAAGGTTCCCACGAGGCGCTTCCCGTGGGAAAGCGCCTCCCCCGGCTGCGCACGTCAATTACTATTTCTTTTGGTGAACCGCTTGATCCCCGGGTGCTGGCCCAGGAGGGAGAGAGCGATAGAGCTTATCAACGGATCACGCAGGCTTTGCATGATCATATCGCAAAGCGCCTTGGAAAATGACAGGGGGATAGCAGTGCGGTTACTCTTGTCAGCGAGCGAGCGTCTTCATGCTGTTGTGAAGGAGTACGTGGCTTTTGTCGCAGCCCAAGTAAGGAAGATGCAAGGTAATTTATTCTTATGAGTTAATCCTTCAAGGAATCTGGGCTCGGCCAAGGGTGTTGGTGTCTGTGCCAAACCAAAGGGTCCGGGAGGGTTTATGGAAATACATATGGCGCACAGTCCCGCCGCCGCTAGGGATGTCGGTGACGCTAAAGAAATTTTCAGTGGTGGGATCAAAGCCTACAAGGTGATTGGGCAAATGGCCCGTCTCTACAAACCACAGCCGATCTTCATCGTCAATAGCCATGCCATAAGGGTGGGCCTTCTTCCCTCCCGGCACGGACCATTCCTGGATTTGACCCGAGGTGGGATTTAATTTTCCAAGGTAGCCTTGGGCATAGTCTACATACCAGATACTTCCGTCCGAGGCCGCCGCGAGACGGCGGGGACGAGCTTTTTCCCGGGATAAAGGAACCTCCTGAATGCGCATGTTTTCAGGATCAATCCAGCCTAACTTGTGGCTGCCGAATTCGGTGAACCAAGGGCGGTTTTGGTGATCGATGACAATACCGTAGGGGCGGGCCCCTGGCGTAGGTACTGGAAGCAGTATGATCTCACCGCTCCTCGGCGCCAACTTGCCAACAAAATTACTCATTTGCACGGTAAACCAGATCTGCTGCTGTTGATCGAACACTAGGGTATGGGGATCACGGGCATTAGACTCCGGTAAAACATATTTTTGGATCACGCCGCTTTGGGGATTTAGTTTGCCGATATGGGTAGCTAGGTTGCCGGCGTACCAGACCGACCCATCTTTGGCCACAATTAGGTTATGGGGGCCAGTGCCCTGATCGAGAGGGTATTTTTTAAAATTGCCATTATCGGGCTGTAGGACAGCGATGTAATCTCCTCGTTGGCCGACAAACCAGACTTGTCCCTGGATATCCACAAAGGGATCGCGAGGACGGGAATCTTTCCAGGGAACAGGCCATTCAGTAATCGCCACTTCATTGGCGAAGCCTGGTACCTGCCAAATATTCAGTACCAATAATAGAACTAAGGACAGGTAATACCCCATCAGCAAACTCTCCCTGGAAGCGCAAATAGTGAGCCTATCCTTTATTAAGGAACAGTTCAACAGGTCAGGAAAATAGCAGTGGTTTTGTTTTCTGGAATATAAATGAAAGTCATATTATATCTCTTTCAAAGACAATCATCATCCTGACCGCCAAGTCCAAAAACTGAAAATCAAGGTTTATCGCCTGCGCTGATGAGTCAAGATCACCAGTGCTCATCATAAAAATATTTATATTATATCTCTCTCTATAAACACCACTCCTTTCAAAAATTAAAACTCTTACCAAATAAGAAAAAGAAAAATTTCATGATAATAGAACTTATCATGAAATAATTTATAGAAATGTATTAAAAGTTACATATTATGTAATAATTACTTTAACAACTTTAAAGCATTTAAATTAAAAGAATACTTATATGACACAAATTGATACTCGAACCCTTACAAAACAAACAGCAGATACCTTACTTACTGAAGGCATTCGCCCCACAGTAGCCAATGTTCGAGCACGGACAGGGCAGGGCAGTGCAGGGACTATTAACGCTGCACTCCAAGAATGGTGGCAAGAACTAGCTAACCGCCTGCTTCAACTTGAAACACGGCCAGAAATTCCAGAACCGGTATTTACTGTTGCGGAGCAGGCCTGGGAGACCGCTCTGAAACAAGCGGAGACACTCCTAGCAAAGGAACGTAAAAAATTGCAGCAAGAGCAAGAAGCTAGCAAAGCAGCGGTAAAAATAGCCCAGCAGACCCAACAAGCGGCAGAACAGAAGATCGGAGTGTTAACCAAGCGTCTTGAAACTCTAGAAGAGGTTCGCTTAATACTCGAGCGTCAACTTGCCTCAGAAAAGGTACGTACAGAAAACTTAAGTACCCAAATGGAGGAGTTACAGGTAATCTTGGAACAGAAGAAACAAACCTTGGGGGAACAAGCAGAGCGTTATGAAATCCAATTGACTCGGGAGCGGGAACAATGGGCCAGCCTAGAACAACATTTGGTTATTCAATTAGACGAACAAAAAGTCTTACGAAAACAACAAGAAAACTCTTTGGTGCAGAGAGAATCGCAATGGCGGGAACGAGAAGAGAAACTACAATTCCGACAACAGTCTGCCCTTATTCAGCTTACCCAAACACAAGAAAAGCTAAAGGGGCTAAAGGAAAACTTACAGGCGATCAAAACCGAAACCCAATCATTCCAGCAAGAAAGAGAACAGTGGATGAGTAAGATAGCAAGATTGGAAACGGAAAAAAAACACACCGCTAGTGAACAAATCCAATTACGAGCCCAAACAGTAGAACTAAAAGAACAGGTAGAGACCCTAACTTTGCAACGGGAAAAGTTATCTGAGCAACTGCGACAGATGGAATCTCAACAGACTGCGTATGAGGCAGAAAACCGCACACTCCAGGCATTATTAAAGCAGTGGAAAATTATATCAGAGCAAAATTACCCCACGAAAAACCCATAATCACTTGTCCTAGTAATTAACTAAACAATATGCCCCCATATTCTCAAAACTCCATATCCAATCGTCCTCCAATGCCTCGCTCGTTGATGCGTTGGATTGTTCGCTCCATTTTTCCCGCCTACTTGGGATTACATATATATGCTTATGTGCAGTTAACTACGGCGTGGGAACCTAGCCTTGGGAAACGGATATTGTTTGGCACTTGGTTGGTTTTGATGGTCTTGTCATTGTTTTTTATTCGGCGCTTAGAAATGAGTGAATACCGGCGGTTAGCAGCAACTACAGCCTGGATGAGCTATACATGGATGGGATTTATTTTTTTATTCTTTTTCGCCTCCCTCAGTACCCAGTTTTTTATATTCATAACCGAGGCCGTAGCTGCGCCGCAATATTTCGGTTCCCGTACAGCCCTAATTGAACCCATTGATATAACGTTAGCGCTAAGCATAGGACTATCAATTTATGCTTTGTGGAGAGGGGCTTGGCCTAAACTGGTTCGGGTTTCTCTGTCTTCTCACCATCTTCCTTCAGGGGCTTGTTTACGCCTAATCCAGATCTCCGATCTCCATCTTGGAATTGTCCCCACTCCGCTACGTTTAAAACGGATTGTAGCGCTTATCAAAGCAGCTTCTCCTGATTTAGTGGTATCTACCGGTGATTTCACGGACTTGAGAACCGATCAACCTTACTCGGGCTTATCAGATTTAGCGGCTCTTAAAGCCCCCCTTGGCAAGTATGCAGTCATAGGTAATCATGAATGTTATGCTGGACTTCCCCGCTCTGAACAGGTACTGCAACAAGCTGGCTTTACTGTATTAAGGCAACGCTGGGTGAACCTTGGTGGATTCATCCAACTGGCGGGAGTAGATGATCCAGTTGCAGTTGGTGGACGCCCACACCTGGAGGAAGAGGCCTTGCATAATGCCGACCCGGAGAATTTTACAGTACTCCTTAAACACCGACCAGAACTTGAACCCTCAATGGTAGATCGAATTGATCTTCAACTCTCCGGACATACCCACGATGGTCAAATTTTTCCTTTTACCTTATTGCCCCGACTAATTTATCCAGTCCGACCTGGATTAACCCGATTTGGCCGGGCAGCTTTATACTTAAGCCGCGGTACCGGGACTTGGGGTCCACCTATGCGCTTTCCTTTTGCACCAGAGGTAACACTATTTGAAATTAAGAGGAAGGAATAAAGTGATCTTGCTGCAAAGCTCTACCTCTGATTAATTACTCTCTTTAGCTTAACTTAGTCATCTCTATCGTTATCATCTCTATCGTTTATATCCCTTTTAGCATTTCCTAGTGTGGTTAAATCTCCTTTGGTGCTAACATAGTGAAATTCTTTAAGTTCTGAGTTTAGGACAAAAGTAATCGTACGAAGATTTTCTCCTACAGAAAAGGTTGCTTCACCCACACAAGTTCTAGGTCTAATGTTTACAGATTGTATATCTAGGGGGAGAGAAGGAATTGCTTTCCCATTAATACTAAGAAAGGCTTGCCCTTTACCCCTTCCATTTTTTCTTAGCACAAACCACCCGACTTCACTAAAGGGTACCGAACCGAGCTTTACATGGGTGCCGTATTCAGAAAAAACCCATCTTCCAGCCAATTTATCTACTGAGCAAGCAGCTTGCGCGCTTGAAAAACTAAGGTTGAGCATCAGACCAGTAAAAAATATAAAAATTTTAGATAATGAAAATCTCATTATTATACTTATCTCCTTAAATCAGAACCGTGCATCATTAAGCATAGAAGCGAGAGTTCTCCAGTGCAAGGTAGACATATCCTCCAGGTCAGAACCGGTTAAGATACTCTCCCCCTGTAAGAAGAGACGACTAGGAGCATGCTAAACCACGCCTTTGATGCCTCTGCTTTCCTAAAAGGATTGACTTCTCGTCCAGGCGTTTACCGCATGTTGGATGCAGAAGGCAAAGTCCTCTACGTAGGCAAGGCACGAAATCTCAAAAGACGTTTAAGCAGTTATTTTCGAAAATCTGGCCTAGCGCCTAAAACCCGTGCTTTGGTCAATCAAATTTATGAGATTGAAACCATCGTCACCCATACCGAAAATGAAGCGCTAATTCTAGAAAATAATCTCATCAAAGCGTTGCAACCCCGCTATAATGTCTTACTAAAGGATGATAAAAATTATCCTTATGTATTTCTTTCTAGTGACGATTTCCCTCGCTTAGGGTTTCATCGGGGAGCGAAGAGAGTTCCTGGTCAATATTTTGGCCCCTATCCGAGTATAGGGTCAGTGCGACAGACACTGAGATTACTCCAGGAAGTTTTTCCAGTGCGTCAGTGCGAGGATAGCTTTTATCGCAACCGTTCTCGTCCCTGTTTACAATACCAGATTAAGCGTTGCACTGCTCCCTGTGTGGGTCTGATTGACAAGGAAAGTTACCACCAAGATGTTCAGCATGCAATAATGTTTCTAGAAGGGCGGGATCAACAGGTGATTGATGAGTTGGCCGCACGAATGGAGAAGGCCTCTCAACAACTTGCCTTTGAACAGGCGGCCTTTTACCGGGATCGGATTGGCAGTTTGCGCAGGATTCAAGAACGTCAGTATATCAGCGGTAAGGAAATGGATATCGACGTACTTGGAGTAGCAGTCAGAGGGGGAGTGGCCTGTGTAGAAGTTTTTTTTATTCGCGGTGGACGGAACTTGGGAAATAAAACTTTCTTACCAAAATTTCAAGGGAACCTTACTCCAAGAGAATTACTTTCCGCCTTTATTCCCCAATATTACTTCAACCGAGAGATTCCGCCAACCTTAGTTTTAAGTCATCAACCTGAGGATATGGAATTATTGGCTGAGGTACTCAGCGAACAGGCCGGAAAAAAAATTATGCTGCTTAGGCCAACCCGAGGTTCTAAAATACGTTGGGTAAAGATGGCCTTAACAAATGCCGAAATTAACTTAAGCCGTCGCCTGGTAAAAAGGACCAACATTACCCAACGCTTAGAAAGTCTGCAGCAGTTACTTGGATGGACTAATTTGCCGCAACGTATTGAATGTTTTGATATTAGTCATACCGGGGGAAAAGCCACTGTGGCCTCCTGTGTGGTCTTTGACAAAGAGGGTCCCTGTAACACCGATTACCGTCGCTTTAATATTGAAGGGATCACGCCCGGGGATGACTATGCGGCCCTGCGCCAAGCCTTAACCCGACGCTATCGCCGACTTAAGAAAGGGGAGGGTAAACTCCCCGATCTGCTGGTAATTGATGGCGGTAAGGGGCAATTGGCCCAGGCGGTTACCGTTCTTAGAGAAATGGAAATTGAGGAAATTACAGTACTAGGAATTGCCAAGGGACCTGAGCGTAAAGCAGGGAAGGAAACCCTGTTTTTGGCAGGACATGATACTCCAATCATCGTCGCCCCGGATTCTCCCGCCTTGCATCTATTGCAGCATCTCCGGGATGAAGCCCATCGCTTTGCCGTTGCCAATCATCGCCAGCGCCGGATTAAAGGGCATAAGATTTCTCCTTTGGAGACGATCCCGGGTCTCGGTCCCAAACGGCGACAGAAACTATTGATCCAATTAGGCGGATTGCGAGAAGTCGCCCGGGCAGGGGTCGAAGAACTAGTTCGTGTGCCGGGAATCAGCTTGGATCTAGCGCAACGTATTTATGACTCCTTTCATGGACGGGAATGAGGGTGAACCTAAGTGGGAATAGCTGTGGTAAGGTAAAGGCTCCGTTAGTTTTTGAGCGGAAAATGGCTAAGTTCATGCCTATCTACACGATTCCTAATTTAATGACGGTGCTCCGTATTGTCGCCATTCCTATTTTAGTGGTGGTATTTTACCTTCCTGTACCCTATGCTCGCGGGATTTGCGCGGCGTTGTTTGGTTTGGCGGCCATTACCGACTGGTTAGATGGTTACTTGGCGAGGCGTTGGCAGCAAACCTCCCCATTTGGGGCTTTTCTTGATCCCGTCGCTGATAAATTAATGGTAGTCGTGGCCTTGATATTGCTTCTACAGAGCCATCCTTCCGTGCCAATGGCTCTGTCAGTGGCGGTGATCGTTGGCCGGGAACTGACGATATCCGCACTGCGAGAATGGATGGCAGAAATTGGGTTACGCGCTAGCGTCGCCGTATCCATGCTAGGAAAATTCAAAACTACCTTTCAGATGATTGCGGTTTTTCTGCTGCTCTATCAAGATCCTATTGGACCGATTCCGATATGGGAAATTGGTTTAGTCCTTCTCTATATCGCGGTGGCCTTAACGTTGGGGTCAATGATCGTTTATCTTAATGCTGCCTGGGCGGCACTGTCTGGACAGGCGGAAGATCGGGCTTAGCTTGACATAGAAAAGTTCGCTGTTACAATAAATACCGCATTGGGCGGGAATAGCTCAGTTGGTAGAGCACAACCTTGCCAAGGTTGGGGTCGCGAGTTCGAGTCTCGTTTCCCGCTCCAAATCATATTCTGATAATTTTCAGGGATTTCCTCCCTTAGTATAATCTTTAAAATTATCCAATTTAGGCTGGGTGGCAGAGTGGTCATGCAGCGGCCTGCAAAGCCGTGGACGCCGGTTCGATTCCGACCCCAGCCTCCATTCCTTAAGTGGATATAAGTTGAAGTATTGCTTCATCGTTGAATTCGCGTTAAAGTTCCCTAGGTTAGGAATCTTAGGAACCAGGAAGGTGCAGATCCCACGCTCATTTTGTCGGGCTGATAAATAAAATTAAAGTTGGTAGCGTCGAAATTCCGAAGAACAAGTATAGCCCCCAAGGCCCGGGTGGCGAAATAGGTAGACGCAAGGGACTTAGTCACTTGAGCACCTAGATGGGAAACCTCTAGCGTGAATGGAGTCAAATTCGGGGAAACCTCAGCACTTTTTAAGGTGGTGGCAATCCCGAGCTAAGCCTTATTTAAAGGAAAGTGTAGAGACTTAACGGCTCCTACCTAAGTTTATTGTTTCGGGTCCCAGACGAGGCACTGAATAGGGTAAAGATAAAGTCCAGACCACAAATGTGTTTTATTAAGCACAGCAGCGAAAGTTGTAGCGGGTAAGAAAATCCCTTGGGGGAAACCCCGTGCCGGTTCGATTCCGGCCCCGGGCACCATCGAAGATATAAAAAAAAAGCCTCAGGCCTTAATAGACCTGAGGCTTTATTCGATTCGCTACCAAGATGGCCGGATTTTCATCGCCAATGACCGCAGGAGACTTCGATGGATATATAACCGGCAAGATCTGGCGGTGCTGCTGCCGACGCGGCCAAGCAGGGCAGTATACACCACTGTATTTCGTAACTTCGGCCTCCACCACCGGCGGTGGAGACGGGTTCAACCAACCGATCTTCATTGGGACTAACCTAGTTCCTGGACAAAACAATACGGCTTACTTCGATATCACCGTTTACTCACCTGACCTCAAGCCCGCCAACGGCTCCACCGGTATAAAGGCGCTTAAAGCAGATGACGGCCCCCAGCCGCAACAAATCCGACGCCGCCATTACAATGGCAAGCTGATGGCGGTTGCCACCGACCTCCGTGTCGGCGCGAATGATCAGATCCCCCTGTCACTGCCGTTCACCGATAAAACCCCCGACACCACAATTCACTTCGGTGAATTGTTGCTTGAAGACAGCCAGGACCGGCAATAACAGTTGTGGGTAGCGCCGATCATCGGCCTGAGCTCCCAGCATATAGGCCGAGTTTTGGCGGCAAATCAAGCCCCTCCAGTCCCAAATACCGCTTGATTTCCCGTATACTGGGACAACCGGACACGGTTTCAAGCTTAAGAGAATTAGGGGATTATTAGCAGAAGTTTATCTTCTGCTGGAGTTGGTTCCTGTATCGTAGGCCTTGATAAGGGTTGCCAACTGTTGCAATAGTTCATTAGAGGCGGCACTGTTTTCCGTCATCACAGCACGTTTGTCAGGTAAAGGCGGTGCAGGGGGGGCGCTTGTTGGCCAAAATAAAAGCCAAGCACCAACGTAATAATGGGTGGAAGCACCTTGATAAGCGAATCAAACACAAGTTTGCCCGGGGCCTCACCGTCTTTTTCGGCTGAAGGCCCCCAAGTGCAAACCGCTATCCCTAAAATAAGTAAAAATGCAAGAACAGATAAAACACCGGCCGCGAAATATAATCGTCGAACCTCTTTACGCAGGACTTCATCGCCTTGACGATAGCCATAACTGTCATTGAAAGGCTTAAAGTTATCTAGGTCCACATAGCAGAGGACAAAGAAACGCTCTTGGTCGAGCAATTTCTGAAGATGTTCATTGATGGGAATATTACCGGGCAGCAAGGTCAATGGGTTAGCATAGCGAGCATTCCGTAGTTGAATTCTGGTAATACACCGGAGCAAATCGACGACGGTGCCTACCCCTAAATAGCGACCCCGATCGGTAATGATAAAATCATCTTGTACGCGCGTGTCGTGACGCTGGGTGATCGCTTGGCTAAGGTTATCAACCCGTTGATGCTTATCGGCGATGATGGGACATCTGTCCATCAATATAAGTCACGTCCATAACGACTAGCATAGAGTTCCATAAATCGATCCCGGCGAACGATGCCCATGGGATGACCTTGTTCAGTGACTACGGGAAGGCTTTGAAGTTCCGGCTCGGCTACGAATCTATCGGCGACCGTGCTGGCAACTTCCTCTGGGATAACCGGTTCGATGGGCACTAGCAGATAGGCGACTGTTTCCTCACAGCTGGTGGTGTAGCCCGAAACAGGTTCAAAGACCATAAAGGTCGAAGCAGGGGCACGGAAATCACCGGTTGAATATGGGGCCGACCAAAATAGTATCCCTGACCAAGTTCAATTCCCATTTCCTTGACAACAGTATACTCTTGAGCCGTTTCTATTCCCTCGGCGATGACACGGCAATTTAGATTTTGGGTAATCTCTAAAATAGAGCGTACGAATTGGCATTTGGTGGAATCTTCATGGATATTTTGAATGAAATGGCGATCCACCTTGACATAGTCGGGCCGTAGCTCGGACCAGGAACGAAGCCCTGAATATCCCGCGCCCAGATCATCGATAGCAATAGCAAAGCCGGTGGTACGGTAATATTCAGTGGCCTCGCGCATCAGAGCATAATCAGTGATAGGCTGTTGTTCGGTCAGCTCAATGACCACTTGGCTGGTAGGAATTTCATTTTGGCTTAGAAGCTCAATGAGCCCACAGTAATTAGGACCAGGTTCAAGGATGACACAAGGGTTGACATTGAGGAACAACTTGCCGGGTAGACGAAGCTGTTGATAACGTTGAATGATGAGCTCTTGGCAGAGACCTTGGAGATCGGCTAAAGCACTGGTACGCCCAGCGGCATCGAATAGGTTGAGGGGGGAGTGGAGATGGGTATCTGAAGGACCGCGAATAAGGCCTTCGAAACCGAAAATATCCCGTTTGCTAAAAAGGACGATGGGTTGAAACAATACAGTAAGCGCACGATCGTGGATGATTTGCGCTAGCAAATTGGGCTCGGCAGACATGGATAACATCCTAGAATTTGAGTCAAAGACAGTTTTTAAGTTATTGATTATTTTGTAAGGTTACTAAATCAGATAAAGTGGCCTAGTATAGGCACCCTAGTGCTTATTGTTTGTGACAGGTCGATATTCGCTATGGTTTATCGGTCTTAGTCTGCAAGGGTATGAATAGGAGACAAGCCCAACCGTCCCCTAGGGTGTGACTTAAGTCACATTTTTTTCTTCTGTCACGAAAGGGTAAAAGTTTCAGATGGGATAGGAGAATATCTCGTTGAACAAGGAGAGTGCTGAGATGCAAGAAGTTACGGTGCCACCACCTCAGCTTACCATCAAAGCGATAGTGCTGAGCGTCCTGCTGGCAGCGCTCCTTGCGGGGGCAAATGCATATCTAGGGCTGTTCGCTGGCATGACCGTCTCGGCTTCAATCCCCGCAGCGGTCATCTCCATGGGAGTGCTGAGTTTGTTCCGCCGCTCCAATATTTTGGAGAACAATATTGTCCAAACGGGAGCTTCAGCCGGCGAGTCCCTAGCTGCCGGGGTGATCTTCACCCTTCCTGCACTGGTGATCATGAACTATTGGCCTGCTTTCGATTACGGGTGGGTGCTGGTAATCGCCGGCCTAGGCGGGTTGTTGGGAGTGCTATTCACCATTCCCTTGCGCCGTTCCCTCATTGTGGAGGAAGGACTCACCTTCCCGGAAGGTATTGCCACAGCGGAAGTATTGCGGGTCGGTGAGAATCCAAAACGGGGTCTCGGCTACCTCATGGGGGCTGCCCTAGCCGGTGGGTTGACCAAGTTGGCCGAGACGGGATTGGGGCTTTGGAATAGTGTGGCCCAGACAGGGGCCTACATGAGCAAAGCCGCTGTTTATGGAGGGGCTAATCTTTCTCCCGCTTTACTCAGCGTGGGCTATATTGTGGGCATCAATATTGCTGGGTTAGTTTTCGCCGGTGGCGTTATTGCCTGGTGCTTGGCTATCCCCCTGTATAGCGTCTTCTTTCTCGAAACCCACCCAGAGTTGGCAGCTCTGGCCGCCAAAGGCGTCTCGGCAGTTGATCTGGCCTATGCTATCTGGTCAAGTGAAGTGCGCTATCTGGGGGTGGGAGCAATGCTGGTGGGTGGGCTCTGGGCATTATTTTCCATGCGTCGCTCCTTGGCCACGGGTCTTCATGGAGGGCTGCGCCAATATGCAGGGCATAGAGACAAGGTTTTATCCCCTGCCGAGCGGGATATCCCCATGCAGTGGGTACTTCAGGGTATCCTGCTGCTCTTGGTACCTCTTTTCTTTCTCTATCATAGCATCCATAGCCAGGTGACTTTGGGTATTAGTCTGACTATGACCCTGGTTATGGTGATTGCCGGTTTTCTCTTTGCCTCCGTAGCAGCTTACATGGCCGGTTTGGTCGGCTCATCCAACAATCCTATCTCCGGCGTAACCATCGCTACTATCCTCTTTTCCTCCCTGGCACTACTATGGCTCATGGGTTCGGAAGCAGCGATAGGCCCCATGGCGGCTATCCTGATTGGCGCGGTAGTGGCTTGTGCTGCTGCTATTGCGGGGGACAATATGCAGGATCTGAAGGCGGGTTATCTGGTGGGGGCAACCCCCTGGAAACAGCAACTCATGCAGGGAATAGGCGTCCTTTCCTCGGCTCTGGTCATGGCGCCCATCTTAAATTTACTGCTCAAAGCCTATGGTATGGGGGTCCCGACACCTGAGCACCCCACCCCCCTGTTAGCTCCCCAGGCGACTTTGATGGCTTCAGTAGCGGAAGGCGTTTTCGGCGCTGATCTTCCCTGGAAGATGGTAGGGTTAGGGGCGTTAATGGGAGGGGCCATTATCGGAGTTGATACTTGGCTTAGCGCCCGTGGTTCATCCTGGCGGGCGCCGGTGTTGGCCGTAGCAGTAGGCGTCTACCTGCCATTAAACCTTTCCGTGCCGATTTTTATCGGTGGGTTGATTGCCAAGGCGGCTGAGGGGGTTCGCCATCGTCTTGGCGATCTGGAGCGTAGGGAACGCTATCGGCGCTATGGTCTGTTAGTGGCTGCTGGTTTAATCACTGGTGAAGCGTTGGCCGGTATTTTGATGGCAATTCCTATTGTAATTACGGGCAACCGTGAAGTGTTGGCATTGGCCCAGGCCCCCTGGGGGGGGCTTCCTGGGCTGGTGGTGATGGGAGTTATTGCCTGGGGGTTATATCGCGCAGCCTGCGGTGGTCTCGGAAAATAATGCTCTCCCATCTGCAAATCCGAATTCTCTGGCTACTAGGGATAGTGGTGATCTGCGGCCTGGGAATATTGTTTTTGGACCCTATCCCTCAGGACCCAAACTATCACCGCTTTGCGGATGATCGTCCTTATTTCGGGATTCCCAATTTTTTAAATGTGATCTCCAATCTCCCCTTAATACTTGTTGGCATTATCGGGTTGGGGTGGACACTCAGGGTTAGAAAGGTTGCACCTGACCCCTTATTGCTTTTGCCATATGGAATCTTTTTCGCGGGTGTTTTTCTGACAGGCATGGGTTCCTGCTACTATCACGCCTTACCTGAGAATAAGACCTTAGTTTGGGATCGCTATCCTATGACCTTGGCCTTTATGGCCCTTTTCAGTGCTATTTGGATGGAACATGTGAGTCGCAAGGGAGGCATAATTTTACTACCCGGGTTTTTGCTGCTCGGTTTTTTCAGCGTTTGGTATTGGGAGTATACCGAGCGCTCAGGTCTGGGGGATCTCCGTCTTTATGGAGGAGTCCAGTTTGTACCGCTACTGCTTATCCCCTTTATCCTGGCTTGGTTTCGTTCCGGTTATAGCAAGCGCCACTATTTCTTTTATGCCCTCGGTTTCTATGGTCTGGCAAAGGTCTTGGAGCATTTTGATAGGGAGCTTTTTCAAGCAACCGGCGTTGTCAGTGGCCATTCCCTTAAGCATTTAGCGGCGGCATTGGCCGCGTTCGTTATCCTACTCATGCTCTGCCATAGGCAATTTCAGGAAAAGCCGGGCAGAATATTATAAACTGTAGGTTTTAATCCTTCTTTGGGGGAGTCCCTGTGAAAGCCCCAAAAATCGCTGCTCATTCTCTCTTTACCCTCTTGGTTATCTTTGGATTTCCAGCAGCAACCATTGCGGTAGCGGATATTACCGGCTATGCGCTGGTGCAAGATGACGGTTCGCTGAAAGTGGGCAGGCGCACCATTCATCTCTATGGTATTTACATTCCCCAAACACCCGTGACCTGTCGCTCGTTTTTGCAGCCTAGACGTTGTGCACCACGAGCCGCTTTAGCTCTAGATTTCAAGATCCAAGGGTTTGTCCATTGCAAGGAGAGAGAAATCTATCAAGACGGCAGTATCAATGCCGTTTGCCATGCCGATTATACCTCGGTTTCCATGGGGATCGATCTGGCTGCTTACCTGTTAGAGCAGGGCTGGGCAGTGGCCTTGCCTGATGCTCCCTTTGAATATCATGTGCTTGAGAAAATCGCGCGGCATAAGGGCTTTGGAATATGGGGGTTTTCGGAAATGATTATTCGATAATCCTATCAAAGTAAAGCCCCGGGAGGTATCATTGACGGTTCTGGTTATTAATTCTGGAAGTTCATCGATTAAGTATCAGCTTTTTAAAGGGGCTTTAGCCCTGGCAGGAGGAGTTGTAGAGCGTATAGGAGAACCGAAAAGCCGCTTTGTGCATCGTTTGTTCCAGAATCGACAAACAATTGATGAAGCGGTTTTTGAACAGCCTATCTCGGATCATGGGGAGGGGATGAGCCAAGTCTTTACGGCCCTAGTAGAGTCCGGTTGTTTGCAGCATAAAGCAGATTTATTAGGCATCGGCCATCGAGTCGTCCATGGCGGAGAAGCCTTCAAAGAGCCTACTCTAATCAATGATCAAGTGTTGGCTAAAATTGCGGAAATTATCCCTTTAGCGCCTTTGCACAATCCTGCCAATCTCAAAGGGATTCAGGTAGCACTGGAGATCTACCCTGATGTACCCCAGGTGGCTGTATTTGATACGGCGTTCCACCAAACATTGCCTCCTTCCATTTTCCATTATCCCTTGCCTCATTCCTGGTATAAAACCCACCATATTCGCCGCTATGGATTTCATGGCACTTCCCACCATTATATTTCCAAACAGGCTGCCGCCTATTTAAAGCAACCCCTTGAGACACTCAATTTGATTACCTTACATCTTGGCAATGGGGCTAGTGCTACGGCGATTAAAGCTGGCAAAAGCATCGATACTTCCATGGGGATGACCCCCCTTGAAGGGTTGATGATGGGAACCCGCTGTGGCGATATTGATCCTTCCCTTCCCTTATATCTGACCCAAGTCTTGGGAAAATCTCCAGAGGACTTGAATTCGCTGCTCAATAGGGAAAGTGGCCTAAAAGGAATCTGCGGCGCCAACGATATGCGGCAGGTACACGCCTTAGCTAAAGCGGGTGATCCCCTAGCCAGTTTGGCCATAGAAATGTATTGTTACCGGATAAAAAAATATATTGGTGCCTATTATGCGGTGCTAGGGCGTCTTGATGTCCTGATTTTCACGGGAGGCATTGGCGAAAATGACGCCATGATTAGAAACTCTGTCTGTGCTGAGCTTGCCCATCTAGGGATTGTGATTGACCATAAGAAAAACCAAACGGCAAGCCATGACATTTTTGCTATTCAAGGGGAAGCGGGGGCGGTAACCGTGCTTGTGATTCCTACCGATGAAGAACTTGAAATTGCTCAGCAAACCCTCGACCTTATTCAAAACCAAAAATGCTTAGGCGCTTATTCCTAAAGCGTATTTTGGGCCTTTTGACTTACTTTAGGATAAGCTTTGGTGCCTCCAAGTACGTGGACAACTGATAAATTCTCTTCCCCAGACGCTCACATTGGCTCCGGCAATCCCTTACCTTTAGGGGCTTGGGCTAGGAATGGGGGAGTGAACTTTGCATTATTTAGCCGTCATGCTACTGCCGTCCAATTAGAACTCTATTATACTCCCCTTGACCATTATCCCTTTCTGAGCGTGCCGTTGGATGCTGCAAATCACCGTACCGGCGATATTTGGCATGTATGGGTGAATGGGGTGAAGGTGGGGTATTGTTATGGTTACCGAGTATGGGGTCCCTATGATCCCCAACAAGGCCACCGTTTTAATCCCCAGCGTTTATTATTAGACCCCTATGCCATTGCTATTGCCGGCGCTTCGCATTTGGATTTTGGTCATGCCCGAGGTTATGATCCCGCCTCACCAGAGCAAGATCTGACTCCCTCTCAGGAAGATAATGCGCCTGACACGGCTAAGGCGATTTTAGTCGACTCCCATTATAGATGGGAGGGTGACCGGCCCCTCCGCCGGCCCTGGCGGGAAACCATTATTTACGAAACCCATGTGCGTGGCTTTACTGTCCATCCTTCCTCGGGAGTGCAGCATCCTGGCACCTACCGGGGCCTTATTGAGAAAATTCCCTACCTTAAAGATCTGGGTATTACCGCAGTGGAGCTGCTGCCGGTGCAAGAGTTTAACGAGAATGAAAATATTCGCTTAAATCCCCTCACTGGAGAACGGCTACGCAATTACTGGGGATACAGTACTATCAATTTCTTCGCCCCTAAAAAGTCCTATTCCTGTATGGAACATCCCGGCAATCAGGTGGCGGAATTCCGAGATATGGTGCGGGCTCTCCATGAAGCAGGCATCGAGGTTATTTTAGATGTGGTGTTTAATCATACCGCTGAAGGAAATCAGTTGGGACCCACCGTGAGTTTCCGTGGGTTGGATAACACCATTTATTATCTTCTGGGAGAAGATAAGCGTTATTACCGCAACTATACGGGATGTGGCAACACGGTAAATTGCAATCATCCCGTAGTACGGGATTTTATCCAAGATTGCTTGCGCTACTGGGCTATTGAGATGCATGTGGACGGGTTCCGTTTTGATTTGGCTTCGGTCTTGGGACGGGACAAAACCGGGCACCTATTGCCTAACCCCCCCTTATTGGAACATATTGCCGAAGATCCTATTTTACGAGATATCAAATTGATTGCCGAGGCCTGGGACGCCGGGGGGGCCTACCAGGTGGGGAGTTTCCCAGGCCAGCGCTGGTCAGAATGGAACGGGCGGTACCGGGATGACGTGCGGCGCTACTGGCGTGGAGATAGGGGAATGAGGGGCATTTTTGCTTCTCGACTCACCGGGAGTGCGGATGTTTATCAGCATTCTGGGAAGCAACCTATTAATAGCATTAATTTTGTGACCTGTCATGATGGATTTACACTCAATGACTTGGTCAGTTATAGCCATAAACATAATGAAGCGAATGGCGAAAATAATCGGGATGGTAGTGAGGCCAATTTTAGCGGTAATTATGGGATGGAAGGCTATACGGATGATCCCCACATTAATGGGATGCGGCTTCGCCAAATCAAAAACTTTCTCGCCACTTTAATGCTTTCACGGGGAGTTCCCATGTTGTTAGGAGGGGATGAATTTCGCCGTAGCCAGAGGGGAAATAACAATGCTTATTGTCAGGATAACGAAATTTCCTGGTATAACTGGCATCAACTGAGTCAGGAGCAGGAAGTTTATCGTTTTACCCAGCAGATGATTGCTCTTAGGAAACGCTATGCGGTGTTCTCTGAGGTGCGCTTTTATACGCCCCAGGAAGTGAATTGGTTTGACTTAGAGGGACAACCTCCAGATTGGCATGCCCCCGAAGGGGCACTAGGATGTTTGATTCGAAAGACAATCCGTAGTGAAGCATTATGTTTGCTGTTTAACCCTCAAGCCCATGAAGTAATCTTCAAGCTGCCTGCATTTGCTGGCCATTGCTGGCAGGTACTGGTGAATACGGCAGCCCCCATGCCTATGGATATCAGGGTTTTCCATGGGGTACCACCTTTGTCTGCTCCAAGACACTGCCGGCTTGAGGCACATACCTTAATGGTACTACGGGAAGCCTCTATCTGAGAAGGAGTTTTATTTCTTGGTTTACCTTCTTTCTATCATACACTTATCCTCCCTCGACGGTTGGTGGGCTGAAACTTACAGTCCAGAAGTGGGTTGGGCTTTAGGGGATGGTGAAGATGGGGAGCCTGAGCGCGATGGGATCGAAGCGGAGCGGCTTTACCTGTTATTGGAAGAAAAGGGGTCCCTGCTTTTTATGAGCGCAATAGGGAAGGTATTCCCGAATCCGGGCTAGCATGGCACATTTAGTTCCCACCAGCTATAGCAGCAACCGGATATTGCGGCAATCTGTGGAACACCTGTATCTTACTGCCGCGGCTACTTACCAGAAGCGCAGTGCTAAAGAACTGTATCAATGGCAGGAAGAGCTAAAGCGGCACTGACATGAAATTCACTGCGAAATGACCTCCATTCTTTGGCAGCAGTAAGTTGATATAATTTTAAATAATATTAACAAGTTGATTTGACACGTGAGACGCTATTGGATTTTAGTTCTGCTCGCCTTAGGCTTGGGTTTAGCGATCCCACTGGGTTATGGCGGGTTGGCAGTTTTTGAACGTCTCAGTCAAGTACCTTTTTGGCTACCTTTGCTTACCCTGGGCATGATTTTTATTGGTTGGAATTTTAATGCTGCAAAGCTGCGGATACTGGTCTCTGCGGTAGATACCAAGCTCTCCCACAAGAGCGCCCTTGGGACGGTGATGGCCTGGGAATTTGCTTTTTCCGCGACTCCGGCAGGTAGTGGAGGAGTAATTAGTTATGTTTACCTTTTGAATCGGTATGGCGTCAAAACCGCCCACGCGGCTGCAGTGTTTGCCATGGAACTGGGAATAGACCTATTGTTCTTTGTCACCGCTTCCCTCATCGTGGTGATAAAGTTGTCGACCAGTACGACCTACGATGTTCATCTGGGATTTATTTTGGTGGCGGTATTACTCACCGGGGGGATGGGATTAATGTGGGTGCTTGCCCATCAGTATCGGAGATTGTTGCGGGTACTGGGGTATCTGTTGAAAGTATTGAAGGTATCGGCTGTTTTGCGCAAACGGGCAGCTCGTTGGATGCTCCGTCTCCGTAGTGGTTTGACGCTGCTCTTAGGGTTACCCCGGCGGTATTTATATGCGGCTTATCTCTTATGTATCGGGCATTGGCTATTACGCTTTAGTGTTCTTTATGTTCTCTTATTAGGGTTAGGGGAAGATGTTCCCTGGCCTTATCTGTTTATTACTCAAGTCTTGATCTTGACCGTGGGGCATTTCACCTTTTTACCCGGGGGGACCGGTGGAGTCGAACTGGGGTTTGGCGCCATGCTGGGCCCCTTTCTTGACAGTGCTACTCTGGCTACGGCTCTTGTTCTTTGGCGTTTTGCTACTTTTTACTGGTATCTCATTGCCGGTGCACCGGTGTTTGCAACGGTAGCGGGCCCGGCGATCTTTCGAACCCTGGTTCAGGTGACTAGCCGGAAATCTTAAAATTATAGCGGTCCCACTTACTTCCCGAACGGGTTTATTCAGTCATGTTCTACTCAGCTTCTAGTCGATCCTGCTAGAGAGGGGTATGTTACCCATTGCTTTGGGGCAATTATCCTCTATGCTTTCTATAACTATAGAGTTGATAGAGAAATTGTTTCCCTAACCGTTTCAGTAGAACTTATGCCAAACTCCCATCATCCAGGGACCTTTATGCTCAAGGACTGTGCGCTCATTGCCATTGCCACAGGCAAGAAGGTGATGACCCTTAAGGAACTAGGGGATGGACTACTCAGTATTACCCCAGCGAGTATTTATTACCATTTTTGGGGGGGGTTATTGCAACCTCGCTTTGAGGAACGGGAATATAACAATGATTTTGCGGCCTGGGTGCGCCATGGCTTGCACGATGGGGTATTGGCGGAGCGCCTAGCTGTCGTTGATCCCACCGAGTTCACGGATTTGGAAGCCTTGCGCCAGGAATTGGCGGAGCTTATAGAAGAACGCCTTGAAGAAAGTGAGTTCGTAGGTTGGGTAAGGGGGACCCAGCAGTTTGAATTTATCCGCTCACAGATTGTGGTATTTGATACCCACCAGCGGGTGGAACGACCAGAAGAATTGGCTGAATGGATGCCCCACCTTTCCACAAGTAGCATTTTCTATCATTTCATTGACGCCCGGAGGCGTTTTCCAGCAGGTGGTGAAGATTTTAGTATATGGCTGCAAGGCTTTGGCGAGGATTACCAGGGGCTTCTTGAGGAGTTGGCAGCCATTGATCCCTATTTTGGCAGTTTAGCTGAGCTTCGGCATCAGTTGGTCCTCACCTTCAAGAGTTACCTGGAGAAGTAGACTATGTTGCTGCAGGAGGGAGATTCTGACCAAATTAGTCCCCTTAATGAAAGAGCTGGAGATCGATACCCACTGGGAAGTTATTACTGGAGAATCCACATTTTATGATTGTACCAAAGCCTTTCATAATGCCCTCCAGGGGAACCGAATTGCTGTGCGAGAGGACCTGTTGAAAACTTATGAGCGCACTACCGCCGAAAACGCGGAGCGGCTACGCCCCCTATTGGAGGAAGCTAATTATGTCTTTATCCATGATCCCCAGCCGGCCCCCCTGCTAGGCTATTGTCCTTACCGCAAGGGGAAATGGATATGGCGTTGCCATATCGATATTAGCCATCCTTACCGGCCAGTTTGGCGATATTTAAGAAAGTACATCGAGCCTTATGAAAGCAGCGTTTTCTCTCTCTCCGCCTTTGCCCAAGCGCTGCCCCATACCGAATACATTATTCCACCGAGCATTGATCCTCTGAGTGAAAAAAATATTGACTTGGAACCGAATGAAGTGGCTGCAGTGCGGCAACGTTTCGGATTAGATCCGGAGCGACCGTTGCTGGTCCAGATCTCCCGTTTTGATCGCTTCAAAGACCCCTTGGGAGTCATCCGTGCTTATCAGTTGGCCAGAAAATTCTTACCTCCATTGCAATTGGTGTTAGCCGGCGGAGGCGCCAGTGATGACCCAGAGGGTCGGATAGTGCTAGAGGAAGTGCAGCTTGTTGCAGCGGAAGATCCCGATATTCATATTCTCCTCTTGCCGCCTGATTCCCACCGAATTATCAATGCCCTGCAACGGGCCGCTGATATTGTATTGCAGAAATCACTACGGGAGGGGTTTGGGTTGACGGTAATAGAGGCTTTGTGGAAGGCAAAACCGGTGATTGGAGGGGACACGGGGGGGATTCGACTGCAGGTGACGAACCACCATACCGGCTTTTTGGTTAGTACTCCAGAAGGGGCTGCGCTGCGGATCCGCTACCTCTTACACCAACCTCGGAAAATGGCGGAGATGGCAGTAAAAGCCCGTGAATTCGTGCGGGATAATTTTTTAATTACTCGACAACTCCGCGAGTATCTAACCCTTATGGTCGCTTTGCTGCATGGCAAGGAAGACCGAATTATTTTGGAATAGGATTAGGATGCGACAATATCACTCCATGCCTTTTGGCGCTGAATTAACGGGAAAAGGGACCGTGCGTTTCCGGTTGTGGGCTCCAGGAGCTCAGCAGGTGGAGTTATGCTTACAGAACTCACCCCAAACAGCCCCTTTAGCCCTGATCCCCCAGAAAGAAGGCTGGTTTGAATTGGAAACTGAGCAGGCCAGGGAAGGAAGTTTATATACCTACCGGATTGATAATGAGGTACAAGTCCCCGATCCGGCTTCCCGTTTTCAGCCCCAGGATATCCATGGTCCCAGCGAAGTGATTGATCCGGCTGCCTTTGGATGGCAGGACAACCAATGGGAAGGGAGACCCTGGGAAGAAGCCGTTATCTACGAGGCCCATGTGGGAACCTTTACCCCGGAGGGGACTTTTCGAGGGCTGGAGACTCGCCTTGACCATCTAGCGGAGTTGGGAGTCACCGCTTTGGAGCTAATGCCAGTTGCCGATTTTCCTGGCCGCTGGGACTGGGGATATGACGGTGTTTCCTTGTTTGCGCCAGACAGCTGTTATGGTCGTCCGCAGGACCTCAAGTCGCTAGTGCAAGCTGCCCATAGCCGTGGATTGATGGTGTTCTTAGATGTGGTGTATAACCATTTTGGCCCAGAAGGCAACTACCTGCATCAATATGCCCCGGATTTTTTCACGGAGCGTCATCACACCCCATGGGGAGTAGCTATCAATTTTGATGGGGAAAATGCCCATTGGGTCCGACAGTTTTTTATCCATAACGCTCTATTTTGGTTGCAGGAATACCGGTTCGATGGCCTTCGGCTTGATGCAGTCCATGCAATTAAGGACGATTCTAAGTGCCATATCCTAGAAGAGTTGGCTGAGACGGTTCATCGTTATCTGGGATCGGAGCGCCAAGTGCATCTGGTTCTGGAAAACGATAACAATGAGGCCCGTTATCTTGCCCGGAAAGCTAATGGCAAACCCCGCTGGTATGTGGCCCAATGGAATGATGATATCCACCACGCCTTACATGTATTAGCGACTCAGGAAACTGCCGGTTATTACCTAGATTATGCGGATCAGCCTATTGCTCATCTAGAACGCTGTTTGAGTGAAGGTTTTGATTACCAGGGACAGGAATCTCCTTATCGAGGAGGGCAACCTCGAGGAGAGCCCAGTCAGGCTTTGCCGCCGAGTGCCTTTGTTGCCTTCTTTCAGAATCATGATCAAGTGGGTAACCGAGCCTTCGGTGAGCGGATCACGACTTTAGCGGGATCTGAAATGGTACAGGCATTAACAGGATTGCTCTTACTCTCACCCTTTCCGCCCCTCTTGTTTATGGGGCAGGAATGGGGGGCTACACAGCCTTTTCCTTTTTTCTGTGATTTTGGTGAAGATCTGGCCCCCAGTGTCAGGGAAGGGCGGCGGCGAGAGTTTGCCCACTTTCCTGAATTCAGTGATCCCGCAGCTCGAGAGCGGATTCCGGATCCGACGGCTCAGACCACCTTTGAAAATGCCGTGCTAGACTGGACCCAAGCAGCTAGTACAACAGGCAGAGAATGGTTTGAGCTGCACCAACAGTTACTTCACCTGCGACATCGATTTATCGTACCCAGGCTAGCCGCCCTTACCGAGATTCAGGGTGGCTATAGACATTTGTCCGAATGGGCACTGCAAGCTCATTGGCAGCTGGGGGATGGATCCCCGCTGACCATGTTGGCCAATTTAGACACCACCCCCGTTTCCTTATCAGTCCCCCCCCCGGGACAGTTGCTTTTTACGACTTCCCCGGATCTCAAGCAGGCCTTAGTTCGAGGGGAACTACCCCCTAGGACGGTAGCTTGGTTTCTGGAAGGGATCTCAAACCAGGAGACAGAGCGGGACTTAGGGAAAAAAAGTATCTGAATATGACATTGAATTCTCATTCTGGCTGGAATCTAGGATTTATCTGCAGAAAGCTGGATGATGGGGCAAGGAGGAGATAGGCCATCAAAATCATCCCCCGCGTTACTTACCGATTACAATTTAATAATCATTTTACCTTTGCTGATGCTGAGGCGATTGTTCCCTACCTCCATGAGCTTGGGATCAGCCACTGCTATGCTTCTCCCTATCTTAAGGCCCGTTTAGGCAGCCCTCACGGTTACGATATTGTGGATCATAATGCGTTAAACCCGGAAATCGGCGATAGGGACACCTTCGCCTCCTGGGTTCAGGCCTTACATTGCCACGGGATGGGACAGATCCTTGATATTGTGCCTAATCATATGGGCGTGGGCGGCGATGATAACGCCTGGTGGCTCGATGTACTGGAACAGGGGCCTGCTTCCGAATACGCTGCTTATTTTGATATCGATTGGCGGCCTATCAAGGAGGAGCTGCGAGGTAAAGTGCTGTTACCTCTGCTAGGAGATCACTATGGTAGGGTGCTTGAAAAAGGCGAACTGCGGCTAACCTTTGATCTTGATCAGGGACAGTTCAGCATTTGGTTTTATAACCATCGTTTTCCTGTTGATCCCAGTACTTATCCGGATATTTTAGGTCATGGTCTGGAACGATTAGCGGAGCATTTGGCAGAAGAGGAAGCCCCTTTTCTAGAGTATCAAAGTCTTATTACCGCTTTCGAACACCTGCCTTCCCGGTATGACACCAGGGCTGAGAAGCGAGTTGAGCGCCTCCGTGATTGTGTCATCTACAAACGGCGCCTAGCGGAATCTTGTCGAAAATATCCTGCCATTGGGGCTTTTGTATTTGATACCGTAGCCACTTTTAATGGAGTGGTGGAGCAACCGGAGAGCTTTGATCTCCTGCACCACCTCTTAGAAAGTCAAGCCTATCGGCTTGCCTATTGGCAAGTGGCTTCCGATGAAATTAATTATCGTCGCTTTTTTGATATTAATGATCTGGCAGGTCTCCGGATGGAAAATCCAGAGGTCTTTGAAACGACTCATCGGTTTATCTTAGATCTAGTGAAAGAGGGAAAAGTGGATGGGCTCCGCATCGATCATCCGGATGGTCTCTATAATCCCCCCAGCTATTACCAGCGGCTCAATCGGCAAATTACAGAGATCAAAGGCGGGGAGAAAGCCGCCGATGGGAATTTAAAGCCCAGTTATTATCTCGTGATTGAAAAAATCCTGGCCAGTTATGAACATCTGCCGGAGAGTTGGCCGATTTCTGGCACCACGGGTTATGAATTTGCTTATGTTAATAATGGATTATTTGTCTATCCTGCCTCACAAAAAGAGTTCGATCAAATTTATACCCGCTTTATCCGCCATCAGTGGGATTTCGATGAGCTACTCTATGAGCGCAAAAAAATTATCATTCGGGTCCAGCTTTCCAGTGAGCTTACAGTACTTGCCAATATGCTCAATAGCATTGCCCAAACGAATCGCCATACCCGTGATTTCACTTTAAATGGCTTGCGTGAGGCCTTAACTGAAGTGGTGGCCTGTTTCCCTGTCTACCGTACCTATGTGGATTTGGATCGGGTTTCAGAAGAAGATAGGCGCTTTATCCAGTGGGCAGTGATTCAGGCAAAGAAGCGCAGTCCGGCTGCCGATATCAGTATCTTTGACTTTATCCAAGCCATCCTTCTCCTAGAAATGTCCACCCGAAGGGGTCTCTCACAGGAAATCATTTCCTTCGTCATGCGGTTCCAACAATATACTGGGCCGGTGATGGCCAAGGCCCTTGAGGATACTGTATTATATATTTACAATCGCTTAATTTCCCTCAATGATGTGGGCAGTGATCCGCGAAATTTTGGCGTTTCCCTCACTGCTTTTCATCGCGCCAATCAGGAACGGGCACAACGGTGGCCCTATGGGATGGTGACTTCTTCAACCCATGACAGTAAACGCAGTGAGGATGTCCGTGCTCGCCTGAATGTACTCTCTGAAATGCCAGGGGAATGGCGTAAACATTTGAGTCGTTGGGCGCGTATTAACCGAGCTAAAATACGGAGGCTAAATGGTTTTCGTGCCCCTAGCCGTAATGATGAGTATTTGTTTTACCAGACAGTGTTAGGTACCTGGCCCCTGCTCAATATGGGGGAAGAAAAACTGGCAGAGTATCGGGACCGCATTGAGGCTTACATGCTTAAGGCCATCAAGGAAGCTAAGGTTCATACTTCTTGGATAAATCCCGACACAGAATATGAAGCGGCAGTCATCCATTTTGTACGCAATGTATTGGGTAGCATAGAGAAAAACCCCTTTTTGGCAGATTTCCTACCATTTCAGCGGCGAGTAGCAAGGTTTGGATTGTTGAATAGTTTATCTCAGCTTCTGCTGAAGTTGACGGTGCCTGGTGTGCCAGATATTTACCAGGGTAATGAACTTTGGGAATTTCGCCTGGTTGACCCTGATAACCGCCATCCGGTGGATTTTACCTTGAGGTGGCGGATGCTCCAAGAGCTGATGTCATTGATCCAGTCAGGTCAGTCTTTGAGATCTTGTACTTACGAGTTGCTAAAAAATAAGGAAGATGGTCGGGTAAAGCTTTATCTGACATGGAAAGTATTATCTTTTCGGGCCCAATTCCCCCTACTTTTCCAAAAAGGGGATTATATCCCTTTGTCCGCCCAGGGAGTAAAAGCAGATCATCTTTGTGCGTTTGCAAGGAAACATCAAGGTCAGATGGTTGTGTCAATTATCCCCCGTTGGTTGGCGCTCTTGGGAAGCAATGAAGATGAATTACCTCTAGGTGAATCTCTGTGGCAAGAAACCTGGGTAGAAGTCCCAGCGGTCAAAGAAAATGAGGATTTTACTAATGTATTGACCGGTGAAAGGGTGATAGTCATGCAGCATAATGGCAAATTTTATGTCCCTGCTGGGAAACTGTTTGAAAGCTTTTCTGTGGCGCTGTTGACTCCCTCTTCTATTATTATCCCTGCCTAAAAGGTTCTTAACAGACCCTGAACTGAATTCCCATGGGGAATGGGAGTGCTTAGGATTTTCCCGCAATAACCGATCTTAAATTAAGAGCTATTAAATTATTATATTTTAAATTTTATCCGTAGGTGGCGAAGCATCGATTATTATGCCCATAAGAGCTCCAGTGGTTTGGCTATTGATACTTGCTTTTTTAGTTCTTTTCCTAATCCCTCCCAGATATCGCCTCCAGGTGTTAGGGAGCTTTATTTTACTGACTTTAATTGGATTCTTACTCTCACAGCCGGGGGAAAAAAGATTAGAGGAGTTTAGAAATCTTGTTTCCATTGAGCAGGTGAAATTTATCGATATTGAGCTGCAACGCAGCCCTGGAGTAGGTCAAAAGCTGGTTGGAAAGGTTTTAAACCATTCACCTTCTTATGCGTTGACCGGGCTTGGTGTTCAACTGATCATCAAGGACTGCATTGGAAGTGACGACACATCCGAAGAAGACTGTATTGTCTTAGAAGACGTACAGATACATTTACCGCTGTTTGTTCCGCCTCAAGAGGAAGGAAAATTTGAAAAGCGTTTGTATCTGAGAGAATTACATATACAAGGGTATAAGCAATGGGAATACACGGTCCTTTATACCGAGACCAAGCAGCGAGAATTTTGGGAAAAGATTCCTTTTTTCCAGGATTGAAGGTCTTTTTTGGGTTAGTCTGGATCAGTTGGCTGGTGGGGTGTGCCGGTGGACTGACCAAGGAGCGTCTCGTTACCCTTGAGGACGCGATTCAGGCCTATGCTTCTGGCGTGCGCTGGCAACACCAGGAGCTGCTGAGCACCTTGATACGCCCGCAGAATGGGCAACCTAAACCTATTTCCCAAGGATTTTGGGACAACGTTCGAGTCACTGGGTATGAAATTCACAGGCGCCAGTTATCGGAAGATGCATTAACGGCTGAAGTAACCATTGAATTTGATTATTATCACCCCGATGATAGCTTAATTCGGAAGCACACCACCCAGCAAAGCTGGTGGTATGAGGTGGAATCGAGGCGTTGGTTTTTAGATGGGGGGTTGCCAAACTTTGCAAAAGTCTCCTCTTCCTATTGAACTTGAGCCTCAGAGGGGGTACGCGGGAAGGTTCTGAGCCAGTATACTATGAGTGATGGCGGCATCTATCATCGCTTGGGCTTCCTAGTTATGGGAACTTTAACTGCTCATTGATTTTGAAAAATATGCTATATATGTGTTAATAATGCCGTTAATAGCACAATCCTGCGAAAGTGGCGGAATCGGTAGACGCGCTGGTTTTAGGTACCAGTGGGGTAATCCCGTGAGAGTTCGAGTCTCTCCTTTCGCACCAATAAACGTCCCTGCCAGATTCCTCTTCTGAGCAGAGATAAGTCATCAAAAACAAGAGGTTGAGGTGATATATTTATGCAGGTCACGGTAGAAGCGACCGGGGAGTTAGAGCGGCGCTTGACCATTACATTGCCGGGGGGGGATTTCGAAAATAAAGTTCAAGAACGCTTGCGGTCTATGGCACCGCGGGTGAAAATGGATGGTTTTCGCCCTGGAAAAGTTCCCTATAAGGTAGTGGAACGTCGGTACGGTCCTGCTGTGCGTCAGGAAGTGCTGGACGAATTTGTCCAAAATAGCTTCCGTGATGCTATCAAGCAAGAATCCCTGCGTCCTGCTGGACCGCCGCGGATTGAACCGTCTCAGTGGGAAGCAGGTAAGCCTTTTGAGTACACCGCAACCTTTGAGGTATTGCCCGATATCGAATCTATCAATCTTGAAGGGATTCAGGTTAAGCGACCACAAGCTGAAGTGACGGATAAGGATATTGATAGCGTTCTGGAGAAGCTGCGGGATCAACACGTAGAGTGGGAACCAGTGGACCGTCCTGCCCAAGAAACTGACGGAGTGACCATTACTTATCACGGTACCCTTGAAGGGGAGCCTTTCCCGGGAGGAAGCAAAGAAGATTTCTTTGCTATCTTGGGTAAAGGGACCATGCTCAAGGAATTTGAAGAGCATCTAGTCGGCGCTGAAAAGGGTCAAGAGCTTGCTTTCGAGGTTACCTTTCCGGAAGGTTATGGTAGTCAAGAGTTGGCTGGAAGAAAGGTGGACTTTGTAGTGAAGGTCACCTCGGTAGCAGCACCGCGGTTGCCAGAAATTAATGAGGATTTTGCGGAAAAGCTTGGTATCAAAGAGGGCGGGGTAGAAGCCTTGCGCCAAGAAATTAAGGCCTCGATGATACGGAACTTGGAGCAGACCATCCGTGACCGTGTGCGAGATCAAGTGATGGATGGCCTCTTGGCCGCGAATCCTATCACTTTGCCAACGTCTTTGGTGGAAGAGGAAGCCCAAGCCTTACGGGAACAGACCCAAGCTAATTTGGCTAGACAGGGGATTAAGACCCAAGAGCTTCCTGTGGATGAAGCGCTATTCACACAACAGGCGCGTAGGCGTGTGGCTTTAAGGTTAATTCTGGGGACGCTCTTGGAAAAAAAAGGAATTAAGGCAGATCCGGATAATGTAAAACAAAGAATCACGGAGCTTGCTGCGAGCTATGAAGATCCAGAAGAATTTTCTCGGTGGATATTGAGTGATAGAGAGCGTTTATCCGAGATTGAAGGGGCTGTTTTAGAGGGGCAAATCGTAGATTGGGTGTTGGACCAGGTTGAGGTTTTAGATGAACCGATGAGCTTTGAAGAGGCGGTAAATCCCCCTGTTTCATCACCAGAGGAGAAAATTTCGGATTAATAAGGTGGTTTAAAAATATTTGAACTGCCACTAGGATGAAGACTTAAAGGTAGAAAATGCATGGCTGATAGCCTTAATACTTTAGTTCCGATGGTCGTGGAACAAACGGCCCGTGGAGAGCGCGCTTACGATATCTACTCCCGGCTACTAAAGGAACGAGTAGTATTCTTAGTAGGGCCAGTAGAGGATCATATGGCGAATTTGGTTGTTGCCCAATTGCTTTTTTTGGAATCCGAGAACCCTGATAAAGATATTCATCTATATATTAATTCTCCAGGGGGTTCGGTTACTGCTGGGCTATCTGTTTATGATACCATGCAATTTATTAAACCAGATGTGAGTACCCTCTGCATTGGGCAAGCGGCTAGCATGGGCGCGGTTTTACTGACTGGAGGGACACAGGGGAAACGCCACTGCTTACCCCATTCACGGCTTCTTATCCATCAACCCTTGGGTGGGTTTCAGGGGCAAGCCGCGGATATTGATATTCATGCTCGGGAAATTATATCGGTTCGAGAGCGTTTAAATCATATTTTAGCCAAACATACGGGGCAACCTATTGAGAAAATCCAACGGGATACTGATCGTGATTATTTTATGAGCGCAAACGAATCGGTGGCCTACGGATTGGTTGACTCAGTGCTTCAGCAGCGTGGTGAGACATCTCTCTAGGAAATCTGGATATTAGGGAACCACAGAACTTAGCTAGAACTCTAATGGGTTAGATTAAGACCACATATCTGTAGGAAAGATAAGTCATGAGTAACGACAAACCCCGCAGAGGTGACGACGATAGACTGCTTTACTGCTCTTTTTGTGGAAAGAGCCAGCATGAAGTGCGAAAATTAATAGCAGGTCCCTCTGTTTTCATCTGCGATGAGTGTGTCGAACTTTGCAACGACATCATTCGTGAGGAAATGCAGGACAGGCTTTCCTCGGGTAAGAGTAGCCATCTTCCCACGCCCCATGAAATTAGGGACATTCTGAATCAGTATGTAATCGGTCAGAATCGTGCCAAGAAGGTATTATCGGTGGCCGTTTACAATCACTATAAGCGCCTTCAGTTGGGCAAAAAGAACGATGACGTTGAGTTATCGAAAAGCAATATCTTGCTAATTGGCCCTACGGGCAGTGGTAAAACGCTGCTTGCCGAGACTTTAGCGCGTTTATTAGATGTTCCATTTACTATTGCTGATGCTACCACCCTCACGGAAGCGGGTTATGTAGGCGAGGATGTGGAGAACATCATCCAAAAATTGCTACAAAAATGCGATTATGATGTTGAGAAAGCCCAGACAGGCATTGTTTATATCGATGAAATAGATAAGATTTCCCGTAAATCGGATAATCCCTCTATCACCCGTGACGTCTCTGGTGAGGGGGTACAACAGGCTTTATTGAAGCTTATCGAAGGAACTATAGCTTCTGTGCCACCCCAGGGGGGACGAAAGCACCCTCAACAAGAATTTTTACAAGTCAATACGGCAAACATCCTTTTTATTTGTGGCGGTGCCTTTGCTGGCCTTGAGAAGATTATTCGAGACCGCTCTAAAAAAGGGGGAATTGGCTTTTCCGCTGAGGTCAAGAGCGTAGAAGATAAGCGGAGTATGGGGGAGATCTTGCAGGCCGTTGAGCCAGAGGATCTGATCAAGTATGGCTTGATCCCTGAGTTCGTAGGTCGGATGCCAGTGGTTGCCACCTTAGATGAATTGGATGAAGCCGCGCTTATCCGTATTCTTACAGAGCCGAAGAATGCCTTAACCAAGCAGTTTGCCCGTTTATTTGAAATGGAGAACAGCAAAGTTGAATTCCGTGAAGATGCGTTGCGGGCAGTTGCAGCTAAGGCCATGGAGCGGAAAACTGGTGCGCGAGGATTGCGTTCGATCCTTGAAAATGTTCTACTCGATACAATGTACGATCTCCCTTCGATGGACCATGTGAGCAAAGTGGTTATCGATGAGAGTGTCGTTAAAGGGGAGGCAGAGCCGTTGCTGATTTATGAGAATCAGGAAACTAAGGCAGCATCTGATTAAAATGAGCGGTAACTTTTGAGATATTCTAGGGTGCCCTCGTTACGCCACTTGATATTGGGCTTGATACCCCCCATATAAAGAAATGGGGCCCTTCCTGCTTTGGCAAATCCCCATATCGGCTAAGGCCTATCTTTTATAATGTCTAGAATCGTATTCTGACAATTAGCCGACAGCCGAAACCTAATTTTCTAGCCTATTTTCCAAATATATTGAGGTTTTCTAGCATGGAAAAAGACAGCACGAAAACCGATGTAGGGGTAGATGAAACCAAAGGATTCTCTACACCGGTGTTGCCATTGCGTGATGTCGTTGTTTATCCCTATATGGTGATTCCTCTCTTTGTTGGCCGTGAAAAATCTATCAGAGCACTTGAATCAGCTATTGAAACTAATCAGCAGATATTGCTGGTTGCTCAGAAGAATCCTGCCCAGGATGATCCTCAGCCTGAGGATATTTACGGTATCGGGACCTTAGCCAATATCCTGCAATTGCTTAAACTTCCTGACGGAACGGTTAAAGTGCTTGTAGAAGGCAGTGAGCGCGCCCGGATTCGCCAATACACGAATAGGGAAGATTATTTTTGCGCGCAGTTATTTCATTATAAAAATATTGGAGAAGACGACCGGGAAACAGAAGTTCTTAGTCGCTCTCTCCTTAATCAATTTGAGCAGTACGTTAAACTCAACAAAAAGGTTCCTCCTGAGATTCTGTCTTCGCTCTCGAGTATTGATGATTCAGGCCGCTTGGCAGATACTATTGCCGCTCATATGGCACTTAAAATCGAAGAAAAGCAGGCTATTCTAGAAATTAATAATGTCCGGGAACGTTTAGAACATTTGTTAGGTCTTTTGGAATCCGAAATTGATATCCTGCAAGTAGAGAAACGTATTCGTGGCCGTGTTAAGCGGCAAATGGAAAAAAGCCAGCGTGAGTATTACCTCAATGAGCAAATGAAGGCTATTCAAAAGGAGTTGGGCGAGCTTGAAGATGTACCCAACGAAATCGAGGAGCTCACCAATAAGATTGAAAAGGCGGGCATGCCAAAGGAAGTTAAGGCTAAAGCGGTAGCGGAGTTAAACAAGCTGCAGATGATGTCGCCCATGTCGGCGGAAGCAACCGTAGTGCGCAATTATATCGATTGGCTGATTAGCGTGCCTTGGAAAAAACGGAATCGGGTCCGTTTGGATCTAGCCAAAGCAGAGACGGTACTTGAGGCCGATCACCACGGCTTAGAAAAAGTTAAGGAACGGATCCTTGAATATCTTGCTGTGCAGCAACGAGTCAAGCAATCCAAAGGACCTGTGCTCTGCTTAGTAGGTCCTCCAGGGGTAGGGAAAACCTCCATTGCACGTTCCATTGCGCGGTCGACCAACCGTAAATTTGTTCGTATGTCTTTGGGAGGAGTCCGAGACGAGGCTGAGATCCGGGGACATCGCCGGACCTATATTGGTTCAATGCCAGGCAAAATTATTCAAAATTTAGCGAAGAACGGCACTCGTAACCCTCTATTTTTGCTGGATGAAGTCGATAAGATGGCTATGGACTTTCGTGGCGATCCTGCATCAGCCCTATTAGAAGTCCTGGATCCAGAACAAAATCATGCTTTTAATGATCATTATCTAGAAGTAGATTATGATCTCTCTGAAGTTATGTTCGTGACTACTGCGAATACCTTAAATATCCCAGGACCGCTACTTGATCGGATGGAAGTCATCCGGATCTCTGGTTACACCGAGGATGAAAAGGTTAATATTGCGACCCGTTACCTGATTCCAAAATCAATCAAGGCCAATGGCCTCAGGGAAGGTGAGCTTACCCTTTCTGATGCTGCCGTGAGGGATATCATCCGTTACTATACCAGGGAAGCCGGAGTCCGTAATTTGGAGAGGGAGATTTCCAAGATTTGTCGGAAGGTAGTTAAGCGGGTTCAACTAAAACCAAAGACCAAAAAAGTAGCGGTCAATACCCGTAATCTAGATGCTTTCTTGGGGGTTAGGCAATATCGCTTTGGTCGGGCTGAGGAGCAAGACCGGGTAGGTCAAGTGACAGGGTTGGCCTGGACAGAAGCAGGAGGGGATCTGCTTACAATCGAATCTGCGGTGATGCCGGGAAAAGGAAAAGCGACTTACACTGGGCAGTTGGGTGACGTTATGCAGGAATCAATCCAGGCAGCAACCACGGTAGTGCGTCACCGGGCTGAGCTGTTAGGCGTTGATCCAGATTTTTATCAAAATTATGACATCCATATCCATGTTCCAGAAGGCGCTATTCCTAAAGATGGTCCGAGCGCGGGAATCGGTATGTGTACAGCTTTGGTTTCGGCTCTAACCAATATTCCTGTACATGCCAATGTGGCTATGACGGGGGAAATTACCTTGCGTGGTGAAGTATTGCCTATTGGTGGAGTTAAGGAAAAGCTGCTCGCAGCCTTGCGCGGTGGAATTGAAATCGTCTTAATTCCGGAAGAAAATTGTAAAGATCTGGCTGAAATTCCTAAAAATATTACTCAAAATCTTGATATTCGCTCAGTAAAGTGGATCGAAGATGTACTTGCGATTGCTCTACAGCACATGCCGGAGGCCAAAAAGAGCAATGATGACTCCATTATGAACGATGAAAAGAAAACGATAGGGCGTCGAGGAAAATCAGCCTCGGTAAGGACCCATTGAAATTTAGAATTAAAGTATTATAGATTTTAGCAGTGTACTTACCGTGCTGGAACAAAATCTAAAGCAACGGTTGCTCGGGGCGGCAGTATTGATAGGGGTGGGGATCATTGTGATCCCTTTTCTCTTGGGGGAACCCACCGATATTACTCTCCAATCTGAACGCCAAGGGTATGTTGAAGCACATGAAAGTTCCCTACCCGAAAGGGAGGTTCCATCAAATACACGGAAAAACTCTGCGTTTGTCTCTGCGGTTAAGTGGTTACCCGAGCAAAATAGACAGGAACTGTCAAATCCTGAGGGATCCGGCCAGGAGGAAGCGCTTTCTTCACCGTTGCCGACTAGGGAGACAACTTTGAGTGCTTCAACAGAACCAGCCCATTCCTCCGTCTCTGGATCTCCAGAGATCGTGGGGGGCTGGTTTATCCAAATAGGCAGTTTTACCCATCAGAAAAATGCGCTAAGAATGCGCAACGATGCGGCTTCTTCTGGCTATAGGGTGTTTATCAAAACTATAAAAAACGGAACAAAGACAGTTTACAAGGTCCGGGTAGGTCCTGAGAGAGATAAGGTGCGTGCTACAGAGCTAAAGGAAGAATTAGAAGGTCAGATGCAGATCAAGGCTTTTATTGTTTCACCCTCTAATGGTTGAATGAGGGAAAAGCTCTTGATCTGGGTGGATTACCTAATTGTTGGAATTGTTTTAATATCAGGGCTTATCAGCTTGGCTAGGGGGTTTGTCAAAGAGACTGTGTCCCTAGCTGCTTGGATATTGGCTTTTTGGGTGGCTTTGGGTTTCTCGCCCGAGGTTGCCGAATGGCTTGCCGAACTGATCTCGGTTCCACCTTCATTGCGGTTAGCCATTGCCTTTTTTTTGCTCTGGTTAGTAACTTTATTACTTGCGGCGACGATTAATTATCTTCTAGCCAAACTAGTGCAAACAACAGGTTTAACGGGTACAGATCGAATGCTGGGTGTTATCTTTGGTATTGCCCGTGGGGTAGCTATTGTGACGGTGTTAGTTCTTTTGGCTGGAATGACTCCGATGCCGAAAGACTCATGGTGGCAAGATTCCCAATTGCTCAATTATTTTCAGAGGCTAGCTCTTTGGGCACGGAGCTTCATGCCCCCTGATATCGCCGGACATATTCAATTTTAAATAACCCATATGAAGGATAGATAAGATGTGCGGCATCATTGGCATTGTGGGTAATGGGGAGGTCAATCAAACCCTGTATGATGGTCTTACGGTATTACAGCATCGAGGGCAAGATGCGGCGGGTATTGTGACCTATGATAAGGGGCGATTATATCTACGCAAAGATAATGGTCTGGTTAAGGACGTTTTCCAAACCCACCATATGTTAATGCTTAAGGGCAATATGGGAATGGGCCACGTTCGTTATCCTACCGCAGGCTGCTCCTCTTCGGCTGAGGCCCAGCCCTTTTACGTGAATTCCCCCTACGGAATTACTTTTGCCCACAACGGCAACCTGACCAACTCGGAGGAGCTAAAGCAGGCGCTTTTTCGGGCAGATAGGCGACATATCAATACCAACTCTGATTCAGAAGTATTGCTTAATGTGCTTGCCCATGAGTTGCAGCAACTCAACAAAATGCGCATCATGCCGAGCGATCTGTTCACTGCGGTCAGCCAGGTGCACCGACGTTGTCGGGGAGCCTATGCAGTCGTGGCGATGGTTGCAGGCTACGGTATACTGGCTTTTCGGGATCCTTATGGGATTCGACCCCTGGTTTTTGGTAAGCGCGAAGGAGCGAGTAAAACTGAATATATTGTAGCCTCTGAGAGTGTGGCGATTGATGCCCTGGGGTATGAATTGGTTCGTGATGTGGCGCCAGGAGAAGCCATTTTTATTGATATGAATGGTAAATTTTATGCCTGGCAATGTGCCGACAATTCGATGTATTCCCCCTGTATTTTCGAGTATGTTTATCTGGCCCGACCTGATTCGATGATTGATGATGTTTCGGTGCATAAATCCCGTATGCGAATGGGAGAAAAACTTGCGCAAAAAATATTGCGGGAGCGTCCGGATCACGATATTGATGTCGTTATCCCTATCCCCGATACCAGCCGTAGTGCAGCTTTGCAGCTGGCCTATGCTTTAGGAGTGGTATACCGGGAAGGTTTTATCAAGAATCGGTACATCGGTCGAACCTTTATCATGCCTGGTCAGAAACAGCGAAAAAAATCGGTTCGTCAAAAGCTTAATCCTATTGATTTGGAATTCAAGGGCAAAAATGTGTTGCTGGTAGATGATTCTATCGTCCGAGGGACGACTTCCCAACAGATTATCCAGATGGCGCGAGAAGCGGGTGCCCGCAAGGTGTATTTTGCTTCAGCGTCCCCTCCTGTGCGCTATCCTAATGTCTATGGTATTGATATGCCCGCAGCAAGTGAATTGGTGGCCCATGGTCGTACCGAGCAAGAAGTTGCCGATATTCTAGGTGCAGATTGGCTAATCTACCAGGATCTGCTAGACCTTGTCGAAGCGGTTCGTAAGCGTAATCCTGCTCTCACTTGTTTTGACACCTCGTGTTTTACCGGCAATTATATTACGGGTGACGTTAATCCGGAGTATCTAAAGCAACTGGAAATCCAACGCTCGGACAGCGCTAAGTGGGTCCAGGAAGAACGTGATATGAATATCATTGAGCTTTATAATACGGCGTAGTTAATGTTTTGACAGCAGTGGCGCTGCTCGTTAAAATTCCCCGTTTTGTTGTATGGTGAAAAACTTACCGGATCGTGTATCGCCTTGGCAGTTGGCGCGGTCTGGCCAAGCGCTTAAAGGGCGGGTGCCCTTTACTCAGATGCCGCAACTAGGGTCGGAGATCCTCAATAGGAAAGATTTTGCTGAGGTTGAGCTAGCGTTTGATTGTGACGAGCAAGGTTGCTGCTTTGCCCAAGAGCACATCAAAGCGGACCTACAGTTGAGTTGTCAACGCTGTTTACAACCGGTAGAGATTAAGCTGGATACCCAAACACAATTTGGCTTAATGGTGGTTGAGTCGGAAATCCACCGTTGGCCTGATGAATATGAACCATGGATTGTAAAACCGGAAGAGACCGCATCCCTATGGAGCCTGGTGGAAGAGGAATTACTTCTAGCACTCCCCATCGTAGTCAGGCATCCTGTTGGTGAATGTCCTCGGGGTGAAGTCCCCCAGTTGTTGGCGGATCAAGATAAACAAGAAGAGCAAACAACATCCCAGCAAAAGTCAAATCCCTTTGCGATCCTTAAAAATTTCAAAACGAAAGACAAGCGCGAGACATAAAATAGCAACGATGTGCGTCCACCCATGTAAATTTAAGGAGCATTACCATGGCTGTTCAGCAAAACAAGAAAACCCCTTCTAAGCGGGGTATGCGCCGAGCCCATGATGGGCTGCGTAAACCTACTCTCTCTGTAGACGCCTCCTCTGGAGAAACCCACCGCCGGCATCACATTACCCCAGATGGTTACTATCGGGGCAAAAGGGTGCTGGTCAGTAAGAGTGAAGCCGAAGCCGAAGAAGAATAAAGGCGCTCCAGCATTGAGTGTAACAATTGCGTTAGATGCCATGGGGGGTGATCATGGCCCCCAAGTGGTGGTTCCTGCTGCCCTTAAGGTCCTCTCTGAAATGGAGGACGTGAGGTTGATTCTGACCGGGGATCAAGACCTGCTATGTGGCTTGGTGGCAGCACACCATGGAACACTAGGGGCGCGTTTAATCGTACAACATGCTTCGCAAAAAGTTGAAATGGATGAGGCGCCTTCGCAAGCCTTGCGGACCAAAAAAGATTCTTCCATGCGGGTAGCCATTAACCTGGTCAAGAGCGGGAAGGCTGATGCCTGTGTCAGCGCAGGCAATACCGGTGCCTTGATGGCTATCGCCCGCTTTGTACTTAAGACTCTCCCTGGGATCGACCGACCTGCCATTGTTTCTGCTCTGCCAACAATCCAAGGGCATTGCTACATGCTAGACTTGGGCGCTAATGTAGATTCCAGCGCTGAGAATCTGTATCAGTTCGCGCTGATGGGTTCGGTGTTAGCCAGTGCTATTGATAATGTCCCAGAACCTTCGATAGGGCTATTAAATATTGGCACCGAAGTTATCAAAGGTAATGAGCAAATCAAACAGGCAGGCCGCATGCTCACCCAGAGCCATTTGAATTATGTGGGGTTTGTGGAAGGAGATGATGTTTACGAAGGTTGCGTTGATGTGGTTGTCTGTGATGGTTTTGTGGGGAATGTAGCATTGAAATCCAGCGAAGGGGTCGCGCGAATGGTACGCTATTACCTGCGAGAGTCCTTCCAACGCAACTTTTTGACCCGCCTGGCGGGTCTTCTTGTTCGACCGGTACTAAAAACTTTCCGAGAGCGGATGGATCCACGTCGCTACAATGGGGCGAATTTGCTGGGGCTTAATGGAGTAGTTATTAAAAGCCATGGCGGGGCAGATATAACGGCTTTTGCCCACGCCATCCGTATCGCTGTGATTGAGGCCCGCAAGGATGTGCCTAAACATATCAGTGCCCATATAGAGCCGTGGTTATTAGAAGGGCAAGCAGTTTGAGCTACGCCCGTATCATAGGGACCGGCGGGTGTCTTCCCGAAAGGGTGCTCACTAATGCTGATTTAGAGCGGATGGTAGAGACTTCTGATCAGTGGATCACCGAACGAACGGGAATTAAAAGCCGGCATGTGGTGGAGCCTGGGCAGACCGCTTGCGATCTTGCTGAATTAGCCGCTTGGCGTGCCATTGAAGCAGCGGATATTACACCCCCGGAAGTTGATCTTATCGTAGTAGCTACTACTACTCCTGATCGCGTCTTTCCAAGCACTGCCTGTTTGCTCCAACAACGCTTAGATATTCATGGCTGTGCTGCTTTTGATATTCAGGCTGTTTGTACAGGTTTTGTCTACGCTTTGGGAGTGGCTGAGAAATTTATCCGCACCGGCAGTGCTCGAACTGCCTTGGTTGTGGGGACAGAGACCTTATCTCGCATCGTTGACTGGACTGATCGCACTACCTGTGTGCTATTTGGTGATGGTGCGGGTGCAGTTGTACTTCAAGCTAGCCCGGAACCCGGAATACTTTCAACCCACCTTCATGCAGATGGTAGTTACCAACAACTCCTGACTGTGCCAGCTGGCATCTCTGAAGCCTATGAGTTGCTGAAACAAGGAGAGGCTTTCATTCAGATGCAAGGGAATGAGGTTTTCAAAATGGCGGTCCGAACTTTGGAACGCATCGTTGAGGAGACGTTAGCGGCTAACAATATGGATCAGCAGGAGATCGATTGGCTTATTCCTCATCAGGCTAATATCCGCATAATTGCCGCTACCGCTAAAAAGCTCAATCTTCCCATGGAACGGGTGGTCGTTACTGTCGATACCCACGGCAATACTTCTGCGGCCTCTGTGCCTCTAGCCCTCGATATTGCCGTCCGTGATGGACGTATTAAACGGGGAGATACGCTTCTTCTTGAAGCCTTTGGTGGTGGCTTCACCTGGGGCTCTGCTTTGCTAATGTATTGAACCTTGATAAAGATGAATAAGCTAGCGTTTGTGTTTCCAGGGCAGGGGTCTCAAGCCATAGGAATGTTAGCTGACTTGGCCGAATCCAACCCCCAGGTCCGAGAGACTTTTGCCCAGGCTTCTGCCGTTCTTGAATATGATCTATGGCAGTTGGTACAGGCAGGACCTGAAGAAGACCTGAACCGCACTGATCGCACCCAACCGGCCATGTTGGCGGCAGGAGTAGCTGTTTGGCGGGTTTGGCGTGCTGCAGGAGGACGGTGCCCAGCTTTTATGGCAGGACACAGTTTAGGAGAGTATACGGCGCTGGTTTGTGCCGAAGCCATTGAGTTTGAAGCAGCGGTTGGGTTGGTTGCCGACCGAGGGCGTTACATGCTTGAGGCCGTATCACAAAAGGAAGGAGCGATGGCCGCTATTCTTGGCCTTTCTGATGAAGCGATCAAGGATGTTTGCAAACAAACTGCCCAGGGCCAGGTAGTAGAAGCTGTTAACTTTAATGCTCCAGGCCAAGTAGTGATCGCAGGGCACGCTGAGGCGGTTAACCGGGCAGTGGAAAAGGCTCGGAATATTGGAGCAAAGCGGGCCGTGACTCTTTCAGTGAGTGTTCCCTCCCATTGTCGACTCATGGAGCCCGCGGCAGAGCGGCTTCGCCAACGTCTCTCAGGGCTTGCCATTAAAACACCCTCTATTCCCGTAGTGAATAATGTAGATGTGGCTGTCAACCAAGATCCCCGGGCTATCACTGATGCCCTAACTCGTCAGTTGGATCATCCCGTGCGTTGGGTGGAGACCATCACTTGGCTAAGGTCCCAGGAGGTAAATACATGGGTTGAATGTGGGCCCGGCAAGGTGTTGACGGGGCTAAGCAGGAGAATTGATAAGTATATGGCAATGTTGCCAATTTACGATTCGGCCAGCCTTGAGAAAACACTGAAAATAACTGGAGGAGCATAATCAATGAAATTGGAAGGCAAAGTCGCTTTAGTAACAGGAACAAGCCGAGGTATCGGTCGAGCCATTGCCGAGGCACTTGCCCTCCAAGGAGCGACAGTTGCTGGAACAGCCACTTCAACAACAGGTGCGGATGGGTTTACTGCTTTTCTAGCGGAGCAGGGATGGCCAGGTGTCGGCGTGGTCTTAGATGTTTCCAAGCCCGACTCAATTGATTCAGCGTTAGCTGCAATAGCAGAGCAGTTAGGGGCTCCCGCCATTTTAGTAAATAATGCTGGTATTACCTGTGATAATTTGCTAATGCGTATGAAGGATGAGGAGTGGGAGAGCATCATTAATACTAACCTAACTTCTGTTTATCGCCTCTCGAAGGGATGCCTTCGGGGCATGATAAAAGCCCGTTGGGGACGTATTATCAATATCACCTCGGTAACGGGGGTGATGGGAAATGCGGGGCAAACCAATTATGCCGCCGCCAAAGCGGGTATGATAGGGTTCACCAAGGCTCTGGCGCGAGAGGTAGGCGCTCGTGGGGTTACCGTTAATGCCGTGGCACCAGGTTTTATCGACACCGATATGACTCGGGCTTTGGACAATTCTCAGCGGGAAGGATTACTGGCGCAAATTCCGCTAAATCGGTTAGGCAAAGCCCAGGAGGTTGCGGCTGCAGTGGCTTTTCTTGCAAGCCCAGAGGCGGGCTATATTACGGGAGAAACCCTGCATGTTAATGGCGGGCTCTATATGACTTAGTTGTGTCTGTGAGACTTGAAATAGATTATCTTGTGGCTTTAAGGGGTTACCGATAAACTAGCACCCGCAGTTAGGTCTGCGAGACTGTCTTTTGGAGGAATAAACTGCTATGAATGACATAGAAACCCGCGTTAAGGAAATCGTGGTTGAACAGCTGGGAGTGAATCCTGAGGAAGTGACTAATGAGTCATCTTTTGTAGATGATCTTGGTGCCGACTCATTAGATACCGTAGAACTTGTGATGGCGCTGGAAGAGGCGTTTGAATGTGAAATTCCTGATGAAGAGGCGGAGAAAATTTCCACGGTTCAAGAAGCGATTGACTATATTAAGGAACGTCAAGGGTAAGTATATTATTTATTAATCCGTAGTAAGAGGCCAGGCCGTATCATGGAAACACCGTATGCGGCCGCGTTTCTTTATTTAAAAGGGGGTAAATTGTTGTCTGACAGACGGGTTGTCGTTACCGGTCTCGGTACTGTTTGTCCAATGGGATTAAATGTTAAAGAATCTTGGACCAACATCTTGGCGGGTAAAAGTGGGATTGGACCCATTACCCATTTTGATGTGTCAAGTTTTTCTGTCCGTTTTGGGGGTGCAGTAAAGGGATTTGATGTGAGCCATTACCTTTCCCTTAAGGATGCCCGTAAGATGGACCCCTTTATTCACTACGGTGTTGCGGCGTCTAAACAGGCCATTGAAGATGCGGGGTTAGAGATTAATGAAGCCAATGCCACCCAGGTAGGAGTTGCCATTGGTTCAGGGATTGGTGGTTTACACGGCATTGAGCTGGGGCATGGGGCATATCTCCAGGGAGGACCAAGGAAGATTTCTCCCTTTTTTGTGCCGAGCAACATCATCAATATGATTGCTGGGAATTTATCTATCCTTTATGGAATGAAGGGCCCTAATATTGCTATTGTCACTGCTTGTACCACGGGAACTCACAATATCGGTGAGGCGATGCGGATCATCCAGCGGGGTGAGGCGGAAGTTATGATTGCCGGTGGTGCTGAAATGGCCACTTCTCCTACCGGTCTGGGTGGCTTTGCGTCCGCTCGTGCCTTATCCACCCGCAATGAGGATCCAGAAACTGCGAGCCGGCCTTGGGATAAAGACCGGGATGGTTTTGTCCTCAGTGACGGAGCAGGTGTTGTCGTCCTAGAGGAATTAGAACATGCTAAACGGCGAGGGGCCCAAATCTATGCCGAGGTAGTGGGTTTTGGGATGAGTGCTGATGCCTATCATATGACCCAACCACCAAAAGATGGTGAGGGCGCTGCCCGGTGCATGGTGAATGCGTTGAAAAATGCTCGTCTCAATGGGGAAGATGTGGATTATATCAATGCCCATGGTACCTCAACGCCTGCCGGTGATCGGGCTGAAACTTTGGCAGTTAAAGCCGTTTTAGGAGATCATGCTGAAAAGATTGCGGTCAGTTCTACCAAGTCTATGACGGGGCATTTGCTAGGTGCTGCCGGAGGGCTTGAGGCCATATTCTCGGTATTGGCTATCCGTGATCAGATCGCTCCTCCCACCATCAACATCTTCAATCTCGATCCAGAATGTGAAGGGTTAGATTATGTGCCGAATACCGCTCGAGAAATGAAGATTGAGACGGTTATTTCTAACTCTTTTGGTTTTGGTGGCACCAATGGATCTTTGGTCTTTCGTCAGCTAAAGTAAGATTTTAGCCTGTGGGGATCGACTTTATCTTCAATGATCCTTATCAATGGCCGGGCTACCTCTGAGATTGAGGTTACTGATCGAGGTCTGCAGTATGGCGATGGATTATTTGAGACTATCGCTGTCGTAAGCGGACGGGCTGTACTTTATGCCTCCCACTTAAAACGGCTAGAGGCAGATTGTCGCCGTTTAGCAATACCGGTACCCGAACGGGAAGTCCTTGATAAAGAGGTAGCTCATCTCTGTCAGGGGATCTCCCGGGGGGTGCTAAAAATCATCGTGACCCGGGGAAGTGGAGGCCGCGGCTATCGGTCGCCACCCCAGCCTCAACCGACCCGAATTCTTTCCATACATCCTTGGCCAGATTATCCGGCGATTTCTAGTGAATACGGGATAACTCTTCGAATTTGTCGGACTCCTTTAGGCCATAATCCCTACTTAGCGGGGATGAAACATCTTAGTCGGTTAGAGCAGGTTTTAGCCCGAAATGAGTGGGATGATCCAATGATCCCTGAAGGGGTGATGTTAGACCTTCAAGGGTACGTTATCGGGGGAACCATGAGCAACCTCTTCATTGTCCAAGAGGGTAATCTGCAAACTCCTGATTTAAGTAGCTGTGGAGTAGCTGGAGTTATGCGGGCGTTTATATTGGAGCAGGCCTTTGCTCTGGACTTAAAAGTGACGGTATGTTCACTAACGCTGTTAGATCTCAAAAGGGCAGAAGAGCTTTTTATTTGCAATAGCTTAATGGGGCTATGGCCGGTGCGCCGTTTTGAGGAAACTGAATATCCGTTAGGGTCAGTGACCCAGTGCCTACAACGTCGGATCTATAGCCAACTCTCCTGATACCGCTAAAAAGGGATACGCAACCCAGTAATATCATGCGCAAAAATTTTCTCTTTTCATTGGCTCTTTTCGGGTTTAGCGTGGGAGTGGCGGTGCTATGGGCAAAGTTTGAATACGACCGCTTCAATCACACCCCCCTTAACGTAAGCCAGGAAGGTTTGCAGCTGGTGATTCCGAGCGGTGCCACAGTACGCTCTGTGGCTACTGAACTTCATCAACAGGAAGCCCTAGAGCATCCTCTGTACTTGGTGTTGTTGGCCCGCTGGCAAGGCGTGGCTCGAAATATTAAGGCCGGTGAATATGATATTCAACCAGCAACAACACCACCGGAATTTCTGCGCCAAATTGTGGCAGGTAAGGTGAAGCAATACAGCTTGACCTTGGTAGAAGGATGGACTTTTTCGCAAGTGATGAAGGCTGTTCAAAACAGTCCTCATCTTCGGCAAACTTTGGGAGAAGTGACCCTTTCTGAGATGATGAAGCGTCTCGGTTATCCTGAAAAACATCCCGAGGGGAGGTTTTTCCCTGATACTTATTTCTTCCCTCGAGGCACCACTGACGTGGACTTTTTACGGCGTGCATACCAACTTATGGCAGAACACCTGGCGCGGGAGTGGGAGAATAGGGCTGCTGGGCTTCCTTATCAAAGTGCCTATGAAGCCTTGACTTTGGCCTCTATCGTGGAACGGGAAGCGGCATTACCTGAAGAACAGGCTCTGATTGCTGGAGTATTTGCCCGGCGCTTGCAAAAGGGGATGCGTCTACAGACCGATCCAACTGTGATTTATGGTCTAGGGGATCGCTTTGATGGGAATTTGCGGCATCGGGATTTAAGGGAAGACACACCTTATAATACCTATACTCGTTCTGGACTCCCCCCTACGCCCATTTGTATCCCTAGTCTTGGCGCATTGCAGGCTACCCTGCATCCTGCCGGAGGGGAAGCCTTATACTTTGTCGCCCGGGGGGATGGCAGCCATTATTTCTCTACCACCTTTGAAGAGCATAGGGCGGCGGTACAAACTTATCAATTGGGTAAGGGTAAACCGAATGGAAATTAGGATGTCATGAACAGAGGCTATTTTATCTCGGTTGAAGGCATCGAGGGGGCAGGAAAGAGCACTCAGTTGAAATTTATTCAACAACTACTTGAGAGTACCGGCAAAGTTGTTACTGTTACTCGTGAACCGGGGGGTACTGAACTAGGAGAGCAGATCCGAACATTATTATTAACACCAAGGCCGGGGGGAATGTCCGCCGATGCGGAACTCCTGTTAATATTTGCAGCTCGTGTCGAGCATGTACGGCAGGTGATTTCTCCTGCTCTAGCAGGGGGGAAATGGGTGCTTTGTGATCGCTTTACAGGCGCTAGCTATGCTTACCAAGGCGGAGGTCGGGGGTTGCCTCTGTCCCGTATTGCAGCACTTGAAAATTGGGCATTGGGTCATCTGCGTCCCGATCTGACTCTTTTACTTGATGTCCCTGTAAAGGTAGGGTTACAGCGGGCAGCGAACCGTCATCAACAGCCAGATCGTTTTGAACAAGAACAGGTTGAGTTCTTTGAGCATGTCCGTGAGACCTATCTTTCTTTGGCCAAGAAGCGCGTGGATGAATATCGCCTGATTAACGCTTCCTTGCCCCTAGCAGAAGTACAGGAGACTATTCAGCAGGTCATCATGGCATTTGTGGAGGCCAACCAGAGTGTCTGAACTTTATCCATGGCACCAACTTCACTGGAACAGTCTTATGGCGTCCCGGGTGGCAAAACGCATGCCCCATGCCCTGCTGCTAGCGGGGCCCGAAGGAGTAGGGAAACGTGATTTTGCAGCTAATTTAGTTCAAACTTTGTCCTGTGAACACCCCCAAGAAGGGGGACAAGGGTGCGGCTTTTGTGCTGGCTGCCGCTTGCAACGTGCCGGCAGCCATCCTGATAATATGATTCTTCTCCCCAAGGAAGGAAAACAAACGATCTCGGTGGATCAAATCCGGCAAGTTCAAACCCACCTGGCACTTAAGGCTCGGCAATCAGGCGCTAAGACGGTCACAATTTTACCTGCTGAGGAAATGACCTTAAGCGCTGCCAATAGCTTGCTGAAAGTTTTGGAAGAACCCCCTGGCGAGACGGTTTTGATTCTCATTACCGCTATGCTTTCACGGCTTCCCATCACTATCCGCAGCCGCTGTCAGCGGTTATGGTTTTCTCCCCCTCATCTGGAAGAGGCCCAACTATGGCTGCAGCAACGGTTACCTCCCTCTACAAAAATGAATTCGACAGCGCTGCTGACTCTGACAGGAGGGGCTCCCTTGCGAGCTCTAGAGTACATCCAACAGGATTTTTTATCGCTTCGTGAGCATTTCATTAAGAATCTCTTTTTCCTGGCCCAGGGAAAAGCAGATCCCCTTGAGATAACGCAAAATTATCTTAAGAACGATTTAGGAGAACCGTTATATTGGATGTCTACGTTGGTGGGAGATATGGTCCGCCTTAAAGGCGGGGTTTCGGAACAATTTTTGATAAATCGCGACATTGCTGATTCACTCCAGTTACTTGCTGAAAGGACCGATGTTAAGATGCTATTTAGGTTTTTAGAAAAGGTCGATCGCGATCTGTGGTTGTGGAAGGGGCAGATTAGTGTCAATCCCCAGCTCCTGCTAGAAGGGTTATTGATCCAATGGTCTTGGTATTTTAGCGAGGTTAATTATGAGTGTATCTAACCAACCAGGTTCTCCACCTCCTCGGCAAGGGATATTATCCTTGACTATCAAAGATACCAACGCCCTCTATCATGCATATATCCCCTTCACTAAAAATGGAGGCCTATTCATACCCACGAGTAGAAATTATCGCGTTGGAGACGAAGTTTTTATGCTCCTTACTTTAATGGAAGAAACAGAGAAGATCCCTGTTGCCGGTAGGGTGGTCTGGATTACCCCCAGGGGAGCTCAGGGTAATCGGGCTGCTGGGATTGGCGTTCAATTTAACGACATTAATGGGGGTGCAGCCCGTGCCAAAATTGAAGATTATCTGGCTGGGATGCTCAAATTCGAAAAACCGACCCATACGATGTAGTGGGCTTATTAGCAATTATTACTTTAAAAGTGATAAAATGACCTTTTCAAGGTCAGCTGTTTCCTGCCAAATAGTCAGTGATAAAGTTCTATGTTGGTTGATTCCCATTGCCATTTAAATTTACTTGATTTAACGCCTTTTGGCGATTCAGTGTACCCGGTCGTGGCAGAGGCCCGGGAAGCAGGGATAGGTCATATGCTCTGCGTCTCGGTGGACTTAGAAACTTTTCCCGATATTCGCAAGTTAGCGCAGGATTACCCTGAAGTATCCGTCTCCGTTGGAGTGCATCCCAATACGCGAGAAAGCACTGAACCTACCGTAGAACAGTTAGTGGAGTTGGCAACTGCTCCAGAGGTTGTTGCGATTGGAGAGACGGGTCTAGACTATTTTCGTAGCGAAGGGGATTTGGAATGGCAGCGTGAACGGTTGCGAATCCACATTGCGGCGGCAAAGGAATGTGGGAAACCGCTTATTATCCATACCCGACAAGCGAAAGAGGATACCCTGCGTATTCTGCAAGAAGAGAATGCCGGTGAAGTAGGGGGGGTCTTTCACTGTTTTACCGAAGATTGGGAAATGGCAAAGGAGGGGCTAGACTTAGGGTTCTATATTTCCTTCTCCGGAATTGTTACCTTTCGCAGTGCCAGTGCCTTACAAAAAGTAGCGGCTCAAGTCCCGGCCGATCGTTTATTAATAGAAACCGATTCTCCCTATCTAGCGCCCGTGCCTTACCGAGGAAAACCCAATCAACCCGCTTATGTCCGTTATGTGGCCCAATGCATTGCTAAGTTACGAAAAACCTCGGTGGCAGATATTGAGGATCTAACCTCAGAGAACTTCTTTTCCTTGTTCTCTAGGGCGGGAGCTGATAGGTTATTTTGACGAGTAAGGAGAAAATGATGGAAAAGCAGGATAAACAATTAATGTACATCGTTGGAGTAATAGCTCTATTTATTATTTTAATGGTGATAGTGGGTATTACCCAAATGGGAGGTGGCGGAGAAAAAGAGGTTCAATTACTTGATTCCCAACTACTTAAAGAGAAAATTGAGAGATCAAAAGATAATTAGACAGCACTTTCTGGAAGTTTAGATATTAGCTTCAAAGCCTGCTTAAGCCCTTCCCTGGGGGTATAAAAGTGGGGGGAGAAACGGATACCGCCCCCTCGGTGGGCGCAGACCACGCCTTGATCCATTAAATAGCGGTGGAGAACGACGGGGTCTGCGCCTTGGCGTTTGAAGGTGACAATACCGGAACGCCGCCCTGGAGAATGAGGGGATAACAATTGGAGACTAGGTTCTGCCTGGATCTGCTCGATGAGATAAGTTGCATTTGCAAGCACGGCCTGTTCTATACAGGCTATCCCTACCTTATCGAGCAGCAAACTCAAACTTTCCTTAAGTGCGACAATCCCTATCATGTTGAGGCTGCCACATTCAAATCGCCGTGCAGAAGGGGCAATTTTCCAATCCTTACGGTTGTAATCCCCAATAGCTTCTATCATGTGCCATCCAAATTGATGAAGGTTTAGTTTTTCTCTTGCTTCAGGTCGGCAATAGAAGATCCCCATACCTTCTGGTCCTAGCATCCATTTATGACCATCGGCAATCACAAAATCGGCATGGTTAGCTTGGCAATCGAAATCCAGCGCCCCTAAGCTTTGAATGGCGTCAACGCAAAATAAGAGCTTTCGTTGTTGGCAAAATTGGCCGAGCCGTTCCAAATCCATTCTCAATCCCGAAGCATATTGAACGGAGCTGATAGTCAGCAATCGAGTGTGCTCATCAACCTGGGCTAGTAGTGCATCCTCAGGAGTCGGTTCTGCGCTTAGGTTGGCCTCGCGCAATTCGACACCCCGTTCAGCCAATGCTTGCCAAGGGATGCGATTAGAAGGAAACTCTTGATCGCTGGTGACAATATTGTCACCAGGCTGCCATTCCAAGCCACTAGCAATGATAGATAAACCTTCTGAGGTATTTTTAATCAGTGCAATATCGTCTATTGAAGGCGCATTGATCAAGTGGCAAGCTAGTTCGCGCAATTGCTTTTCTGTTTCTATCCAGTGGGAGTAATGCCAGGCTCCTGTAATGACATTTTCTTCAGCAAAGCATTTGACGGCCTCTGCAGTTTGGCGGGGCCAAGGTGCAACGGCAGCGTGATTAAGATAAATAAGCCCTTTTTGTTGAGGGAATTGATCTGCGTAATTTTTCCTCATTGTATTAAATTTCAGATTGACTTGAGGTTAGCTTAAGGTAAATCCATCCATATTGAAAGCAGCAATGGATTGGGATGCACTTGCGAACCTCTTAGCATAGTTCGCATAATATATATTATGTTAAATTAAAGCTTCCCGTTATCCTGTTAGATGGCGCGAATTTTCTCAAGGCATATAACGATGGGCTCGAATGGTTAACAGGAAGGGGTTGGTCTCAATGGTGGCATCATTGCGTCGTAGTCGTAGCCCTGGCATTGGTGGCTCTTCTGGAAGCGGTCGAAGACGGGGAAGATTATCATAGCGGGTTGTTGGATAAAAAATGGGCAATACCGCTCGCTTTTGTGCTCGTCGTGTTATTCCCTCCTCTGTGAACCAGGCAATATTAGCTCGAGGGTGGATATGGGGAGGATTGACAATGGCTAGGCGTTCGTTAGGATCACATTGGTTCAAACGGCGTAGATCTTCTTCAACTAGAAGGGAATTACCTTGGCCCTTTTCAAGACGTATTTCTAAACGGTGCCGTGCTTCCTCCATATCAATGCTCTCAATCTTGGGTAAACGACTCCAAATAAAACTTACTGATTCTGGCATTTGTTCTAGAATAACAAACTTTCGTGTTGCTTGTCGGCGATGTAAACGGGCGTGTCCTAAAGATGCTAGGGCAACTTTAATTAAGGGTCGCAATAAAGGGGTACCTGTTTCTCGATCGGGTTCTTCGATTTTAATGCCATCCATATTTTTTAAAGCTTGTTGCAAAGCAGCTTTACCCTCATTAATATGGTGAATGGTATTAAGAGTAGTGATAGAAACCCCTACTAGGGCAGGACAGATGCGTGTGGAAACTGGGTCCTGCCCATCCTGATAATCTATCGCGGTGATTATTTGGCGGAGTTGTATACGAGCCTTAGTAGGATTCTTTTCATGCCATACCCATAAAGGGTAACCTTCTTCTTCCTTTAGGGTTTGGTCAAGTATTCTTAGCTGGGTTTCGAGGTAATTCATTGCCGTAGCAAGGACAGCACGAAGTTGACTGTGTCTCATAGAAATATATTTCTAGCTCGTCGAATATGCTTGCTAATATTCTAATACTTTAGCATGAAAGAGATATAATAAAACAGTATTTGTTTAATTTCTCTTACTATAACTATATGCTAGGAGGTCATAGAATGTCAGCCTGGTATTTTGCTTATGGCGCGAATATGCTTACTGATGTTTTGGTTCGGCGTCGCGGTGTTATTCCCCTTTCCAGCGAACAAGCTCGCCTCGATGGATATCAACTCGTCTTTAGCCAACCTGGACTACCCTACATCGAGCCTTGTTTTGCCAGCATTCAACCGATACAAACGGATTCCGTGTATGGCGTTCTCCATCATTTAACGGCTCATGCTGCCGCCCAAATAGATCGGTTCGAAGGCCGGGGGCTATCAGCGTCTTATGATCAAAGTTGAAGGTGCAAAGAGTGGCTGGATAAATGCCTGGGCCTACCAAAGCTCCCGTCCCATAGAGGGCCGTCGCCCCTCACGACGCTACCGTGACTTACTGATTGCCGGTGCTCAGGAGTTTAATCTCCCCCAAGAATATATCGCCTACCTAAAGCAAGTGCCGTATAGTAATCTTCCTTTCATCTCCCGACTCTTACCGCCTCTTATAGAAGTAATTGAACGGACCAAGCGAAGGAGTACTCCATGAATACAACCCAACAAAATAAACGTATTGAAACCGACAGTATGGGTGAAATTGAAGTACCCGCTGATCGCTATTGGGGCGCCCAAACCCAACGTTCGCTGATTTATTTTTCCATCGGTCACGATTTTATCCCCCAGGAAGTGATAGAAGCTTTTGGGCTTATCAAAAAGGCAGCTGCTTTAACCAATGCAGAGTTAGGTAAGCTGCCAGAGGAGAAAGCCCAGCTCATTGCCCAAGCCGCGACAGAAATTGCGGATGGGAAGCTCGAAGATCATTTCCCATTGCGAGTTTGGATGACGGGGAGCGGGACTCAGGCGAACATGAATGTCAATGAGGTCATCGCTAACCGGGCCATTGAGCTTGCCGGAGGGGTAAGGGGCAGCAAAGATCCTATCCATCCCAATGATCACGTTAATTTGTCTCAATCTTCTAATGATACTTTCCCCACCGCAATGCATATTGCTTCAGCCAAAGCTATCCAAACTCGGCTGCTCCCCCAGGTGCAAAAGCTGCGCGATGCCCTTTATCGAAAAGCAGAGGAATTCGAAGGGATTGTAAAAATTGGACGCACTCACCTACAAGATGCTGTCCCCTTAACCTTAGGGCAAGAATTTTCCGGTTACGTGGCCCAATTAGATGATGATCTTAAACGGATCGAAACGGCCTTACCAGGGCTCTATGAGTTGGCTATTGGTGGAACTGCTGTGGGTACCGGCTTAAATGCTCCTCCTCAATTTTCTGAACGGGTCAGTGCCTACCTTAGTGAATTTACCAGCCTTCCCTTTGTTCCCGCGAGCAATAAGTTTGCCGCCTTAGCAGCCCATGATGGGATGGTAATGGCCAGTGGAACCCTGCGGGTGTTGGCCTGTTCTCTGATGAAGATTGCCAATGACATTCGCTGGTTGAGTTCTGGGCCTCGTTGCGGATTAGGCGAACTCCTACTACCTGCCAATGAACCAGGCTCTTCCATTATGCCGGGAAAAGTTAACCCCACCCAGTGCGAGGCCATCACCATGATAGCGGCACAAGTGATGGGCAACGATACCGCCATCGGGATTGCTGGCTCCCAGGGCAATCTTGAACTTAATGTTTTCAAACCCATGCTGGTCTTCAATCTGCTCCACTCGGTCATTCTTCTAACAGACGGTTGCCACAACTTCACCCGTTTTTTGGTAGAAGGGCTCAAAGCAAACCGAGCCCAGATTGCACGCTATGTAAACCAATCCCTCATGTTAGTGACCGCATTGACCCCTGAAATTGGCTATGACCAAGCAGCAAAAGTTGCCCACTACGCCCTCGACAAAGAAGTTTCTCTTAAACAAGCCTGTTTAGACCTCAAGATATTGTCAGCCGAAAAGTTTGACTCCATTGTGCAACCGGCTAAGCTTGCCCATCCTTTTGAGTAAATTCTTCTCCTGGGGGTACGCACCTTATAGGCGGATACCCCCACTCAATAAAGGGCTTTTCCCGATTTAGTCAGCTATCAGCTTTCTTCACTTTTTTTCTTTCTTCACTTTTTTTGGTGTTTATCTTGGGATAAATTATACTAGCGGGAGTACTCCTCTTCTGCCCCCTCTATCACTGTATAGCAGCGCTGGAAAAAGTGAAAGCCCGTCACAAAAAATTAAAAGAGGAATACCTTCTAGAAATAACCTAAAGGCTTAATTCCTCATCTGGCGAAACGATTTAAAATTAAATGTCAAATCCAAGAACGCAGGAGAATCCGGCATCAGAGACAGCTAAAATTCTGTCACCGTCAATGCTTTCCAAGGACTTGATTTCGGGTACGGTCGTTTTTCTAGTTGCCTTGCCATTGTGCCTTGGGATCGCCCTAGCCTCGGGAGCCCCCCTGTTCTCAGGTTTGGTTGCTGGGATAGTGGGAGGTATTGTGGTCGGTACCCTTAGCGGCTCGCATGTTAGTGTCAGCGGTCCGGCAGCAGGACTGACGGCGATCGTGATTGCACAGATTGCTGCCCTCGGTTCATTCGAGGCGTTTCTCGTGGCGGTAATTCTGGGTGGAATCATCCAAATCGGATTGGGAGTGATCCGAGCAGGGTTTATCGCTGCTTTTTTTCCCAGTTCAGTGATTAAGGGGCTGTTAGCAGCGATCGGCGTGATTCTGATCCTCAAGCAGATTCCTCACGTTTTCGGCCACGACACCGATCCGGAAGGAGAAATGTCGTTCCTTCAGCCAGACCAAGAGACTACTTTCTCCGCACTTATCGAAATGTTCTTCGATCTCCATCCAGGAGCGATGGTCATTGGCTTGCTGTCGGTGGCGCTTCTGGTGCTTTGGGATCGGATCGAGCCACTCAAACGGTCCCTTGTGCCCGCTCCGCTGCTTGTCGTCCTGCTAGGAGTCGGTTTGAATCTGGTGTTCAGGCAATTGGGCGGCATCTGGTTGATCGAAACGGAGCACCTTGTTCAAGTCCCTGTCGCTGAAAGCGTCTCGGGATTTATCGGCTTTCTGCGATTTCCCGATTTTTCGATCCTTTCAAATCCAGCGGTCTATTTCGCAGCGATGACCATCGCACTCGTCGCTTCGCTAGAAACACTATTAAATCTGGAAGCGGTCGATAACTTGGATCCTAAGCGTCGCTATTCGCCTCCCAGCCGCGAACTGCTTGCCCAAGGAGTGGGCAATGTGACCTCCGGCATATTGGGCGGGCTCCCGCTGACCTCAGTGATTATTCGGGGGACGGTTAATATCAACGCCGGAGCCCAAACGAAGCTCTCGGCGATTTTCCACGGACTCTTGCTGCTAGTATGCGTCGCGCTTTTTCCAATTTGGCTGAACATGATCCCGCTTTCTTGTTTAGCGGCAATTCTTCTGATGACGGGATTCAAGCTGGTCAGCCCGACCGTCGTCCGGCAAATGTATAGCCAAGGACGATCTCAGTTTATGCCGTTCTTGATCACGGTCGTTGCCATTGTTCTCACCGACTTATTGATTGGTATTGTGATCGGATTGGTTGTGGCGAGCAGCTTTATCCTCTATAGCAGCATGCGCTACCCCATTCGCCGGATCGTGGAGACACACCTCAGCGGCGACGTGATGCATATTGAGCTTCCCAACCAGGTCAGCTTTCTCAATCGAGCAGCGTTGGCAAACGTATTCAAGGAAATCCCTCACGGAGGGCACGTCCTAATCGATGCCCAAGGGACCGATTATATTGACCCTGACGTGCTCGCCTTGATCCAGGATTTCAAGAATAAGACCGCACCGATCCGTGGGATTCGGGTGAGCGTCATTGGCTTTAAAGAGAACTACCAAATACATGATGAGATCCAACATGTCGATTACTCTACCAAAGAATTGCAGGAGCATGTGACGCCGCGCCAAGTGCTGAAGTTTCTCAAGGACGGAAACGAGCGTTTCCGAACCGGCCGTCGACTGAACCGTTATTTGCCGCGTCAGCAAACCCTAACCGAGACGCAGTATCCCTTGGCCGTTGTCCTTAGTTGTACTGATTCACATGCCCCCACGGAATTGATTTTCGACTTGGGTTTAGGAGATGTCTTTAGCGTCAGTGTAGCAGGCAACGTCATCGGCACGAAAGTGATAGGGAGTATTGAATATGGCTGTGCTGTTGCCGGCGCTAAGCTGGTCCTTGTCATGGGGCATACACGATGTGGAGCAATTATTTCGACAGTCAAAGACGCTAGTGTGGCGAACAGCTGTCAGTATCTTGAGCCTATTTTTAAGGAAATCAAAAAATCGATGGATCGCGTTGGCGAGTCTTCTAAGCAGCTAACGCAGAACGAGTATATTGACCACGTCGCCCGGATCAACATGCAGCGCACGGTGGAAATGCTTCCCCAGAAAAGCGAAATACTGAAGCAATTCGTAGAGGAGGGAAAAATCGAGATCCTCGGCGCGATGTACGACGTGGTGACCAAAGAGGTGACCTTCATGGAGCAGGAGAAATTGTCTTGGTAAGAGAAGAACTCGCCGAAGAGCGTCCACCGAGGATCTCTCACCAGCATTAACGCACTAAAGCACCCTAAAGAACCTAAAGAAAATATAAGGGAGAGAAACGACCCAATGAAAAAAATCCCATTTTATCTTGCCCTTTTCTCGCTTTTAGCGACTACGCCAGCCCTGGCGGGTACCGATAACATTTTTGGTACTTGGACTTCTCTCACTCTCCAAGGAGATTTTGGTTTTCTTTCCTCTGAAGGGAAAGATTTCCGTTGGATGATTATCGATCAACCCCGAACCCGGGATGATCGGGATCTTAATCCTGCTCGGTTTCCCGATGATGATAGTCTGCGGTTTTCAGAGAATCTAGTTTGGGTACAAGGGGGCTACAATTTGACAGAAAACTCCAGCATCTGGCTAGGCTATACCCACGACTGGATAAAGCAACTCAATGGGGGGCATCTTCAAGAAAGCCGTCCCTATCAAGATTTCCTGTGGGTCAAACCTTTCGGCGATCTCACCGTGATGTCCCGTAGCCGTCTGGAGCAACGGGTTGCCATTACTAATACCGGCCCTAGTGGAGACGATGTTGGGGTCCGGATACGTCAATTTGTCATGTTCAAACACCCTATTCCCCAAGTCGAAAATTTATCAGTGTATGCAGGGGATGAAGTGCTAGCTTATTTAAACGAAAACCAATTTGGCGTGGAAGGATTTAGCGAAAATCGTGCCTTTGGAGGCCTTACCTATCAGTTGACCCAACATGTGGGCTTCATGCTGGGCTATATGGGACAATTTATCAACAATGACGGCGGCAATGATCTCTTCACCCATAATGTTCAATTTGATATTAATTACAAATTCTAGCGCTAGGCAATAAATGGTTATTTAGCCACTAGCACTAATAAGAGGGACCCTGCCCCACTGATATTCCTAAGGGGTAGGGTCATTTACGTTCTATATTGCTGATACTGCCCGCGCCTTAGCAACCCACTGGGGAAACCTTACGTTACCGTATTCAAAAACAGGGTCTCAAGCCCTCCAAGTTGTTATTTTCTCAAGGCTAATATGGCATAATCTAAATTTATCCTCCCCAAAGCCCGGTTAGAGCATGATTATTATTTTACAACCCAACACGGATAAAAACTCCGAAGAATATCGAGAGACCTTACGTCACCTTCATAATATCCCCAATATCATTATCCGGGAGCACCAAGAAATTGGGGTACAGCAGGTACTCACTGAACTTTATTTAATTGGAGAAACCAGTGCTATCGATACTGAAGAGATAGCCCTTTTACCTAGTGTGGAGCGAGTCGTTCGAGTCTCCGAAGAATATCGGATTTTAGGGCGGCATAAAGATGAAGCCCGCTCTAGTCACTTTGAATACAATGGGGTCCTCTTTAGCCAGCATAACCTTCATGTCTTTGCAGGGTTATGCGCCGTAGATACTCGGAAACATGTTGAACTGATGATGCAGGCTTTGCAAGCCAATCATCAAGTGTGCGCCCGAATGGGCGCTTATAAACCCCGCACCAGCCCCTATGCTTTTCAAGGCCTTGGTAAAGCCTGTCTTCCATATGTATTTGAATTAGCTGGAAAATATGGGATCAAGGTTATCGCCATGGAGGTCACCCATGAATCCCATATTCATGAGATTGATCAGACTTTGAGCAAAGCAGGTAGTCCAACTGGCGTTATGCTGCAGATTGGGACTCGCAACACCCAAAATTTCGAATTATTAAAGATCGCAGGGCGCCAGCAAAAATACCCTGTTTTACTCAAACGAGGTTTTGGCATTACTTTGGAAGAATCCCTTAACGCCGCTGAGTATCTGGCCAGCGAAGGCAATCGTCGGGTGATCTTCTGCCTTCGAGGAATGAAAACCAACGCCGGTGATCCCCATCGCAATTTTGTGGATTTTGCCCATGTCCCCGTCATCAAACGATTGACCCGAATGCCAGTGTGTATCGACCCTTCTCACTCGGTAGGCTCCCGTGCCCATTCCCCTGATAGAATCATGGATCTCATGCATGTCACTGCCCAAGGGATCATTACCGGAGCGAATATGGTATTGGTTGATTTTCATCCTGCTCCCGAGACAGCTTTGGTCGACGGTCCCCAAGCGTTACTGCTCGAAGAATTACCGCGTCTTTTAGAAGATGTCGCCATTGCCCGCGAAGCCTATGAAAAGCGGGTCGCCCTGTTTGCCCAATCTTTACCTAATAACCCTCTCCAAGCAGCCTTATAGTCTTTTTCATGCCTTTTTACTGGATACCCCCCCTGGCAGGCGTTCTCGGCTTATTAGTCGCCTGGGCCGTCTATGCCATGATCAGCCGCCTACCGTCAGGAGAAGGCAAAATCCTTGAAATCACCCGCGCCATTCAGCAAGGCGCCCAGGTATTCATCCGCCAAGAATATCTGGTGCTAGCTGGATTTACCGGACTAGTGTTTGGGATTCTGGTGACTTTTTTTAATATAGAAACGGCACTGGCTTTCCTCCTTGGGGCCGTCAGCTCTGCTACTGCGGGGTTTATTGGCATGCATACAGCCACCCGCACCAATGGCCGTACCGCCGTGGCTGCCCATTATCAAGGCGCAGCCGCAGCCCTGACCACCGCTTTTTTTGGGGGGTCAGTCATGGGGCTTACCGTCGCTTCCTTGGGATTGCTAGGTCTAGGTGGCCTTTACCTAGCCTTTGCCGATAATCCGGAAACTCTACGTGCCCTAAATGGTTTTGGAATGGGGGCCTCTATAGTGGCGCTCTTTTCACGGGTGGGGGGCGGTATTTTCACCAAAACCGCCGATATGGGGGCCGATCTAGTAGGCAAACTTGAGATAGGAATCCCAGAAGACGACCCCCGCAATCCTGGCGTGATTACCGACAACGTGGGGGATAATGTGGGGGATATCGCCGGGATGGGTGCGGACATTTTTGAATCCTATTGTGGCTCCATCATTGCCGCCATTGCCATTGCTTCCACCATGACTGCTACTGCCATCGATCCCTTGGGTAGCCAAGCTCAACTTCTATTTCTGCCCTTGGCCCTCTCTACGGGGGGCCTAGTTGCCTCTATTATAGCCATCATCATGGTACGGGGATTTGCCGCTAAAGCGCCGGAGATGGCGCTACGCCTGGGTGTGGGTACTGCCACGGTGTTGTTTATGGCCATTGCTTGGCTCATTATCGACCTCGCCGGCATGGATATACGGCTTTGGTTGACCGTCCTTGCTGGGGCCCTAGGAAGTCTGATAATCGGTTTGGCTACCGAATATTATACTGAAGGCCGCCCTATTCGCCAGATCGCTTCTGCTGGAGAAACGGGGCCAGCCACGGTGATTATTAAAGGGCTAGCCGTAGGCATGACCTCCATGATGATACCAGTACTTACTTTGGGCGGGATTATTCTCGCCGCTACTTATCTCACGGGTCTATATGGAGTCGCCCTCGCTGCTGTGGGTATGTTGGCCACGGTAGGGATTGTCATGGCGGTGGATGCCTACGGTCCAATCGCAGATAATGCCGGCGGAATTGCCGAGATGGCTAGCATGGGACCCCAAACCCGTCAAATCACCGATACCCTAGATGAGCTGGGCAATACCACAGCGGCTATTGGTAAGGGCTTTGCCACCGGTGCCGCCGCCTTGGCCGCTTTGGCGCTGATTAGCGCTTATGTGCAAGTGGTGATCCTCCAGATTCCCAATTTTATGCTCTACATCACCGATCCTTTAGTATTGGTCGGGATGTTTATTGGGGGGCTGCTCCCCTTTTTATTCAGCGCCCTCACCATGACCGCCGTGGGGGAAGCAGCAGGAGAAATGATTGTGGAGATCCGACGTCAGTTTCGGGAAATCCCGGGCTTACTCGAAGGCAAAGCAAAACCGGATAATGCCCGCTGTACCGCAATCGCTACCCGTGCTGCCCTCAAGCGGATGATCCTGCCTAGCTTACTGGCGGTGATGGTCCCTCCCCTAGTGGGGTTTACCCTGGGCCCCTACGCCCTAGGAGGGGTGTTGGGCGGAGCACTATTGACGGGAGTCATGCTTGCTCTACTAATGGCGAATACTGGCGGCGCTTGGGATAATGCTAAAAAATATATTGAAAAAGGTCATTTAGGAGGAAAAAACTCCCCTGCCCATAATGCCTCCATTGTAGGCGATACAGTGGGTGATCCTTTTAAAGACACGGCGGGCCCTTCATTGAATATTCTAATCAAAGTGGTGGCTATTGGCAGCCTTCTCATGGCCCCTTTTTTTCATTAGATCAGTTTGCTTGATTTATTCTCAAAGCCCCTTTCCCTGGTCTCGAATAATATAGCTACCTTTTTATCCAATTGATCCGGTTCTCACTGCCGGCTAGCTTCCCTGCGATCTTTTCATCACCCTCTCACTATCAGTAAATTTTTAGAGAGAGATATAATATAATTTATATAAAAACTCCTGCTATTAATCAATCAACTTTTCCACCAGGAATAACAATTTTTTATCAGAAAGTTTCAGGGTTTGCCGGGAATACCACTATGCAAAACCTTAAAAGGTTATTTATGATTCACTTTTTAAATTGAGAAATATCTCTCAATTTTATCTATTTAATTCACATTTAATTCAATGATGAATGATAAGATATGTAACTCATATTAGATATATATTTAACTAATAATAAATGACAAAAGAATAAGATGCCGAATTGGAAACCCGCAGAAAGTTACACACTAAAGCGATTCCAAGGGATTAAAAAAATTGAAAAAGAGAACAAGAAGTCAAGAAATGAATAAATTTACCTCTAATTTTCTTTTAGCACTCGTCTGCTTACTTACTGTTTCTGTAAACCAAGTAAAAGCAGATGAGTCCCCAAATATTTATAATAAATATCTGCAGCCTGTGGTAACCGCCATCGATTATCACACTCGCATGATCTATCTCCTTAACTATAAAGAAGACAAAATTATAACTATAGATCCTTTCTTTATCGAAGGTTGGCCCGCTGATCTTCCATTACAACACACGATGGTATTACCAGAAGGGGATAGATTTTACGTGACCACCGATAATACGGAAGAACATCCCGCCTATATCATTGCGTTGAAGGTTGAAGAAATCGACTGGGATAATGGTACGGCAGAAGTGGTCGCGGATTCGTTATTGCCGGTAGACGTTCCAAACACCCCGGCAGAATTGCCCTTTGTAGAATCCATCAACAATGCCCAAGCCGTTCCTAACTGGCTATTGGCTCCTGCCACCCAAATCCACGGTCCCACCTTATTACCCTATTCAGATTTTGTCTATTTCACCGAATGGACGGGGGACAAGGTGCGCGTTATTAATTACAAAACGAATGAATTTTCTGATGTCGACCCTATCAGCATCCCTGGATATACGGAACAGACCCATGGCATCATGTTCAATAAGTCAGGAACCCTAGGGCTGGGAACAGGGTATTTCTTTGATAATAACGTTATTGATTTGTATAAAGTCAATAGAGAGAACGGACAACTGGAAGCCGTGAAGCAAATTATGCTAGGCAATGAGAGACGGCATGCGGCTTTTTCCCATTATGTATTTTGGCTGGATGAACGCTACGCCATCACCGCTTCAATGCAATTCGACAAAACCTCTTTGACACCGCCCACTACCCGTAGAATTATTCCACCGAGTGTGTGGTTAATAGATGCCTGGGAGGGAACCGCCACTCGAATTATTAAGCACACTAATGATGTTCATGGGCCTGGTGTTTTTCGCTCTCCGTCCGATATTGCTGTTGTTGGAAACAAACTCTATATCGCAGAGGAAGATTCGATTGACCACACCTTTGCTGATGATGGCTATGTGTCGGTCTTCGATATTAGTGACCGTTACCGGCCACGGTTTATAAAAAGATTCCAACCGGGTGTGGAACTTCCAGAAGGCTTTGCTGTTGCCCACACCCTGAGTCCAACACCAGATAACCGATATTTGTTACTGGCAAGCTGGGTTTCGGGGTATATCATCAAAATTGATACCCTGACGGACACCGTCATTAAAGTGTTTGGTCCTAGCGATGGCCTGGTCATGCCACATGGTCTGTTTGCTGCAGGCGGTATTCGCTAATTACTGTTTGTTCAATGCACCAACCGGGCTTCCATATTTTCTCATGAGTAGATTATTGATGAAAAAAGTTAGGCCGGTTGAGTGCAGCACCAGCAATATAACCATAAAAAATTAACTAAGGAAAAACAACGTAGAAATGAAAAATAGGGCTTTATATAGCCTCGCTACAGTCATGATGCTTCTGCTGTTTATTCCAGTTAATCTAATAGCTTCAACCATCGTACTGAGGCATCCCGCGCCTTTGCAAAAGGAAGCGATAGCCTACTTAGAGAAAGGAAGTGAAAGCAATAGAAATCAATGGAAATTAGTCGTCTTTGGGTTTACGCACTGTAGCGATATCTGTCCCATGTCGCTAGCAAACCTTTCCATGCTAATGAAAACCGCAGCAGAAAAGCAAATTAAGTTAGATGGGATCTTTGTGACAGTCGATCCAGATAGAGACACAAATGCGGTCTTAGCCAACTATACCAAAAAGTTTGGGTCTAATATTTCCTATTTACGTCTGAAAGGCGATAATCTAAAACGCCTTAAACGTACTTTTGGTGTGGAAGCTGTTTTCTATACAAAGAATGTAGGAAATAGACTCCACTACCAAGTGGATCACAGCAGTACCGCCTTTCTAATTGATCCCGAAGGAAGAATTAGAGCTCTGTTCGATGCAGTGGAAGATGCAGGCGATATCGCGAAAATGATCCATGAGAAAGGAATGTTTTTTGGTCATGAATAGGAACGTGGTAAACGTGGTACTAGCGATTCTTTTCATGTTAGCAGGTATCGCTCCTGTCTTTGCCATGAACAATTACGATGATCCTCGTATTCTACTCTCTTTCAAAGATAAAGCTTTAACACCTGAGCTTGATATATTGCGCATTAAGGCGAAGGTCTCATCGGATAATCAACTAATATTTGAAGTCAAAACAAGAGGAGAACGAATTAACGGGGAAGCTGGGGACTATTTCTTCCTGCACCTTATTAACGGGAGTTCTTATATCCTCCGCGTCCCGGTAAATCAGATAAAAGGAGACGAAGTTTTGGTCTATGAGAGCACTCTGCAATCTAAACCTCATGCACGATCTTCCCTTCCTGAAGAGCTAAGAAAATCCAGCCTGAAGGCAGATTTCAGCGCAAAGCGCATACCTAACGGGATCGAATACTTGATACCTATGGATTGGATCGATTTTGGCAATGATTTCAGCTATGATGCCTATACCGCCCAAGTGAGCATGCAGGGAGATACTTTGAGTATTGATAAAATATACGATCAAGCAGGAAAGGGGCGCAAAGAAGAGAAACGGTTTTCCGCCATTACATTACTCAACAAACTCTGTACAACACGTAAGATCATTCTGACCGAGTAAATTAGGCATCACCGATAAGCGTCTAGAAAAGCTATAACGCTTGCCATAGACAGCTTACTTGTTAATTTACCATAAAAGGTTCTATTCCAACGGTCATGGTCGATGAGTGATTGCCCACCCCCGCGACGGTTTGAGACGGGCACGATGACCCTGGCCGAGGAGGCGATCTATGCCTTCGCCCGTGAATTTGATCCTTCAACCCTTCTCCCCCACTCAGCCTGGCTCGCCCCTGCGATAGCTCCTGGGCATTGAGGCAATGCACAACGCCATCATACGGACAGGCGATCTGCTCAATGCCACGCTCGGGTCACCTCACTGTCGGGCCATATCTGCCACGGCTTGTGCCAAAGCGGCGGTCAGCCGCGCCATGGACTCGTAGTCCAGTGTGGGGTACGTGTCGCTCGGGCCGTGGTAGTAGGGGTTGCGGAAGTTGGCCGTATCCGTGAGCATTATGGCCGGGTAGCCCCTCTCCCAGAAAGCCCAGTGGTCCGAGCGCCGGATGGCTTCTAGCAGTTCCGGCGCGGCCAGGCCTTCCGAGGGAACCGTGGCGTGTTCGCGAAAGGCTTCAATGACGTCCCGCACCAGTTGCCGGGAAGCCATGTTGCCCACGAATGCCACGAAATTCCCCGTGTCCGGGTAGAGGTAGCCGAGGAGCGGCGGGTAGTGCTGGCTGTCGCGTTCCCTGGTGTAGTAGCCCAGCATCTCCAGGGAGATCATGCCCACGATGTTCTCGCCGTCCGCGCGGGTCTGTCGGGCGTAATTCAGGCTGCCCATGGCTTGGGTGCCGAAGAAGGGGGCCTCTTCGTTGGCGAAGGCGACCAGGCGAAGGGTCCGGTCGGGCTTCGCGTCATGCAGCAGCCGCGCCAGCTCCAGCAGGACGGCGATCCCGGAGGCGTTGTCGTCCGCGCCGGGGCTACCGCGGACCGTGTCGTAGTGGGCGCCGATGACCAATGATTCGTCCTGCAGGCGGTCTCCCCGCAGCGTTACCTCGATATTGTCGAATAGTCTCTCATGGGTCTGAACGGCGTGCCTGACTGGTTCGTAGCCCGTGTTCCGGAACGTCTGTTCGATATAGACCGCCGCGTTCAGCTTGTGATTGGGCTCCCAGTAGTGCCGCTCGCCAATCTGGTGGGACAGAACCCGGACATGCTCCTGGAGGCGGTCACGCAACGCCTTCTCTTCGCTCGCCAGCGGCGGCGGCATGCCGCGGTAAGATTGGCCCGGCATGTGGAACAGGACCCTATAGGTACCCCCGAGTAGTACGACCAGGACAAGGATCACGGCCACTACGACGAAGCCCTTTCCTGACGACATATCAACCTCCTCGGTGAACATGTGAGTGCCCATGACCCGATAGAAGCTTCTTAGTAAGCTTGATAATATTACTATAGTGCATTCGACTATGGCAGGTGGACCACGCTCATTTAGGGTTTTTCCTGATAGGGTCTTCCTTTATAGCATTCCCGCAAGCATAAACGTAAGCTTGTTTCTAAGAGCTTCTCCAAATATTACCTGGCCACGAGGCGGAAAACTCGTGGTATTTAACCTTCCCCACTGTGTCTCTAATTTTTGAAAGAGATATAATATTATCCACATTTAAATCAACAGGAATATAATCCCAACTTTGCTATTCCTACTGTCCAGGTTCTACCACAGGATCTTGGGGGTGAAAAAACCAGGCTAGCTGGTAAAATTTAGCAATTTTTATAAAATTGCCAGAATTTCCATGTCATCCGTTTTAAATCTTGCCTCTTTATCGCCGGCCTTGCCCCAACAGGCAGGCGAGCATCGCTATTTTGGTCGACTTTACGGAAGCAGTTTCGGCCTGGTGTTAGCAACCAGCGCCCGTCATCACCCGGGGCCAATCCTGGTGATTACGCCAGATACAGTCACAGCAAATCGGCTGGAGGATGAACTCCGCTTCTATTGCAGCGGCCAAGAAACTCTTCCCATCCTTCATTTTCCCGATTGGGAGACGCTCCCCTATGACACCTTCTCCCCCCATCAAGACATTATCTCTGAGCGTCTAGCCACCCTCTACCAATTACCCCGATTAAAGCACGGAGTACTGATCGTCCCCGTATCCACTTTGATGCAACGCCTTGCGCCCCGGGAATACCTAGAAACCCATGGCCTGTTGGTAGCAACTGGCGATCACCTTCACTTGGAATCCTGGCGAAAGCAACTGGAAAAGGGGGGATATCGTTGTGTTTCCCAGGTGATGGAGCACGGCGAATTCGCGGTTCGGGGTTCTCTTATTGACCTGTTCCCTATGGGCAGCAGGGTGCCCTATCGAATCGACCTCTTTGATAATGAAGTGGACAGCCTCCGCAGCTTCGACCCGGAAACCCAGCGTTCCTCGGAACATATAGAACAGATCCGGCTATTGCCAGCCCGGGAATTCCCCTTGACGGAAGAGGCTATTACTCAGTTCCGAAAAAACTATCGCAGCACCTTTAGCGGCGATCCCCAACGCAGCCTTATTTATCGCGAGGTGAGCGAAGGGACTCTCCCCCCAGGAATTGAGTATTATCTGCCGCTTTTTTTCGACCGTACCGATGCCCTATTCGATTATCTTCCAGAAAACACCCTGGCGGTCACCTTAGAGGGAGTCCACGCAACAGCTAACGCTTTTTGGAAAGAAATCAACGATCGCTATGAGCAGCGTCGCCATGATTTAGAACGTCCCCTACTCAACCCCCAGCAACTCTACCTTCAAACGGGCCAGGTCTTTGCCGCTCTTAAAAGTCTACCCCGGATCAGCCTGCAACCCTCCGAACTAGAGGAAAAGGCAGGTCATCAAAACTTCGCCACCGAAACCCCCCCCCAACTCACGATCAATGCTCGCGCCTCCCAACCTCTGGAAACCCTCAATCAGTTTATAGAAAACTTTCAAGGACGGGTATTATTTGCCGCCGAAACCACGGGGCGCCGAGAAACCTTGCGGGAGCTGCTCAAAGACAGCGGAATCCAGCCTCACTTCTTTGAAAACTGGGAAACTTTTCTTCAGGGCGAGAAACGCTTCGGGATCACTGTAGCACCGCTACAGCAGGGCTTGCTACTGGGAAAACCACAGCTTGCAGTAATTGCCGAACCTCAATTGTTCGGCGAGCAAGCCATGCAGCAACGCCGTCGAAAAGGACGTAGCCGGGATACGGATGCGGTAGTCCGAGATCTGGTGGAGCTTTCCATCGGCGCCCCAGTGGTCCACGAAGAACACGGTGTGGGCCGCTATTTAGGGTTACAGACCCTGGAAGTGGGGAAAGTCCGCACCGAATTCATGGCACTGGAATACGCCGATGGGGATAAACTCTACGTTCCCGTCTCCTCTCTTCACCTGATTAGCCGTTACACCGGCGCCTCCCCCGAAGCTGCACCCTTGCATAAACTGGGTTCCGGTCACTGGGAACGGGCCAAACGCAAGGCCCGGGAGCGGGTCCGAGATGTGGCTGCCGAGCTGCTAGCTATCTATGCCCAGCGGGCAGCACGGAAAAAACCTGCCCTGCCCCCTCCCGATTCCCACTATGCCGCTTTCGCCCGAGCCTTTCCTTTTGAAGAAACTCCCGATCAGGCCGACGCTATTGAGGCAGTGATTGCTGATCTAACTTCAGATAAGCCCATGGATCGTCTCGTCTGTGGGGATGTGGGTTTTGGTAAAACCGAAGTAGCCATGCGGGCTGCCTTTATCGCCTCCCAGTCAAGCAAACAAGTGGCCGTGCTCGTACCCACCACGCTCCTAGCCCAACAACACCATCAAAGCTTTAAGGACCGTTTTGCCGATTGGCCAGTGCGGGTAGAGGTCATATCCCGCTTCCGCTCCCGCAAAGAGCAAGAGGTTGTGATCAGGGACATTGCCGATGGCCGGGTGGATATTGTGATTGGCACCCATAAACTATTGCAGGAAAACATCCGCTTCAAGGACCTGGGACTGGTGATTATCGATGAAGAACACCGGTTTGGAGTCCGACAAAAAGAACGGATGAAGGCCTTACGGGCCGAGGTGGATATACTCACCTTAACCGCGACCCCTATTCCTCGAACCCTACATATGTCTCTTTCAGGACTCCGGGATCTTTCTATCATTGCCACCCCACCGGCGCGCCGCCTGGCTATTAAAACTTTTGTGCGGCAGTGGGATGACAACCTCCTCCGAGAGGCCTTGCTGCGGGAAATCAAACGCGGGGGACAAATTTATTTTCTCCATAATGAAGTGGAAAGCATCGATAAAATGGCCCAGAGGGTTCAATCCCTCTTTCCCGAGGCCAAAGTGGGTGTCGCCCATGGCCAAATGCGGGAGCGGGAACTGGAACAGGTGATGCTAAATTTTTACCACCGGCGCTTTAATGTCCTGGTTTGCACCACTATCATCGAAACGGGGATTGATATCCCCAGTGCCAATACCATCATCATCCATCGGGCTGATAAATTCGGCCTGGCCCAACTTTATCAGTTGCGTGGACGGGTGGGACGCTCCCATCACCGAGCTTATGCCTATCTGATTGTTCCCCCTCGCTCGGTTATGACCGCAGATGCGGTCAAACGCCTAGAGGCCATCGAGTCCCTGGAAGAACTGGGAGCTGGTTTTACCTTGGCCACCCATGATATGGAGATCCGAGGAGCTGGAGAACTGCTGGGTAAAGACCAAAGTGGGCAAATGCAAGAGATCGGTTTTAGTCTTTACAATGACCTGCTGGAACGGGCGGTCAATAGCCTGAAATCCGGGCAAACCTTGGATTTGGAACAATCCGCAGAACATGGTCCAGAGGTTGACCTCCATGCCCCCGCCCTCATTCCGGAAGATTATCTTCCTGATGTGCATACCCGCTTAGTGCTCTATAAACGGATCGCCACCGCCAAGAGCTATCAAGAACTGCAGGAGCTTCAGGTGGAGATGATTGATCGCTTTGGCTTATTGCCAGAGGCCACTAAGACCGTATTTGCTATCCATGAACTTCGCCTGAAGGCAAATGAAATTGGGATCCGCAAACTTGAGGCAAACGCCTATGGTGGCCGGATCTACTTCCGACCAGAACCCAACGTGGATCCCATGGCAATCATTAACTTGATACAAAAGCAACCTAGCGTCTATAAGCTAGATGGCCAGGAAAAACTCCGTTTTGTCCAAGAACTACCGGATGCCCAGGCACGCTTAGAAGCACTAGACAAACTGCTTAAGGAGCTATCCATGAAAAAGGCGGCCTAAATTTCCTATTCCAGCAACAACTTTTCCAAGTGATTCGACACATTGGCGGCAGGGGGGCCAAGACCAAGGATACGGCGGACCCACGCAGAAAGCACACCAGCCTTTCCCAACTTATCCATACTTGGTGAGAATCCGTGTCAGCTCTGATAATTTTTTCTGGACCGCGTCATTGAGCAAACCTTCCTTATCAACTTCATCTTCGATGGCACAAGCCATCATTTCACAAAAGGCTTTATTCATGGCGGTGCGAGAAGCGGCCAATTGCTGGGCAATCGATTCACAGCGCTGGCCTTCCTCGATCATACGACGGATCGCCCGGATCTGGCCCTCCACGCGTGCCAGCCTGGAAAGCAGGGCTTTCTTACGCACTTCTTTTGGACGGTCTAAATCAGACATGAAGATCTCCTGGAAACACTCCTGAGCACATATTATACAGGCGGGGGTATATAAAGATAAGCCTATAACACACCAGTAATATGTCTGCAGTTATTCGGAAAAAGTCGTAATTTTTCCGGAGGATTAGCCACGTTTTCCTGAGTATAGGAAACCCAAAGTGGAGTTTATTAGCTTGATATACCCCCGCGGGTATAACAGAATAGGGTTATTCTAAAGATTGAGTGCTTATAAGTATCTATGAATAAAATATGAGGTGTTTTAGGAATACTTCAAAACTTTCACTGAGGTACTTAAAGGGGAAACCATGACTGAATTTACACCTGTCAGTGGACTCATCGGGGGTCTAATGATTGGATTATCCAGCATTTTAATGCTTCTAGGTGCAGGCCGCATTGCGGGAATTAGCGGAATTTACGGCGGTTTGTTGACTCCTGCTAAAGGGGACTTGGGGTGGCGCATCATGTTTGTGGGGGGGCTCATCCTGGGCGGAGCAACCTGGCCTCTGTTGGCAAATCCCTTGCCTGTCGATTTGCAGGTCAGCTGGCCAATCATGCTGTTTGCGGGACTTCTGGTTGGCTTTGGTACGAGACTTGGCAGTGGCTGCACCAGTGGTCACGGTGTCTGCGGAATTGGAAGACTGGCACCCCGCTCAATGATAGCAACCCTCACCTTTATGGCGGCGGCTGGAATGACAACCTTTGTGATACGTCACATATTCGGAGGTTAACATGACACAAAGAAATAACATGCTTCAACTCATTCTATCGCTAGTCTCAGGCATTCTGTTTGCTCTGGGGCTAATCGTTTCGCAAATGGTGAACCCGGCAAAGGTTCTTAATTTTTTAGATGTCGCCGGCACATGGGACCCGACTTTGGCCTTCGTGATGGGAGGCGCCCTGCTTGTGACAATTCCGGCGTTCCGGCTCATTCTCAAGCGGCCGCATCCTTTATTTGCAAAACGTTTCTATTTGCCGACAAAGCAGGATATAGATGCTCGTCTAGTAACCGGCGCAATACTTTTCGGGGTGGGCTGGGGGCTGGCGGGCCTATGCCCCGGGCCGGCTATTACTGCGCTTGCCACTGGGCTATTGCCGGTCCTTGGCTTCGTTGCTGCAATGGTTGCGGGAGCTTTTGCACACAAGTTGATATTCGAACAAAGAACCTAAAGAAATTTCATCGTGGCATGAATGTCAGGCCAGCTAACCGGCGTACATTGCGAATTTTCAGCCGTTGGGGGTTACCGAGTCTTCGCGAGACGATGGTTGGCAAGTTCGTTTCTTAGAGGAAGAGATACGACTGTACCTTTTGTCTTCTTGAATCTATATTGTTTTTCTGAAACTGTAGAAGCCCCGGCGAGGAATAAATGATGATCTTTCGACAATTGTATGAACCCATTTCGAGCACCTATACTTATTTGCTGGGCTGTGAGGAGACTGGTTTGGCTGTCTTAGTAGATCCGGTCATCAATTCGTTGGAGCGAGACCTAGCTGAGGTCAATAAGCTGGGGCTGACGCTAGCCTATACGCTGGACACACACATCCATGCTGATCACATCACCTCAGCGCTTCAGCTTAAGCAAAAAGTCGGTAGCAAAATTGCGGCACCGGCGATTGATCGCTTGCCTTGTATTGATGTGGGCATTGAAGAAGGAAAACCGTTTCAAGTAGGCAGCTTGACGTTTCAGCCACTTTATACGCCGGGCCACACGGACGGCCATTTCGCGTATATTTTTCAGAACCACGTCTTCACCGGTGATGCTCTTCTGATCGACGGCTGCGGACGCACAGATTTCCAAAACGGCGACACGGACTCTCTTTATCATAGTGTCACTGATAAACTTTTCATACTTCCCGACGATTATCTCGTCTATCCAGCCCATGATTACCATCACCGTCGCGTTTCAACGATTGCGCAAGAGAAAAACCGCAACCCACGCCTAGGCCAGGGCAAGAGTTTAGAACAATTCCGCGATATTATGCGCAACCTGGACTTGGCCTATCCCAAGTTCATTGATTATGCCGTCCCTGGCAACCGACAATGCGGAGTCTGCCCGGCTGATTTACCCGACCACCTGCAAGAGTACTGCGAGCACATGGAACACAGCCAGCAAGGATAAAGAGGAAACAACTTAAGGTCATTCTCCCAATATGTTTTGATATTTTCCTATCCTATAACGCTCCCTTAATCAACGGAGCAACGAGAGACGGTACTCTAACTCGCGGATCTGGGCCTGTAGCCGTTCTCGCTCTTCTAGCAATTCGACAGCCAATACCGCCCCCGCCATATTAACCTCTAGATCCTGGGAAAGACGCAGTACTTGGCGTACACGACAGGCAGCGATACCAGGGAAAAGCCACCGCTCTGGCCGACTACCTTGGGGGTTAAGCAAACCCAGCTCTACCATCTCGAAAACAGTTTCAGGAGTAATTCCGCAGATCTCAGTCAATTCCGTTAGGGTAAAGTGATCCTCATCAATCACTACGCCTGTCACAACTGAATTTTTCATGGGTTACATTCCCCACTTCTGACGAGGATTAAAAGGCATAGCTTTGGCAAGATGGCGATAAGCCTCCCGTGCCGCTTCGCTCTCCGCCTGGGGCAAAACCACGTGTAGCACCACATATTGATCACCAGGTGGGTTTCCTGGCAAACCCCGGCCCTTGAGCCGTAAGCGGTGACCGCTTTGAGAACCTGGAGGGATCTTCACTTTGACCTCACCGCCTAAGGTCGGCACGAAAAGATCTGCGCCCAAGGCAGCCTCCCAAGGGGCAACAGGTAAATCCACATAAATATCCTTGCCCTCAGGGCGGTAGAGGGGATGAGGTTGAAACACCACCTCCAAGTAGAGATCCCCTGGGCGTCCCCCACCCATTCCTGGTGAGCCCTGGCCTGGTAACCGGATCTGCTGACCCTGGGTCACCCCTTTAGGGATCTTAACCCGCAAACTACGAGTACGGTTCACCACCTGCCCTTGGCGGCTGACTTCAGGGACTTCTAAGGTAATCGTGCGCGTCGCCCCCTGATAGCTATCTTCTAAGCTGACCTCTAACCGGGCGTGTTGGGATTCACCAGGCCTTGGAAATCCAGTTGTGGTCCGAGTCGTCCGGCGAAAGGGCGCACCACCAAAAAGAGATTCAAAGAATTCCCCTAAATCGGCAAAATCCGCTGCACCGAAACCGCCAGGGCCGGACCAATAGCGCTGTTCCCACTCCGGTGGTGGACGAAATTCCTCTCCCGTTCTCCACCCTGAGCCCAACTGATCGTAAGCAGCCCGTTTTTCCGGGTCTTTGAGCACCTCATAGGCTTCATTAATTTCCTTAAAATGCTCCTCAGCCTGAGGTTCCTTGCTGACATCCGGGTGATACTTGCGGGCCAAGCGCCGATAGGCCCGCTTAATTTCCTCCGGGGACGCAGTCCGAGGCAACCCCATGATTTTGTAATAATCCTTATATTCCATAGCTATTTTTGGAAAACTTGAGAGGTGGATTGCTGCCGTTGAGGCGTCCAACGCTCCTCTAGCTTAGCCAAATTCTGCCGATGGGTGATAATCACCACTTCATCTTTGGCTTCCAGCAAAGTTTCCGGTTCCGGAATAAGAAATTCGTGATCCCGATAAATACAAATCACCCGACTGTTCTCAGGTAAATTAAGCATTTCAATGGATCCTTTATCCTGCTCCCGAACCACGAATGAAAATACCCGAGCTACATCCCGGATCATCGTGGTAAGCTCCAAAGGCTAGCGAGGATATTGGCCTGATCATTACCCGTCAGACAATATAAAATATGCGTATCCGCTGGGTCAGCTTGGCGTAGGATAGCAGGTTTACTGCCATCGCCATGTAAAAACCCACAGTCAAGCTCTTCGGCCAAGGCATCGATTCGCTCCTTTCTGCGCTCAACAAAAATCACTTCATGTCCGCGCTTAAAAAGTAAGCGGGCTGTCATCACTGCCAAAGAACTTGCCCCAATAAAAACCGCTCGCATCGTTCAAGATCGCCTTCTTGATAATAATATAGCAAAGCGGCTGGCTATCTCACCGGGATTGAGTCCGCCGCCCTATCCAAGTACGAGGATAGCAGAGAACTAACAAGGCAATAATCTCCAACCGGCCGAGCAGCATATCGATACAAAGCAAGAGCTTTAAGAAAGGATGCAGCCCGGGGCCAGTAATTCCCGTGGAAAGGCCCACCGTTCCCGTTGCCGATACCACTTCGAACAGCGCATTCAAGGAAGGCTCCCCCAAAAGCACAAACCCTAACCATGAAAACACCACCACCAATCCGAATAGCATAATCAATAGCAGAATCTGCTGAATTTCCTCCTCCTGCAAAATTCTCCCCGCTAACCTAGGCTTGTGGACAGCTTGGGGAGGGAGGGCCGTACGCTGAATAAGCAGCTGAACCAAACGCAAAAAAATCAATAGCCGCAGTATCTTGATGCCACCAGCGGTAGAACCGATCCCCCCTCCCACACTCATCATCCCCATCAACAATAGTTTCGAAGCAGGATCCAGATCGGCTACCTCAAGGTTACTAAAACCGGCTGTGGTCAGCGCAGAAAAGCCAAGCAGCAAGCTCTGGGGAAGACTCTCCGCCCAAGATAACCCCACCAAGGCATGAAGGCGCCATGCCAGAATCCCTGCCCCAACCAACCCCATCAATAACTTGGCGCCAACCCAAGTGATAAATAAGGTAGTAAAGTGGTAGGGGTATGGCGCCCCCCAAAGCCAATAAGATCACCGCCCAGCGGGCAACGTCGGTATCTAATCCCAGCAAGCTTTCATCCGAAGGGGAAAATCCTCCCGTGGAAACGGCGGAGAGCCCGTAGATCAGAGCACTGAAAAAATCTCCCTGAATGGCCCACAGCACCCACAACCCCCAACCAGTCAACACTCCATAGACCACCAACATCCGCCGAGCATGAGTCCTTGCCGTAGTGATCAGACCCTCAGCAATCAAACCCTCAGCCCTCCCAACGGGTTCAGTCAGGCGCCGGGCAGCCACATGCTGTCCCATGAGCAGAGCAGCAGAAAGCACGACAATCCCGAGCCCGCCGTACCATTGCATCCAAGCCCGGGCAAAGAGAAAGGTCTGGGATTTATCCTCAACGGTGGCTAAGGTGGACAATCCCGTCGTCGTGACCGCAGACACAGCCTCAAAGAGGGCATCCACAAAGGAAAGGCCTTCACCCATGAGGGGAAAACTCATGAACAGAGGGGCTAGAATAAAAGTAAGGGCAACTACGACTAAAGCTTCATTGGTCTGGACCTGGGCCGGTACAGACAATCGTACCCAGGGAACGGCGAAGAAGCTTAGAACAAAGATAACAGCAAGATAACGAAAGCTGAGTTCATACTCACTGAAGATGACCGATGCCCCGAGAGGAGGAAGGGTCAGAATCGCCAGCATAGCGATTAACTGACCCAGGTACTTTGCAACTACCTGGCCGTGAACAGCATAGCTGAGAGTCGAGGTTCCTTCGTCCAGAGTCGCCTCTCCTCCAAACGATGACTAGACAGAAATCTGTTGTGGGAAAAAGGCAAAGTCCCCTCTGCTCCTTTGGCTACTTGCCTCACCCCACCAAACTAGAAGCCATGGGGCCACCCACTAGAAACACTAGCAACAGGTGCCCTAAAGATAGACCAAGAGCTGGCAGAAAATTCCAAGCCAAAGCAGTCTTTAGCAGAACGGTATTGATTAATATTTTCCACAGCAAAAGCGGGAGTGTTAAAAAAGTGACTACCCGAGAAAAACGTTCCTCAGGAAGGGGTAAATCGCTTAAAAGAAACAAAAGAAACAACTGGGCAAGACACACCACAAAGCCCGCGCTAGCCATCGCTGTCAACGTTTGCAGTATTCGATTATTGAATCTAAGTAGCATCAACGGCACACTAGCCACCAAAGCAAGCAGTATGGCATCGAATACTCCCAAAAACCCCGCGGCTGCTATTGAGTGATCAAACGTTTCTACCCACATCCGGCCCAAGATATAGGCTATCAAGCTCCCAGTAAGGAGCGCAGTTGAAGAAGGTACCTTCTGCGGTCCAGCCTCTAACCGACATATCACATATAATGTCTTGACAAAATCAATCATTTTTGAGAACATTTTCGGCCCACCTTTCAAGGCACCATTAGAGGTGCGTTTTCTTATTTTTCCAAAGTGGTAACAACCCTTTCTGTCACTATAGCACTTCTCGTTTAAAGGCGTTTAGGGCAACGCGCTGACCCCAAGTCCAATGGAATTCTATCTAAATGGAAACCGCTATATCCCACGCTTTTCGCCGTCTCTCCCGACCTTTCGTTCTCCCCTTGCCTATCCTCATCAGCGAGGAAATCCATCTCCCCTCAGGGTTTAAGGAAGAAGCGACTATAACGCAATAACTTGCTTCGTGCCATATCATCCCATCAAAACATACTATTTTTTACTTTAAAATTAACTAATAAGTCACTGTTATGATTAACATTGTCACAAAAAACTATACTTCAATTAAAGGCCTAGGTAAAATTAAAAACAGATAATTATCTTTAAGTCTTCTTCACCCATCATGCCACTTACCAAAAATCAAGTACGCTACCTACGAGCTCTAGCCCATTCTCTAAAACCGGTGGTGATCATAGGCCAAAACGGAGTGACGGAAGCCGTGCTGGAAGAAATTAATAACGCCTTAGAGCACCATGAGCTTATTAAGATCAAAATCCATGGTGCTGAACGGGAAGAACGCTCGGCAATGATTAAGTATATCCTCGAGGTGACTGAAGCAGAGTTGGTGCAAATTATTGGCAGGACTGGCGTATTTTACCGGCGTGGGGAAAAAGCCCGATTGGCCCTGCCTTAGCAGGTGATTCATCTAAAAATGCTGTGCCCTAAGCAGGAGCGTTTACTCCCCCATTTGTCTTCGACTTAACCTGAAATTTACCCCTTATTAAATCTTTTAAGGTGGCCTCCTTTAACGCCTGGTCCAAAGCCTGCTCAATTTTTTCTATTACCCCATCCACAGCGGGCATTTTAAGGGGCGCCTGTTCCAAGGGAAAATCCTGTTCTTCCATCCGCCGAATAATCTCCACTACTTTTCGTATAGTGACGGTATCTGGATCTTGGCTCAGCAAATAACCGGGAGGCTCATCACTAGTTTCTGTTATCCAATGCTCCTTTTCCAGGGATTCAAGAATTTCCTTCATTAAATAACCGGGAAGACCCAACCGCTCAATCAAGTTCTCTAGTGTAAGGGGGGAATGCCCCTGGTGGAATGCTTCTCCTACCTGAATCAGGATAAGTAGCGCTACTTGCTCTTTAAGACGATTACTCAGGCGCAAAGACTCTTGCTTAGCCAAACTTATCATTTGAGGATATTGGTGGTAATACGCCACCTGCGCCCCTATCAACAGGATAAGCCAGCTAATATAGATCCAAATCATAACGAGAATCACAATGGCAAAACCGGAATAAATGGCATCGTATTTGGTAGAGGTGGCCACAAAAAAAGCGAAAAGGAGCCCCGTAGTCTCCCATAACACCCCGGCTACCGCTCCCCCCACCAAAGCGCTGCCTAACTTAACTTTAGTATTGGGGAGAAAGATATAAACAAAGGTAAAACCGCCGATGACGAGTAGGTAGGGCAGCAGTTGACTTATCGCCACTAAAACTCTACCCAAAAATTCCAACTCTAAGAGGGTTTGAATGAAACTAGTTTGCAAGACCGATACGGTCGCTCCTATCGCTGAAAATACTAGCACGGGGCCTATGAGTAGCACGCTAAGGTAATCACTAAAACGCCGGAGAAAAGGGCGCTCTGCTTTAATCCGCCAGACCTGATTAAAGGCGCTTTCAATCTTCTGGATAAGAGAGATCACCGTGTAGAAAAGTAGTCCCAATCCTATGGATCCCAGCACGCCGACATTCAAATTTTCCACGTACTGGATAATCTGAGTAGTAATCTCCTCACTCCGCGGCCCTAACGGCAGCAGAAAATGATGCAGTACTGGCTTTATCTGATTATGGACACCAAAGGCTTTGAGCACCGAAAAACTGACTGCCAGCAAGGGGACCAGGGAGAGCAAAGTGGTATAAACTAAGCTAGTAGCCCACAAAGTAAGCTCTCCCTCAAGAATTTTCTGTGATATTACCTGGATGAGATTAAACTTTTGGCGCAAAAAAGCCCGCCACCCGCGGTCCTTTCCTCCTTCAGAAGGCTGCAATTCTTGCTTAAAACGCGACTTGGCTTCTTGCCAAAAGGTTCCCATCATAGGGCCTAGCTAACCTATTCTCCTATTTTATTCTTGCGCTTAGTGGCAGTCTCCAATAAGGGCGAAATCAAATCAAGGGGTAAAGGAAACACTACAGTAGAACTTTGGTGGGTAGAAATATCTTTGAGCGTCTGCAGATAACGTAACTGGATCGCTCTGGGATCCGCCGACAAAATCTTAGCGGCCTCCAACAGCTTGTCGGCTGCTTGTTTCTCCCCTTCCGCATTGATGATCTTAGCCCGCCGGGAACGCTCGGCTTCCGCTTGTTGAGCAATGGCACGGATCATGCTTTCATCAAGATCCACATGTTTAATCTCTACATTAGCCACCTTGACTCCCCAGGCATCAGTTTGTTCATCCAAAATCTGTTGGATATCGTTATTGAGCTTATCCCGTTCAGCCAGCATCTCATCTAGATCATGCTGACCTAATACCGAACGTAAGGTGGTCTGGGACAATTGGCTAATAGCCGTATCGTAATCTTCTACTTGGATAATGGCATTCTCCGGGTCAACGACCCGGTAGTAGATCACCGCATTGACCTTCACGGACACGTTGTCTCGGGAAATGACATCCTGGCTAGGCACATCCAACACCACAGTCCGCAACGCCACTCTCACCATCTGTTGAATGCCAGGGATAAGAATAATCAGTCCTGGCCCTTTTACTTTCCAAAACCGCCCCAGCATAAAAATAACGCCCCGCTCATACTCCCGCAGGATGCGGATAGCGAGAACGAGAAAAGCAACAACCACTGCCAGCACATAATAGAGCGCCTCAATCATGATGATCTTCCTCCGGTTCCGGCCTTACTTTCAACATTAATCCCTCCAATCCCGTTACCCGTACCCGTTGGCCCAACGCTAACGGCTCAGCTGCCTGGGCCGACCATACCTCTCCGTGAAGGCGAACGGTCGCTGTGTCCCCCGATACCCCTATCACCTTACCCACCGCCCCTACCATCTGTTCCCGCCCACTCACCACCGGCCGCTGCTGGGAGCGGATCGCCAAGGACAGCACCACAAACAGAAAAGCCGCACTGGTCAAGGCCGCCGCAATAATCAAAGGCCAGGAAATCTCATAACCTGGCACATTGGTATCCAAGAGGATGACTGAACCAATCACAAAGGCAATAACCCCGCCCACCCCTAAGGCTCCAAAACTCGGCACAAATACTTCAGCCACCATAAAGGCGATCCCCAACACCATCAGCGCCAGCCCCGCAGAGCTGATGGGCAGAACCTGAAAGGCATAGAAAGCGAGCAAAAGAGAGATGGTCCCCACCACTCCCGGCAAGATAAAACCCGGATTGGCCAGTTCGAAAATCAGCCCATAAACCCCCACCAGCATTAAGATATAAGCCACATTAGGATTGGCAATGATCGCCAGTAGCCGATCCCGCCAGTTGGGCTCAACCCGACTAATGGTCATCCCGGTAGTACGTAAGGTGGTTTCACCCCCTGCCACACTCACGGTCCGTCCGTCAAGACGCTTGAGCAAAGTGGGGATATCCGCAGCAATGAGATCGATAACTCCTAGCTCTAGGGCCTCTTGGGCCGAAAGGCTGGCAGCCTCCCGTACCGCCTGCTCTGCCCATTCCGCATTCCGGCCCCGCTGGGCGGCTAGCCCTTTGATATAGGCCACGGCATCATTGATCGCCTTATGGGCCATAGCCTCTTGGGATGACTGCCCCTCTTCTTTTCCCTCCCCTTCCTCTGGCGACGGCGGGGCCCCCATAGGAAGCTGTACAGGCGTTGCTGCTCCCAGATTAGTGGCGGGGGCCATAGCGGCGATATGACTGGCGTACATGATGTAGGTACCGGCACTGGCCGCCCGGGCCCCACTAGGGGCCACGTACCCCACCACGGGTACAGGGGAAGCCAAGATATCCCGGATGATATCCCGCATGGCCCTATCCAGCCCCCCCGGGGTGTCCATCCGCAAGATGATAAGCGCCGCCCCCTTATCTCCCCCTCTTTCCATTGCTCGCTGGACATAACCACTGACAGCGGGCCCGATCACACCTTGGATATCCAATAACAGGACCGTTCCCCTGGAGCCCTGATTTTGCTGCGCTGGCACCGATAATCCTATACAAAGACAGGCAATGAACCCCAAAACCCACAGATAGCGTTTCATTGCGAACAAAGGTGCGGCTCCATTAAGAAATTGATTAATGACTATGTTTTAATAATAGACAACATTAGCTAGTAATCGCACCACGATGGAAATTTTATTAAACGGCAAAACTCACCAGGTACCGGAAGGCTGCCTAGTCTCAGAGCTCATTATGCTATTGGAACTCCAGGGAAAACGGCTCGCAGTGGAGATCAACCAGGAAATCGTCCCCCGCAGCGAACATCCCCATTGGCGTCTGCAACCGGGCGATAAAGTGGAGATCGTCCATGCCATTGGCGGCGGTCAAACTCTAGACAGCGGCGATAACCGCCTTTAATCGGTATAATAGGCCCCATGAGCAAATCCCAAGAGGGAAGATCAAATGAGCACAGCTGATACTCCGTTAGCGGTCGCAGGCCAAACCTATCATTCCCGACTCCTGGTAGGGACCGGTAAATACCGGGACCTGAAGGAAACTCAGGCGGCCATTGAAGCCAGCGGTGCCGAGATCGTCACTGTGGCGGTTCGCCGAAGCAACATTGGGCAAAATCCCGGTGAACCCAATCTGCTCGATGTCATTCCCCCCCATCGCTACACCCTTCTCCCCAATACCGCAGGCTGTTACAGTGCTGAAGATGCGGTGCGCACCTGCCGCTTAGCCCGGGAGCTACTAGACGGCCATGACTTGATGAAGCTGGAAGTCCTGGGAGACGAAAAAACCCTTTTTCCCGATCTGGTAGAGACCTATAAGGCCGCTGAAGTGCTCATCAAGGAAGGCTTCCAAATTATGGTCTATACCAATGACGATCCGATTGCCGCTAAGCGCTTAGAAGAGATGGGCTGTATTGCAGTCATGCCCCTAGCAGCGCCCATCGGCTCCGGGCTGGGTATTCGGAATCCCTACAATATCCTGGAAATTATCCAGAACGCCACGGTGCCTATCCTGGTAGACGCGGGGGTGGGCACCGCTTCCGATGCGGCGGTTGCCATGGAGCTAGGCTGTGACGGGGTGCTCATGAATACCGCCATTGCCGGAGCTCAAGATCCCATTTTGATGGCCTCGGCGATGAAAAAAGCGGTGGAAGCAGGGCGCAAAGCCTACCTTGCCGGGCGTATTCCGCGGAAACGCTATGCCAGTGCCTCCTCCCCCCTGGAAGGCACTTTTTTCTAAAATTTTCAATGAATTAATAAATTAACTCGACCCAGCGCCTCCCCCCAATGAGTAAGGCCTGCTCAACCGCCGGTGGTATAGCTCGGGCACGCCCATTGTACGCCGTCCCAAGCTCCAGCAAGCCTGCTAACCCGCGGGCCCGATACCCCTCCAACCAGGGATAAAGGGTGGAGGGATGGCGCCCTAGCACTTTCCCCAAGGCTTTGAGTTCGGTGACTTGCTCGCTCTTGAGCAAATATTAAGCGATCAGGGCAGCGACCCAATGGACCATAAAGTTAGCGATGCTGCGATGGCGGGTGTGCTCAATTTGGGAAATATTTTTGAATTGATCGTTGACCGTTTCAATGAGGGCCCGTTTTCGGGTGAGGATCTTATCGAACAGGGGTAGGAGTTTGTTTTTCATGTTTTTCTTGAGCTTAGTAATGAGTTGCAAGTCCCGCTCAAACAAGAGCTCGAAGAGGGGCTGAGAAATATACCCTTTATCCCCGAAGAGTTTTCCAAACCTCCCTCGGGTCATCTCGAGAACGGGTTGGCGGTCATCGACATTCGCTGGGGTCAGCTTGAAGGCGAGCCGTTCCCCTTCATCGTTGATGATCATTCGATTGATGGCAAAACATTTTACATGGGAATTCAAAAGCCCCTTATATCGGACCCTAGCAGGACTCTCATCCGTAGCATTGGAAAATAAAACTATCAGCCAGGATATTGTTAAGGATGCTCTGAAAGGCTGGGAAATTATTGGCGATTAATTGGGAAAATTTCCCAGAGGGGGATTCTGCCCCCAAAACTATTAAAACTTCACCTCTTAGGGCCTGTAAATTCTTAATAAATTATTTGCTCCAACAACACACGGCAACCCGCCGCGTGACAGAAAAATTAGGAGCAATCTATGTCCTCACAAAACCAAAAAGAATCTAAAAACTCACTCATCCCAGTCACCAAGTGGAACGATCACCATCCATGGCCACCAATAGGTGGGCTCCGTCATCTCATATTTTTTTCTGAAACCAACGACTTTAAGTCGGCCTTTAAACGGGTAGGTCGCCGCGTTCTAGTGGATGAAGCAGAATTTTTTAGGTGTGTAGAGGCTCGCAATAACGAAGTGGCGTCGATCAGCACTGCCTAGAGCGGTCTACACAAGTCATCTTTGACAAAAGCTTCTTCTATTCGGCTACGGACATTTCTTCAATCGCCTGTAAAATTTACTCTCTATCGTTGCCCCTTTAACCTGTATTTACCTCTATTTTTGGGCTAAGCCGACCTGGCACCCATTTTGCTTTTTGTAATGAGCACAAGGATACTCACTTTACCTTTCTTTAAGCTCTGGGAGCCTGCAATGGATGCCATTCAGCTACTAAAAATTGATCATGACGCCGTCAAAGCGCTTCTCAATGAACTTGCCTCTACGACCAAACGTGCCGAGAAGAAACGTCAGGATTTGCTTGCGCGCATCGGCAAAGAAATTGAAATCCACACCCGGGTTGAGGAAGAAATCTTTTATCCCGCCATTAAAAAAGCAGGGAAAAAGGTGGAGGATGAAAGGCTGTACTTTGAAGCCCTTGAAGAGCACCGCGCGGTGGGAGAACTTGTTTTACCGGACCTGCAAGCAACCTCGCCCGCTACCGATCAATTCAGTGGCCGTGCCAAGGTACTCAAGGAACTCGTCGAGCACCACGCTGATGAGGAAGAAAAAAAGATGTTTCCACGTGCCAAAGAGCTGCTAAGCAAGGAAGACTTAGTAGAACTTGCTAAGCAGATACAAGCTCGAAAAGCTGAACTTGGCGCCTAGCGGTTGCATAACTTGCTGGCACTACTCTAGCGTACGGGAGAAAATAGCGGCAAGAAAACCGAATAGCGTGGATAGCCCAACCACTGAGCCGCCTTTGGAGTAGGCTTCTGGCAGCATGGTTTCGGCGATCATTGTCAGCATAGCGCCCGCTGCTACCCCTTGCATGGCAGAGAAAACCGGCACCGGCAACCCCCCAAAGAACAGGCTGCCGAGAACAGCGCCAAAGCCCGTAAAAACCATCAAGGAACTCCACATAAAGAGGATTCTGGAAAAGGATAACCCTTGCTGGCGCATCCCCAGGGAGCTGGCAAGGGCCTCCGGATAATTAGACAAAAACAAGCCTGCAAGAAGATAAGCACAAACGCCGGGTTTTAGAACCCGGCGGCGGTATTTGCAAACCCAAACCACATGATATTGCAATCGGCAGGATACCCCCTGCACCACCCCTACCACCATAGGCCCCGGATCTTCCAAAAATTTATTCCAGACATCAGCGGACTGGGAAGCATGATCCACATGGCAAATCAATTGGGTATACCTTTCCGGAAAGGCTAGTTTGGGTCCAGCCGCAATACCTTTAAAAAGCAGGATTAATCTCTATAAAATAGATGCGTTGAGTGTCTATGCGGCCAAAAACGGCAGCAAGTAAGTAGATAGGAGATAACCCCCGTGAAACCCCATATACAGGCTTTCTTTGACTCTGGGACTTCAACCATTTCCTATGTGGTGCGGGCCCCAGGCGACCCGGCATGTGCCCTAATCGATCCGGTTCTGGACTACAGCCCTAAGGCGGGCCGCACCAGCACCACATCGGCGGATCAACTGATTGACTACGTGCGCGAGAACGGGTTAAAAGTGGAATGGATTCTGGAAACCCATGCCCATGCCGACCACTTAAGTTCAGCCCATTATCTGAAGCAGCAACTCGGAGGACGCATTGGTATTGGCGAACATATTACCCAGGTCCAAAAAAAATTTAGCCACCTGTTCAACCTAGGACCTGACTTCAAAACCGACGGCTCCCAATTTGATCACCTCTTTTCCGATGGCGAACGTTTTCAAATCGGCGCCCTTGAGGCCCACGTCCTTTATACCCCTGGACACACCCCTGCTTGTATCACCTACCTCATTGGCGAGGCGGCATTTGTGGGAGATACCCTATTTATGCCGGACTACGGCACCGCGCGAGCGGACTTTCCAGGGGGCGACGCCAGGGCCATGTACCGTTCAATCCAGCGTATCTACGAACTGCCCGACAAAACCCGGTTGTTTATGTGTCACGACTACCGGCCCGGTGGGCGCGAACCCCGTTGGGAAACCACCATTGCCGAAGAAAAGGCCCACAATCCTCTGGTTAAGGCCGGAATCAGTGAGGAAGAATTTATCCGCAAGCGAATCGAGAAAGACCGCAACTTGGCCCCACCGGTGCTGATCCTGCCTTCCCTGCAAATCAATATTCGCGCAGGTGCACTCCCCCCACCGGAGGATAATGGCATCAGTTATTTGAAAATTCCCCTCAATCAGCTTTAGTTTTCAGCTTTAGTTTTTGGCGGTGCACAGCACCTCTGCTGTGCACCCTTCTCCATCCGGAGAAGGGCCATTTAGTCTTCCTTCGAAGCGCCGGCTTGAACATGTTTTTTCACCGTGCGGCGATCAAGAGCGGTGATGGTGGCGACAGCTTCATAGGTTCCGTGCCGTCGATACAGCATTTGGCAATAGGCAGCCAACAGTTGCGGCGCACTCAATTTACCCTGGGTCGCCTGGCACAACCAAGATCCATGATCAGTCGGCGCTTCGGCTCCCTGGTAGTCTCCTTTGAGAATAATCCGCCGTACCGCCTGTTCTAACTCTCGCACATTGCCTGGCCAGGCGTAATCCGCCGGCAGGCATTTATTCAGGACTTGCAGGATTCGATCGATTAAATCCTCGGCGGCTTGGCCCGTAAGCCGCTTGGCCAATAATCCCACCAATTGCTTCAATTCGGCGGGAGATTCCTGAAGCCGTCTCCGCAAGGGCGGGACTTCAATGACATCCGATGAGAGACGGTAATAAAAGTCATCACGAAACTGCCCCTCCCGACGCAGCGCTGGAAGGGAACGATGGGTGGCGGCAATCACCCGCCCGGCAAAACGGAGGGGGGAATGACTCCCTACCGGCGTGAATTGCCTTTCTTGCAGCACATTGAGCAGTTTGATCTGCACCGGTACCGAAACATCGCCAATTTCATCCAGGAATAAGGCCCCATGGGGACTGCAACGCTGGAAAAGACCCTTATGGTTGTCAATGGCGCCGGTAAAGGCCCCCTTCCGGTGGCCAAACAGCTCCGATTCAATCAAGCTCTCCGGAAATTGAGATAAATTGATGGCGATGAAGGTTTCGGTAAAGCTATAGGTAAACCGTCGGCTCTTAAGATCAAAGGGGATTAATCCCGAGCGGCCAATAGCCGCCGCCGCTGACCCCTTACCGGTTCCAGTCTCCCCCAGCAGCAGGGTGGAGAAATCCTCCATCCGGTCCCAAAGGTGGTCCGCATAGAAACGGGCATCCGTAGTAAAGACGTTGTTCCACAGGGCATGGCGCAGACGGGTCATGGAGGGAGAATCCCCCACCAGGGCATGGGCAATAAAAAAATAGGCGCGGCGCAATTGATAAAATAAGGCCAAATAACGCCCCGCCTCCTCAATAGAAAAGCCGCGATTTTGGAGTTTATCGATGAGTTCTTCGGCAAAAGGAACAGGTGCGGGGGCTGCCCCCTTGACCATTTGAGTTTGAATTAACTGATCCCATTGCGCCACATAGCGATCATAGAGCTGGAACAAAAAAGCATACTGGAGCAGCCGACGGTCCTGGAGTGGGACTGCCTGAATACGGCAAAGGCCGCGAGACTCCAAACGGGCCAGCCACTGTTCCAAAGGGGGAATCAGGGCACTATAGTGATGATCATCCGGTACTGGGGTAGGACCTTGGATTTGACTTCCCAGGGAAGCCAACCGGTCTTTTTGAAAGCTAAAGGGATTGGAGAAGATGACCTCGGTGAGCAGAGCAAAGAACTCCCGCTCTTCCGAAGTCAAAGGTTGCTGTTTGACCGTCACCGGTTGGGAGTAAAGGGGCAATAAAGGAACACCGATGTTCCCCCCACGGGGGGACATCGGTGCAGCAGGAAAGTCATCGGACTCAAAGTGATCCCCCCTCCTAATACTCCCAAGATTTAAATTGCTGCCCCCACTGGGTCAAACGGAGCTTCAGTTGGGGGCCACGGAGCTTCAGTTGGGGGCCATGGCGTTCAATCACCGACCCGGTGAGAATGGCGGCCACCCCTAGCACCGCCAAACTTCCCCAGCTTCCCAGGTCAAACGCGGTGATAGCATATTGCACTTGGAAGCTAAGGCCGGCTATCAGCATTACCAAGCCCATGCCAAAGACCAACCGCTGCTCCATGAGATAACCACACACCAGCACGCCCATCCCCATCAGCAGACACAAAATGGCAGCGGCAACCCCCTCATAGAGGACTAAATTAGCCAATAAGCCCACCGTCATCACCACGGCCGCCTTGCGGCGGTAACTAGCCCCACTGCCTGGGGTACGCAAACTGATTTCAAAAATCATGGCTGCCGCCGCCCAGGAGAACACCGCAAAGGCGTAGGCATCGCCTCCCTTGATGACCTTATCCACCACCGCCGCCAATCCCAATCCGGTGGTCAAGGCGGGGAGGATGGCCAATTGCTCGCTAAAACTGCGGAGCTTGGAGCGGCTATTCAGCTCCAGGGCCACCTGGCGCAACATAAGAAATGCCGTTACCGACATGGCGGTAAACAAAAAGGCGTCGGCGGTATAAAGCCAAACCGTGCGCCCAAACAATAGGGCCAGGGGCAAAAACTGCAATCCCCGCGCAAACGCTCCTTCCAGGGTTTTCATGGCGGTGTCACGGTGCCCGACACGGGCAGTCCACCAGAGCACAAAGACCGTCAATCCCAGCAATACCCAAGCCACAAACGTCTCTTCCCGCAAGGGAATCAGTAAGACCCCATTCGTGGCCAAAAAGAGTCCCGTCAAAGGCCCAGCGGAATGCCGGGCCAATACCCGAAAACCTAACCAGGCAACCGGCGCCAACACCAGGACGGCACCGGCAAGCAGCCCCCAGGTGACCGTAAAGCTTTCTGCCTGCCAGGTGGCAAAGACAGGATAGGCAGTACTATTGGCGTCAGAAGCGGAATAAACAAAGGCCCCCAGAATAGCGAAATTAGCCGGCACCGAGACCAATGCCAACAGCAATAAAAGGCGGGCCCCCTTGCTTTCCCGCAGCCAGTGACCCGCGCCAAAGCCCATCACTGCCAAACCTGCGGTATGGGCGAGCAGCAGCAAATAACGGTAACTATCATTGCCGCTTTCCCAGCCCTGAAGCAAAAAAATAGAGAGAGAAGCCACCACAGCCACGGCCCCCACCCCCCGCAACAAGCGGGGTAAAAATTGAAAGTTAAAGCGGCTGACGGAGGGCTGTGACGCGGCAGGCTGCGCCACCTGGACTTGAGTTTCAGCATTCATGATGGTTCTCCTCCTTCAACAAAAGTTCATCCAATTCGGCGCGCAGGGCGTCCTGTTCCTCGGCATCGGCAAAACGTTGTTCCAAGCTATCCAGAAAGTCTGCGGTGCCCGCCTCGTACTCGGCCTCGGTGATACGGACCTCCCACCGCTCAAAGGCATCGGCAACATCGCCATCCATACGGGAGTCCACACGGGTGATGGAATTGAGAGCCTCAGCCGCCGACTGGCGGGTACGCATCAAATGACGCTTCTGGGTCATGTCGGCAACCCGCTCTTCCGCTTCTCTTACATCCCCTACCAAACGAACCTCCCCCTGTTGGTGATTTTCCCGCGCCTTTTCCAATTGGACCCGCTGGCGTTGACATCCCCGGCGGCGGCGCAGGCATTCTAACGCCCTATTCTCATCCTCTTTGGCAATGCGCCTGGCCCGCTCCGACCATTTGATTTCAGCTTCTCGCAGCTCAGCGAGCTTGGTTTCCAACCGCTCACCATCACTGCGGACCCGGGCCAAGCGAACCTTGGCTTTGGCGGTAGCTTGGCGGGCCTCCCGAATAGCAGCCTCAATGATGGCATCGTGGTTCTCCATCTGAGCAACCACCTGGTCGATGCGGGCGGTTAAGCTGGCAGATAGGCGTCTAAAGAAAGACATGATAACCTCCTCATGGTTTTTTCTTTCCCACGGAAGATAATCCAACTTCTGTGCCAGCCCGAACATTGACGACAAAAACATTAATAATTCAATAGCTTATTAAAAATAAAATACAAATAGGACTTTATTGGGAAATCAATAACAAGGGTGTAAATATACATATTTTGTGTATCTAAGTACATAAAATGTACTTTCTCGAACGGCTATCCTGCCACCTTTTGCTGGACCATATAGATTATTAGTGTTGCTACTGGATGAGGTTCAGCCTATCCTCAATATCAATGAGTCCTCGCCAATCACTTACCGCCAAGATTCGTAAGCTGGCCCAAGTCGCCAAAGCGCTCCGACAACTAGACCTTTAAAATTACCGCCACGACCCCAACCCCATGACCCAACCCGCTTACCAACAACGCCTGCAACAACTAAAATACGCCATTGGCCCCCCATCCCACCAGAAAATTCGCATCAAAAAGCGCACCACTTCCAATTTATTCCGTTATCAAGGCCGACAACCGGAAGCCACCAAGGTGGTTTCACTCCAAGACTTTAATCATATTCTCCATCTTGACCGTCACGCCCAAACCTTGGAAGTGGAGGGCTTAACCACTTACGAGCAAATTGTGGATGAAACGCTAGCCCACGGTTTTTTACCCACCATTGCCCCCGAATTGAAACACATTACTATTGGGGGGGCCACGGTAGGCATTGGGATCGAATCGGCGGGTTATCGTTATGGCTTTGTCCATGACGGCCTTATGGAAGCCGATGTCCTCCTCCCCGAAGGCCGCATCATCACCTGTACCGCCGACAATGCCTATTCAGACTTATTTCACGCCCTGCCCAACTCCTATGGCACTCTCGGCTATATTTTGCGGGCTAAAATCAAGTTAATCCCGGCAAAACCTTATGTACAGATTCGCCATACCCAATTTAATCAGGTCCATGATTATTTAGAAGCCATGAAAAAGGCGGTGGAGCTCGCCCAAGCGAATTTTATCGAAGGGCTTTTTTATAATCCCCACGAACTATATCTCACAGAAGCAAATTTTACTAAAAGTGCCCCTCAGCTTGACGATATTTATCAAAATATTTACTACAAAACGGCGCGACAGAAAGCCGAAATGTTTTTACCAACCAAGCAGTATATTTTCCGTTATGATCCAGACTGGTTTTGGAATGTACCTGAAACGGGCTTTTATTGGCTATTTCGCAAGCTTGCTCCCTTAAAAATGCGCAGTTCCGGCTTTTATAACCGCTATACCACCTGGAAAAACAAACTTTATAAAATTTTGCACATTGATGCGGATGAGGGCACCGAACAGCTCATTCAAGACTGGGAAGTACCCTGGGAACAGGCAGAAAATTTAGTCCATTTTGCTTTGGAAAATGTCGACTTGCAGGATCAGCCTTGGGTGGCGTTACCCATTATCCCCTCCCAATCCCCCACCCTCTACCCCCTCCAGGCCCATACCCTCTATTTTAATCTGGGCTGCTACTGCCTCACGCCCAAACCCAGAGAAGACGAGGATTTCTACTACACCAAACGATTGGATCAGGAATGCTTTCGCTTAGGGGGATTAAAAATGCTCTACTCTTCGACCTTTATAGATAAAAAAACCTTTGACTGCCTTTATAATGGTGCTGCCTATGACAGACTCAAACAAAAATATGATCCCCATCACTGTGCCCCCACTTTGTTTGATAAAGCGGTAGAAAACCAATAATCTGGCAATCTATTCTCGCTTGGCTCCCCCTGGTATTGATCGCCATTCTCAACGGGGCACTCCGCAAAGCCTGGTATGGCAAGCGTCTCAGCGAGCTACAGGCCCATCAAGTCTCTACCGTCAGCGGCCTCCTCCTGTTTAGCCTTTACATTTGGGCACTCCTCTGTCTGTGGCCCCTGGATTCCGCACAGCACGCATGGATCATGGGATTTACCTGGCTGGGGCTCACAGTGGGGTTTGAATTTCTCTTTGGGCACTACGTGGCAAAGCATTCCTGGAGACGACTTTTTCATGATTATAATGTCCTTGCTGGACGCCTATGGCTCCTGGTTCCGATCTGGATTATGGTGGCCCCCTATGTCTTTTATCGGCTAGGAAGTTAATATAGATACCAATCCCTTAAAACTCCCGAGCCCAAAATGCTTGGGGAATGGGATCATTAAGCAACGTCATGGCCTTTTATCGACCTTGATTTGATAAATGAAATAGGGCTATCAAAGGAGATGAATAATGCCCTATAGACTAATATGCTGCGCTCATCACCGCTATTCAGCCTTAAGATAGAACGGCATCTCTGCCCTTACCCATGCCATCAGTCAACCAGGAAGTTATACAACAACTCAACGAGATCGCCGATCTGCTGGAACAGCAGGGGGCGAATCCCTTCCGGGTGAGCGCCTACCGCAAGGCGGCAGACACAATCACCGGACTGAAGCATGGCGTGGAGCGCATCGTCGAGGAGGAGGGCATTGAGGGCCTCACGGCCCTGCCCGGAGTGGGTAGCGGCATTGCCCGGGCAATCTACGAGATTGTCGCCCGAGGTCGCTCGAGCCGGTTGGAGAGCTTACGCGGCGCCCTAGAACCGGAACAGGTATTTCAATCCATCCCCGGCATTGGTCCCAAGCTGGGCCAACGGATCCACGAGGCGCTCCAGGTGGACAGCCTAGAGGCGCTGGAAATCGCCGCCCACGATGGCCGCCTAGAACAGGTGGAGGGTGTAGGGCGCCGCCGGGCGGCGGCAATCCGCGCGGCGCTAGCCAGTATGCTCGGACGGCGGCCGCGGCGCCCGTCTAGCACTGGAGCTAAAGGTCCGCCGGTGGACATATTGCTGGATGTGGACCGGGAGTACCGGGACAAGGCCGAAGCGGGCCGGCTGCCCACTATTGCGCCGCGGCGGTTCAATCCATCCGGCGAGGCTTGGCTGCCGGTGCTGCATACCCAACGGGGACAGTGGCATTTCACTGCCCTGTATTCCAATACAGCCCGGGCCCATGAACTGGAGCGTACCCGGGATTGGGTCGTGCTGTACTTCTATGATGATCACCACTACGAGAATCAGCACACGGTGGTGACCGAGACCCGAGGTTCCCTGGCCGGCCAGCGGGTGGTGCGGGGCCGGGAGGCGGCGTGCCAAGAGTACTACCGTCAGGTGGAGGAAAGTGCCTAGGGGGCGGGTTTCCCTTTACAATCCAGAGCGATCTATCTCTATCACATAAATCCATCAATGCTCTATTTTCGAAGGCTAAATAGGCGGTACGCGAACCCTAGCTCAATTATGTTTTGGCAGATTGGGAACCTTTCCTGTCCACATGGCCGAGATCCTTACCGGGAGCGATTTGGTCTCGGACCAATTGCTTGAGTTCAGTAATTTCAGGAAATCGCCCTGCTTCTTTCCGTGACCAAATGAGCTTGCCATTTGCCACCACCTCGAAAACGCCACCCGTTTCAGGCCGCAAGGTCAGTTCTGAGACTTCTTGATCAAAGGTGGTTAATAACTCCTGGGCCATCCAGGCAGCCCGCAGTAGCCAACGGCATTGAGTGCAGTAACGGATTTCGACTTTATTATTTTTCCTCACAAATCTATCTTCCAATTACATCACACCTGGTAGTAGGGCTTCGTTGGGACAAATCCAATCGACTCATAGAGGACTATAGCTGCTTTCAGTGTTTATAACAAAGCTACCACACAACAAACAATTTTCATTTATTGTTGCCATTAAACCAACTTTTCAACCCGCCTTATTCCATTGAACCAAGAAAAGACACCTAGAAAAAAAGACATAATATGGGCGGGTCTATCGTCTAATTCCCTTTCAATGTTCCCTTCCCTCCCCTCTCCCCTGGCGGGAGAAGGCGAGGATGAGGGGGAAAACCTGATGGAAGGGCATAGGGACTTCTGCTACCTTACCAGCATCAACCTGGAGGAGTCTCATGTTTTCCATTATCAAGATGAACGATGCTGCTTTCATTTTTCCTGTGCGGCGCAATTGGTTAGCAGCCCAGCGCATATCGTATTGCCGCTTATAAAACAGATCTCCGGAAACTCTAAGCTCTGATTCGTGATGCTCCCAAATGTATTTGGCAATATCTACTAGCCGAGCGCTGCCGCCTTGATGCTTTAGAGCTGCCTCTACCCAATCAGGTAAATCTTCTTTAGTGGCCATAATTTTCCTTGTAGCACTTAACGCCGCGCTCTGCGGCAAATTTGGAGCTCAGCGGAAAAGTTGTCCGGAAGCAGCGCTTTGTTAGGCATTGTGAGCGCTATGCCGCCCAGCGCTGGTGGTTGATCGCCAGATCAAGCGTCAGCTCAAACACCCTGTCACGCTTGAGTAAAAACAGCTCTTTGTCATAGCTGTCTTCGGGAAGGTACTCATCCAGTACCGCACCCACTTCATCACGCACAGCAAGCCGTGTCTGGCTGTCTTTGTACCAGTCCTGCACCAACACTTTTGGCTTTTCTTCGGTCAGGCGTTTCAATAAGGCTCTGGCTGCCAAACGCACTTTCTTTTCCTCCGCCTTGGTCATGTTTTCCTTACATAACAAATCGTAGATTTCCAGCTCGTCCTCGCTCAAGCCTTCACGGATATGTCGATCTTCTTCTTGCTTGAGTGATTCGGCGAATTTAACCAGCTCGGTAAAGTCACTGTCCGCCGAATTACTGCCCGCGTTATAGTTGTCGATGATTTCCTGTAGCCGTTCGGCAAAATCTCGTCGGGTGCGGTTTTTATTGAGCATGTCCTGCAGTTTCTTTTCCAGAAAGGCGCGCAAGTCGGCAATTTCGATGTTTTTGTACTTGGCCTGTTTGAAGTCTTCTTTCAGTTTGTCGAAGTCGATTTTGCTCAGATCCCATGTCTGGCCTTTCTGTTCAATCTTCCATCCGCCCGACTCCTCTTTGACCTGGCTGAATTTCTGATCATCCACAATCAGGCTTTCATCGAGCAACTCGTTAATTTTTTTGGTAGCAGGATCAATGTCCTGCTGCTGAATAATGCTGTCAAGCACGCCGCGTAGATATTGAAATAAAGCCACCTTGCGCACGACTGGATCACCCAGAATCTCCGGCTTGCAGGCTTCATAAAGCGCGGTAATAGTATTCTCTAACACCTTGAAGGATTGCCGCCATTCATCTTTCGAGAGCAAGGTGTCTGCCCATTCTTCAAACAGGCTGACCTGCTTGAACACATCGTCTGCTGCCAGTGCCGCGTCGATAACAATCTCGCGCTCGGCACAGAAGAGGCGCGCCTGCTCAATGGCATCGGCCAGCAAGCAAAACAGTTCCTCCTTATCCTTGACTGGTGGTTCATCTAGCCCGTCGTCACCCTGGCCGTAATCCTTAATTGCTTTCCTGAGGCGGCCGATGACGCCGTAATAATCGACGATTTCGCCGTTGGTCTTCTCCACACCGTTGATGCGATGCGAGCTCACCCGGTTGGCACGGGCGATGGTCTGCATCAGTGTGTGGTCTTTCTGTGGCTTATCGAGGTAGAGCGTTGAGACTGTCGGCGCATCAAATCCGGTCAGCCACATGGCGCACACGAACACCAGTTGCAGCGGGTGCTCCGGGTCTTTGTAGCTGTATTCCAGATCGTGGCCGTGGGCGTCCAGTTGAACCATGCGTTTGCGATGCGGGCGGATGTCCAGGCCCTGGGCGTCGAATTTTTCTTCCTCGCCGTTCTCGGCACTGACCACCACCGCCATTTCCACCTTGCGCATCCAGTCGAGCTGCCTCTGCAAGCGCGCCTTGTGCACCTCGTCTACGCTTTTCTTGATCTCGCCGCGCAGCGATTTGATGTCCTCTTTCCACAGCCGTTGTACCTTGTCGTACATCTTCACGGCGGTGAACTTGTCCACGGCGATCAGCATGCCCTTGCCAAGATAACCACGGCGCGGGAAGTGGTAGACCAGATCCCGGGCGATGGTCTCCAGCCGGTCATCGCGTTTGATCACTTGCAGTTCCGTGGCAAAACGACGCTCCAGCTTTTCCTGCTGCGCTTCGTCGAGGTTTTCGTCCTCCAGAATCTCGTAAAAATCGTCGCTTAGTTCCTCGTTCTGGTTCAAGACCTCCGGCACGCGTTTTTTGTAGAACAGCGGCACAGTGGCGCCATCGTCCATGGACTGGCTGAAGCTGTATTCCGATACATAATCACCAAACCAGTCGTTGGTCTTGCGCTCGCGCCCCAGCAGGGGCGTGCCGGTAAAGGCCAGGTACTGGGCATGGGGCAGGCCGGCGCGCATGTTCTCGGCCAGGGTCTTGTACTGGGTCCGGTGTGCCTCATCCACAATCACAATAATGTCGTCGCGATCCGACAGCAGCGGGTAGCGCTTGCCCTTGGGCCAGCGGAATTTCTGAATCAGGGTAAACACCAGTTTCTTGTTCTGGCCGAGAAAGGCGCGCATTTGTTCGCTGTCTTTGGGCTGGGCGGCATCGGCCTTCTTGACGGTTTCGGTATTGAGGAAGTTGCGATAAATCTGCCGGTCGAGGTCGTCGCGGTCGGTCACCACCAAAAAGCTGTAATTGCCCGGCACCTTGCGGATGATCTTGCGCGCGTAGAAGATCATCGAAAAACTCTTGCCCGAGCCCTGGGTATGCCAAAAGACGCCCAGCCTGTTGGCCTTGAACGGCGTCTTACCCTCACCCCCAGCCCCTCTCCCAGAGGGAGAGGGGCGGTTTTGCGGTTGGGGTTTGTTCGGCGTCGTGCGCTCGTCGGCCGCGCTTTCATCAGGAAGGGGGAGCTTTGCGGCGATTGATTCAAGCGCTGCTTCGGGATTATTGAGGATTAATTCGTTGGAGAGTTGGATAACCTGGAAACCCTGCCCTTCGAGTATCAATTGACGAGTTCTGTCATGCTGTGTTTTTTCTACCGTTGCATGGATACTGCCGTCCACTTCAACAACCAGCTTGTGCTCATCGCAGTAGAAATCGGCAATGAAATCTCCAAGCTGATGCTGTCTGCGAAATTTCAGGCCGAGGAATTGCCGGTTTCTCAGCAACTGCCATAGAACGTCCTCAGCAGGTGTCTGTCGTTGACGGAGTTCCCGGGCACGAGTTACCAGACCCGAAAAGTCATACCCTGCCCGATAGTGAGCGCCTGTTTTCTCCCTCTCCCCCTGGGAGAGGGCCGGGGTGAGGGGTTCCTTGTCTGCTAAACCCTTCTGCTGTTCAAGCCACCCTCGCCGCTCAACAAATACCCTGAAAGCCCGATTAACGCCAAGGAACTGGTGGTTCTGGGCAATGATTTTCTGCGTGCCCTTGTGGTAAATGACAAAGTTTTCCACATAGTCCAGCAGTTTGTCTTTGGCGCACAGGCCCTGCAGAAAGCGCTCGCTACTGGTGCCCTGCTCGCGAATCTGCTCGCGACGTATTTTTTCCTTTTCGTCTTCCGGGCGCAGCCAATGGAAAAAGTGCTCCCACTCGGCACTCAGGCTGCCCAGGCGTGTTTCCAGGCCGTTACTGAATACACAAAACACATTGGTGAGGAACAACTGTGGAATGTCGGCCTTGTAATTGGTCAAGTTGTCGTCGTAGGCACTACGCAGCTTGACGTTGGAGTTCTTCAACTCGATAAACACTAATGGCAGCCCATTGATATACAGCAGAATGTCCGGCCGCCGATAGCCCGCCTTGGCCGCCGCGCCGGTACTTTGAATCCATAGCTGAGTCACCGCGAGAAAGTGGTTATTCTCCGGCGCTTCAAAGTCAATCAGCTTGACCCGCTCTTTGCGGTTACGACCCTCACTGTCCTTGAACTCGACCCGCACACCATCCCGGATCAGGCTATCCAGCTCGCGGTTGGCCACCATGGTGGCCATGGCCTGGCGTTGGTCGCAGACCTGGTCCAGCGCATCGTCAATGGCGGCTTCGGGAATCTCCGGATTGAGGCGCACCGCTGCGGCTTTCAGACGATCACGCAAAATCACCTCGCGCTTGTCCGCGCGCTGTGAGCCGTCATTAAGGTCCGCGGCATCACTGGTGTAGCAATCCAGCACATCGTAGCCATACAGATGCTGCAAACGCTGCACCATGGCCTGTTCGATGTTGTCTTCAGACAGGAAGTTAGGCATTGGCTAGTGCTCTGTGTTCATGTCCAAGGGCGGCAGGTTGAACAGCAGTTGCACCAGCTCCCGGTTGATATAGTAGTTTTCGCGTCCCAGTCGATGCTTGTCGAGAATACCGCCCCGGTCAAGCTCATCCAGATAGCGGCTGGCGGTGGCGCGCGATACGCCCAGGTCCTGCTCGACAAAGGCCACCTTGGTATAGGGATGGTAAAAAATATTGTTGATCAGATCCTGGCTGTAAAAGCGGTAATGGGCGCGAATGCCGTGCTTTTGCTTTTGCAGCAAGCGGGCGATCTGTTCCACCAGCGCGGTGGTGTGGCGCGCGGTCACCGCGATACCGCGCAGCAGGTAGAGCAGCCAGCCTTCCCATTCGCCGCTGTCGCGCACCTTCCGCAACCCGGCGTAATACTCCGCCTTGGTCTGGCTGATGTAGCGGCTCAGATACAGGATGGGTGAGTCCAGCAACCCGGCGCGCACCAGAAACAGGATATTGAGAATGCGCCCGGTGCGGCCATTGCCGTCATAGAAAGGATGGATGGTCTCGAATTGATGGTGCATCACGGCCATGCGCACCAGCGGGTCCAGCCCGTTTCCGGCATCGGTATCGGCATGAATCCAGCTCACCAGCTCGTCCATCAGGGCGGGCAACTGTTCCGGCGACGGCGGTTCATACACCACCTCACCGCTGCGTTCGTTCTTCAGCACGGTGCCGGGGGTGCGACGCAAGCCGGCGTCGTTGCCCTCCAGCGTGGCCTGCACCTTGAGAATGGTGCTTAAGCGCAACAGCCCGGACGCACGCACTTCCTGAAAACCGACCTCCAGACTCTGGGCATACCAGGCCACCTCCTTGCCGGCCGGGTCCACCGAGCCGGGTTGGACCTGATAGCGGTACAGCGCGTCCTGGGTGGTGATGATGTTCTCGATTTCCGAGCTGCTTTGCGCCTCCTGCAGTGACAGGGTGGACACCAGCAACCGCTCGTTGGGGATGCTGCGCGCCACGCCTTTCAGCTCGGCTAGATGACGATGCGCCGCCACCAGCGCCCGCAACACCGCCGGGGTTTCCAGTAGCCCCTTGGGAGGAAAGTGTTCCCGGATGGTCAGCACCATAGCAAAGGTCCCTGCGGGTTGATGGGCGGACCTGCTCAAAAATAGCGATTTTTGAGAAAGTCATCCGGCATCTTCTCAGATTTGCGCTGTTTTGAACAGTCGCCGGGAACCTGGCGGCGTTCCGGCTATTGTTTATTGGCGCTTCAGGCATAGCGGGTCTCTGGTGAGGCCTCCTGTTCGGCTGGGGCGGCTGGCGTGTCTTCCTGCATGCTGGGCGGGAACTGGATGTCCAGGTCTTCCACTGAGAGCTTGCCGGAGATCAGGCGGGGAAGGAGGAGGTCGCGGGTTTTGGTGAGCACTCCATTCGCTTCCTCCAACGCATCTATTTCCTGGTAAAAAGGCTCAACAAGGTTAGAAAATTTATCTCGTAAGTCAGCAGGTGGGAAAAGTAACTTTTGCTTTCCTATCAAGTCAGGCTTCAAATGGAGTACATTTGCGCCATTGGCGAACTCCTTAATGTAATTCGCAAACCCCGAATATCGCATATACGAGTAAAGAAATGTCGTTGACATCTTTTTAGGCATCAATCGAATAACGTCGAGTGAAATCACCGCTTTTTTTCCATACAAATTCGGTATACGGGCAACTTCACCGACAACTGCGCGGTCTTGTGTCATATCGGTTACAGCCATAACCACGTCACCCGCCTCTACGCACTGACCTTCTTTATAAGAACCTGAAAAATATTTCAGTCCTTCCTTTCGGTAGCCGCCCCGACGATGAAAAGACTTCAGTGTAATAAAGAAGCAGGCGCCGTCTTCATCCGAAATCTCATGTGAAGCATATGACTTTCCTTTGATATGATCGAAGAAAACCGCGCCAACATCGAAAGGCCACCCCTCCGGCACACCTTTCACAAAACGGGTGTCCTGATAACCGGGAAAGCGCAGGCGCACAAACCATTCGCGGTAAAGTTCCTCGGCCATTTTTTCCAGCAGCGCGATGCGGCGCTTGTTGACTTCGATTAGATCGTCGTAGGCCGTCAGGATAGCGGCGATTTTGCGTTGGGTGGTGCGACTAGGAAGCGGTATCGCTATTCGTTTAACGATATCATGATTCAGTGATGCCATAGTCGCCCCAAAGGAGCACAGCGCCTGCATCCAGTCTTGGTGAGCGCGCGTTCTAAGGTAGTACGATGCATATCTTCCACAAATCGTAGTGCCGTTCAAACGTAATCGGAGACAATCCGAACCTTGTACCCAGCCATCTTGCTTCGCGCCAATTAAAGCATGCCTCTCAACTGCTCCCTTCCTTCCAAAAACGATGTCACCTTTTTGCAGACGGTGGGCATTAAGCTTTTCAGCTTTGGCATTTGTGATGAACTCTAGGTCAGCGTCCCTTATATCCCCAAAGCCTACGTTTCGGACATTGATCACAGGTATGCCGCAATCGACGTATTCGGAAGCCTTCAATTGGGTGCCAAAAGGCCCAGTTTGAATCTTTGCCTCCTTCTGTTCGACTAAGTCGCCAATCGTTATCATTGGAACAGACGTGTTCATTCGCCTACAATTTTAGAAATATTCTGCGCTATGGTATTCTCGAGATGGGCTGATTGTTCAGTGAGCACGTTTAGCTGCTCCTGAAACGAAACCAAATCAGCAATAAACTCCTCCTCCGTCTTCCCATCTTCCTCAATCACCACACCCACATAACGCCCCGGATTCAGCGAATAGTCCTGCTCTTTCACTTCGGCCAGACTGGCCAGTTTGCACAGGCCGGTGACATCTTCGTATTTCGCTTCGGGGAAGCGTTCCTGCAACCAATGGATATGGCCGAAGCTGCTTTCGGCGTTTTTCACTTCCTTGTGCAATTCTTCCAACGCGGCTTTGAGTTGCCGGGTGACGCGGTCGGCGCTCTGGCGTTTGCCGGCCTGTTTGGCGGCTTCCGCCAGCGTTTTTTCGTGGCGGCGCACGGCCTTGTCGATCTGCTTGAGGCTGTCGTGCAGGGCGGTGAAAAACGGGTCGAAGGTGGCGCGCAGGGTTTGCTGGGCGCGGTTCTTTTTATCGACGGACGCCTTGCCAGTGTGTTTCTTCTGATAGTCGGCCCAGGCTTTTTCCAGGGGCGCGAGGCCGCCCCAGGTCTCCACCAGGCCGGCCACGGCTCTTTTACCGGCCTCGTCATCCAGCACCGCCAGCAGTTGTTCGGCCACCGGCTCCACCTGCCGGCGATTGTCCGCCAGCCGCGCCATGCCCTGCTCGAAATAGTGGTCGATAAGCGCGATGAATTCGTCGCGGCGGCCTTTGTGCAGGCGGCTGATGATGGCGATGTTCTGGATTTGCTCTTCCGAGAATTCGCGGTGGGCGCGGTCGATGGGGGTAAAGATATTGCGCGCATCGATAAACAGAATGCGCTCGTCCGTCTTGCCCTTGTCGAAGAACCACAGGGTGGCGGGCAGGGTGACGGTGTAGAACATATTCGACGGCAGGGTGAGCATGCCGTAGATGAGGTTGTTTTCGATTAGGGTCCGGCGGATGTCGGCCTCGGAGTGGCGCGCATCGGAGGCGGAGTTGGCCATGACCAGCGCGGCGCGCCCGCCGGGATGCTTGTCGTCGGGCTCACGGAGCGAGGTGGCGAACAGGTTGATCCACAGGTAGTTGGCGTTGGGCACCGTCTCCTTGCCCCGTTCGGATTTCTTCGCCTTGGTCTTTTTGCGCGGAATGCCGTAGGTGTTGAAGCGCGGGTCTTTTTCCACCCCGGAGAGCGACACTTCATCCACGTTGAACGGCGGATTGGCCAGCACATAGTCGAACTTGCCGAAAGAGCCGAAGTGATCGTCGTAGTAGGAAATGCCCTGCAGGATCTGCCCGCGCAGGCCGTTGACGGCCAGGTTCATGCGCGCCAGCTTGACCGTTTCCGAGCTTTTTTCCTGCCCGGAGACGAACACGCTGGTGTCTTCGCCCCGGGCTTCAAACTCTTCACGGTGTCTTTCGATAAACTGCGCCGATTGCACGAACATGCCGCCGGAACCGCAGGCGGGATCGAACACCGTGCCGCCGTGGGGCTCGATGATCTCCACCATCAGCCGCACCACCGAGCGCGGGGTAAAGAACTCTCCGCCGCCCTGGCCTTCGGCAAGGGCGAATTTGCCAAGAAAATACTCGTAGATCTGGCCGAACACATCGCCGCCGGCGTCGTCCGGGATGTTGTCAAACTGACGCAGCAGGTCGAAGGGCAGTAGTTTGGTTTCCTGGGTGCGGGTCAGCCGGTAATACCCGTCCTTGGGCAGGCTGCCCTGGAGCTCGGGCTTATACTCCTCGATGGCTTCCATTGCCTTTTCAATGGCCTTGGCGATGTCCCGGCTTTCGGGCAGGTTCAGCAGGTGGCTGTAACGGGCGTGATCCGGCAGGTAAAAGCCGCACTTGGCCACCGCGATTTCATTCAGCGATTTTTCCCGACGCCCGCCTTTGAGCTTTTGGTATTCCTTAAGAATAGCTGCCTCGTGTCGCCGGTAATTGATGTCGGCAAACTTGAGGAAGATCAGCCCCAGCACCGGGGTGCTGTATTCAGAGGCTTTGAGGTCGGAATTGGCGCGCAGGTTGTCGGCGGCCGACCAAAGATCGTCTTCCAGTTGTTTCAGTTGTTCTCTGTTCAATTATTGACCTGCTTTTTTGGTTTTGGGGGATTGCCAAGCATCGGATAGATATAAAAAATCTATGTTATAACAGAAACTTTCTAGCCATAAGAAATTGGTACTTTACTCAGTACGCCTTTAATTACCCAGTAATAACAATAAGTTATACAGAGAGCCACAATTTCTCTAGGATTGCTATGGATAAGCAAACGCCCCCCAAGCGGCGGGGACTTACTTCCCTGTCATCCCCCACCCACAACCCCTTTCCATATTTTCTTTGCCCTTTGCTCCCGAAAGCAACCCGCCAACAAACACCCCGTCTTTATTGTTGCCAACAAACCAACTTTTCAAATATTACTCTTCCATTAAGTCATCAGGCATATCCTGGATTAAAAATATAATCTATTTTAAATCAAAAACTTAAAAATATCACACCCTCCCAACCACCCGCTTGGCACGGCAACTGCATTCTGTTGGGCAAGCACCGAAAAAATTTCGGTTCCCAATTTAAAGCTTAATGAACGACTTAACTTTCAATTTAAAGGAGAACACACTATGAGCACACTCTTTATCGCTGACTTGGCCGAGAGCAAAACCCTGGACCAGGACGCCATGACTTCCATCCGCGGCGGTATGCGCGCCCTTAAAAGCCGCAGCCTGTACTGGGGACCCATGGGGGACCGCTTCGTTAGCGTCAATCCGGTCCAGTCCATCGACCAGTTCCAGGGCATTAATAATGCGGTGGGCAACAATGTGGCCAACTTCGGGTTCTCTGATGTGCGCAACACCAACACTCAGAACCAGCATGCCCAGAACAATGTGAATGTGGGTGGGTTTCTTCTCTAAACTCAACCCGGCCTAGATGAACGAGGGGGGCCAACGGCCCCCCCGCTTGACAGAGGAAAGTAACATGACGTCCATTACCATTGCCGATTTAGCTGAAAACAGAACCCTGGACTCCCGGCAGATGTCCACCCTGCGGGGCGGGAAGGCCCTCGGACTTCCCGGCTTGAGTTTTGCCAATGTGGCCGTTGATATCGATCTGAACCAGGAGATTAATCAGTTCCAATCCCTGAATATCAATGCGGCCAATAACGTGGCCAACTTTGGCTTGTTTGCCCCCAACATCAGCCCCACGGTGAACCAGAATGCCCGCTTGGATGCAAACTTATTTAGCTAAAGCTCTTCACCACTAAGCCCCCTTCCGGGGGCTGGGTGTTTGCAGCTGTTCTGAAAGTGCCAGTAGGGGAGGAAAAGCTTAGCAATGAACTCTATTCCCCCTCATCCTACCCTTCTCCCGCCAGGGAAGAAGGAATGGAAAGAAACTTTTCGTGGGGCTTTATAACCGGATCATTTCACTAGCGTTGTTAATGATCCTTTCACACCGCACACCAAATAATCAGCCCGCCAAAGGCCACGGCGGCAAGCGCCCATAGTCTCAAGATGCTATTAGATTGGGTAAGCCACCACGCCGCCAGCCGATCAATCCGCTCCTTTCCGAGGAACAGGATCGTTATTCCCGCCGCAATGAACAGCACGCCCAAAGTGAGGATCAAGGTCGGCATTCGAGTTTCCGGGGCGGCAAGGATAAAGACCCCGCCGGTGATAATACGAATGGCGGCAACCCAGTAGAAATTTTTACGCTCTAGAAACCAATCCAGCAGCCACCGCAGCCGGGCCGGTGAGATCAAAACAGCCACCCCCATGCCGGTGATGAGTATCCCTATCAGCAAAACAATCATGATCATCATAATCCCTCCCCTCACAGTTAGATCATTTCTTTCTGCGGCATTTTTCTCTTGCCCAAAAAAGGCCTCACCCAATTACAGCAAAACGTTTATCCAGCGTGCTATAGCCTAAGCCGTTTCCTTTTTTCACATTAATCTGGGTGGGAATACGCTCTTTAAGGGCCTCAATGTGGGAGATCACCCCAATCATCTTGCCACCGGCGTTCAGGTGGTCCAAAGCATCCAAGGCCGTTTCCAGGGTTTCCCCATCCAAGGCGCCAAAACCCTCGTCCAAGAATAAAGAATCAATACTGGTTTTATGACTGACCAGATCCGAGAGAGCCAAGGCCAAGGCCAAACTCACTAGAAAGCTTTCCCCCCCGGATAAGGTCTTGGTGTCCCGCACCACATCCGCTTGCCAAGTATCCACCACCTCCAAGGCCAGTTCTTCGCCCGCTTTACGATTCAGCAAATAACGGCCATATAGCCGTTCCAGTTGGCGATTAGCCAGATACACCAAGTGATCCAGGGTCAATCCCTGGGCAAAGCGGCGGAATTTATCTCCTTTTTGGGAACCAATTAGACTGCTTAACTGGGTCCAGAGATCATAGGTCTCTTGCTGCCGCTCAATCTCCATGAGATTTTTGTTCTGCGCCTCCCGTCGTCCCCGATCAGCGGTTAAGGTTTGTTTGATCTCCCCCTGGCGCTTCATCAATTGGTGCAACTGCTGTTGGCGCTGCTCCAAATTTTCCCGGACCTGGGCAGGCGGTTGCGGGGTAAGCGGCGTTTGGCGTAATGACTGGAGTGTTTTTTCCGCTTTCTGATAGAGGACTTCAGCCTGGCCGGCTTCCCGGCTGAGTTGTTCTTTGAGTTGTGCGAGTCGATCATATTCCTCCGGCGGCAACAGGGCCTGCTCGAAACTTTCCTGATTGGGAAAGTGGCTTGCCTGCAAGGCCGCCTGCCATTCCTGCCGCGCTTTCTGGTAGTGGGTCTGTTGGGTTTGAATAGTATGCTTGAGGGTTTCAAGCGCTCCCTGTAATTGATTCATCTCAGCCTGTGCCCTTTCTTGCTGCTGCTTGCTCTGGGACAGCGCTTGTTCGGCAGTTGCCAGGGCTTCACGCCCTCGGCTTCTTTCTTCCGTCACGGTGCGATTGCCCAATAATTGCTGACGTTGTTTGATGTCTTGGGCAAGCCGGGTCTCCATCCGGCTGAGTTGTTCCGACAATTGATTTTTTTCTTTCTGATTCTGGTTTTGCTCCCGTTCCAGTTGAGTTTGTTCCATGTGCAGTTGAGTCAACTCGGTTTGCCGCTCCTGCCGTTGTTGCGCCATCCCCTGATAGGTCCGCCATAACCCTTGCTGCCGTGCTAGCCATTGGGTTTGAGTGTCCAAGGCAGGCAGCTCTCCCAAGGAGCCGGACAGTTTATTTTCCAGTTCTTGGAATTCTTTTTGTCTTCCCTTTAAATGCTGCTGCTGTTCTTGACAGGATTTCATCTGGGCGGTTTTTTGTTGCTCGACTAAAGCCTGCTGGTGTTGGACATCGGAAAGGGATTGGCGAGCCTGGATAAGGGCCTCCTTTTGCTCCCCCAATTGCTGATCAAAATCATCCAGCCGGCCGATCAGTTGCTTAAGCTGCGCCGCTTCCTGCTCCCTTTGTGCTAACCACCGGGCAATGTCCTGGGGATGGTCGAGGCTCAAAGAGACTCCCAACGGGGCGGTGGTTTGCGTCCATTCTCCCTGTAGATTTTCCAGTACCTGATGACCTTCCTTTAAAGCCTGTTCCAAATGGCGACATTCATTTTCCCACTGTATAACGGCTGCTTTTTGTTGTTCCTCTTGGGCACGCAGGGATTCCAATTGCTGTTTCTGTTGCTGCTGGCGCTGTTGAGTGACAGAGAGATCGATCTGCTGATAGGCCGCCACCGCCGGATGTGCTTTGGAGCCGCATAGGGGACAGGCTTCCCCTTCTTGTAATTGGTCCCGGTGCTGCTCTAGGCTCACAATGCGTTGTTCCAGTTCCAACACGCGATGCAAATCATTGAGGCTTTGTTGTTCCCGGCAATAACACTGTTGTGTTTCTTCCAAGGCCGTTTGCTGGATTTTTAATTTCTGCTGACTCTCAACCAAGGTGGCTGCCTGTTGCCCTTGGCGTTCTTGTCTTTCCCGGTATTGGGAGTGAAGGGTGGTGAGCTTGAAACGGTGGGGGGCGGCCTCCATCAATTGTTGCTGACGCTCCCGCCATTGGGCTTCTGGAGTGTGGTTTAAGAGACCGTTTTTATCCGCCAAGGTTTTTTGGTATTGAGCTTCTAGGGCTTTTAAGGCTTGTTCTCCTTGGTTTATCACTTCGGTCTGTTGTTGGATACGGACATCGCTTTTTAAAATTTCTTCTTGCTGAATTTCAAGGGCAGCTTGAAGTTGTTGCTGTTGTTGAAACAACTGCTGCCGGCGATCGAATTGTTCCCGCCATAAGGGGAGCTGTTCTCCCAATTTCTCCTGTGAGGCGTGGGCTTGCAAATATTCTGTTGCCGTTTTTAAAGTCCTTTGGGTGTGGGCCTGTTGTTGCTGGAGTTTTTGGGCTTGTTCATCCAGGGCTGCTTGCCGGTCCGAGGTTTCTTTAATGCTCAGTTGAAGTTTATTTTTCTCCCGGTAAAGATCTGCAATCTGATTATCCAGAGGCACCACCTGTTCATTGAGCAAGTTTTCCGTTTTTTCCCATACCTCTCGCTGTTGTGCAAACCGGGTCTGTTGTTGCTGGACGTATTGTTTAATTGCAGCCAGTGCTCTGTCCTTTTTTGCCGCTTTTTGTTGTTCAACTTCCCGATTATGCTCTGCTTCCGCCAAGGCTTTTTGGCTAGCTTGCACTTCCAAATAGTGAGGCCTTAGCTTCAGGGCCGGCAGTGCCTGCTCCAAATTTTGCAATGCCCCTTGCTGGGCTTTGATCTTCTCCTGCACTCCTTGCCAATGACTCCGGGCTTGAACCCGTTGGGTTTCTGCCTCTTCTATTTTCTCTAGCCATTGTTTTTGTTCCGTCAATTGCTGCAAATCTTGCTTTAGTGTTTTTTCCTGCTCTTCGAGAGTGTGTTGCTCCCGCCTTAGGGTAGCGAGGGCTTCCTTGTCCAACAGTTCCACCCCCTCAATCTTTGCTTTTAGCACATTAAACCGCACTTCCTCCTGGCGCTTACGCTCATAAACCCGGCGGGAAATTTCGCCATAGATCTCAGTGCCGGTGAGTTCTTCCAAAAGTTCCGCCCGCTCATTGGGAATAGCGTTGAGAAAGGCGGCAAAGCCCCCCTGGGCGAGCAACATGGATTTGGTGAAACGGCCAAAATCCAATCCCGTAAGCTCGCTGATGAGATGAAGCTTTTCACCGATTTTATCAGCAATGATGGTCCCGTCGGCTTTGGCCAATTCCACTTGGGGAGATTGCAATTTGCCTTCCGGTTTATAGTGGGCCCGGCGCTGGCTCCAAAAAGCCCGATAGGCCTCCCCCTTGACTTCAAAGTCCACTTCGGCGAGGGCTTCCCCCGTATGTCGGGTCATCAGTTCATTACTCTCTCCTGATACCTTAAGGCGGGGGGTTTGATGATAGAGGGCCAAGCAAATAGCATCCAACAGGCTAGATTTCCCTGCCCCCGTCGGTCCGGTAATAGCAAAGAGGCCGTTGGCGGCAAATTCCGGTACCGTAAAATCGATTTTCCACTCCCCTTTGAGAGAATTAATATTTTTCAACCGCAGGCTCAGGATTTTCATAAGCGGCCCCACTTCTGGGAGTCTTCCCTAGCTGACTGGCCGGGCGCTAGTTCTGCTGCGATCTGTTGGAACGCAGTTTTCAGGTTAGCAACCAGGGCTTCATCCTGAAAATCTTCCAAGGATAACCGCCGCTCAAAAACCTCCTCGATAGTGAGCTCTGTTAAAGTCTCCTTGGCCTCTCGTCTCAGGGCCGCCGGCCGCCCCCGGCGCTGGCGCCGCACCCTGAGCAGATCAACGGGCTTGCCCTCGCACAAAGCCTGAACCCGATTTTGCAGATCACTGAGGTAATCATCCCCCGCCACCTCCACTTCCAACCATAGGCTTTCCTGGGGGGGCACCGAAGTCATGAGTTCATTGAGCTGTTCTTCAATCTCCGACAAGCTCCCTTGCAGAATTTGCAGGTGTTGGAAGCGGGGCACTGGTAGCGGTTCCACTTGTTGCAATCTACCTTGGGCAAAATCCGCCAAAAGCACCTGTTTAGGGCTCGCCGCCTCATCAAAGCTAAGGGGAATAGGAGAACCGGAATAACGAATATGATCGTGTTGGCCCACCCTTTGGGCTTGGTGCAAATGTCCTAGGGCAATATAATCGGCCGGGGGAAAGGCGCTAGCGGGAAACGCCTCCAAAGTCCCGATATAAATTTCCCGCACCGATTCTGATATTTCCCCTCCTACCGTGGTGAGGTGCCCGGTGGCAATAATGGGCAATTGTTCTCCCTGGCTATCCCGCTGTTCGCAAGCCAATTGATAAAGACGGTCATAATGGACCTGGATGGCACTCTGCAGGGCTTGTCGTTTGTCTTGTCCACTTTCCCCAGCCTGACTGGTTAATACTTCCCGCGGACGGAGATAGGGAACAGCGCACAGCACGGCTCCCGGCTGACCATCACGCCGCTTCAAGACCCTCACCTGCTGCGCCAAAGACCCATCTATCCCCCCTACGACCTGGGCATTGAGGCACGCCAACAACTGCCGGGATTCATGCAGGGTAGCCACGGAATCATGATTGCCACCGATGACCACTAACTGACAACCCGTCGGTTGCAAAGAGACCACAAAATTATTGTACAGGGCCCGGGCATAACTAGGCGGCGTACCCGTATCGAAAATATCTCCGGCCACAATTAGAGCATCGACCCCCTGTTCTTTGATTTGCACCAGTAGCCAATCCAGAAAGGCCTGGTGTTCTTGTTCTCGGCTCTTTCCCATAAAATATTGCCCTAGATGCCAGTCGGAAGTGTGCATAATCCGCATTGCTGAACCCATTTCCCCCTTAGGCTAATATTAGAATTCAAAGTAGTCTCAGAGGCAGTACCCAAAAAGATAGAATAACGGCACAATGATATGATCGATACTACTAAAACGGGCTCAGTGAGCTGGAGTCAATCCTTTTTTCAGGGTGAGGACTATCGCACTGCTTTTGCTGCCTCAGGAATAGGCGTCTTTCGCTGGGATTTTCAAAGTGATCGGATGGAGTGGGATGAGACCCTCTATCAACTCTTTGGGCTCCCGACGGAACAACCCATTCACCACCTGGAAGAAGCCCTTAAATTCATTCATCCCCAAGATCAAAACAAAGTGCTGGCCACCGCTCAAGCGGCAGAGCAGGTCAAGGAAAGGGTGGAAGTACGGTTCCGCTGCCGATGGCCGGACGGTTCCACCCACTGGCTCCTGGCCCGAGGGAAAACCTTTTACCATCCAACGGGTGCACCCTGGTTTGTTGCTGGCACTTGCCAAGAGATCACCCAACAAGTGAAAGCTGAAGAAGCACTCCGTCGCAGCGAGGAGATGCTACAGCGGGTCACCGATGCGGCTTCGGTCCTGATCTCCTATTTAGATCGGAATCTGCGCTATCAATACGTCAGCTCCAGCTATGAGAAACGATTTCAACGGCCCCTGGAAGACATCCAGGGCCGATACATGTGGGAAATACTCGGGAAAAATGCCTTCGCTACCATAGAAGAACATGTGCAACGAGCCTTAAAGGGTGAAGTGGTGGTCTATACCAAGGAACTCCCCTATGATGAAATCGGATCTTGCTATGTGCACGCCCAATATATCCCCGATATCATTGACGGCCATGTCTTAGGGTTCTCCGCTATCGTTATTGACCTCACCGAGCCTAGAAAACTCTCTGAACGTGCAGCGCAGCTATCGGCCATTGTCGAATCCTCTAGCGATGCCATTTTCAGCCAGGATCTCAATGGCATCATTCAGAGTTGGAATCAAGGTGCCGAGCACCTCTTCGGCTATAGAGCCGAAGAGGTGATTGGCCGGCCGATCACTCTCCTCATCCCCCCCCATCACAAGGAAGAAGAAATCCAGATGCGGGAGCACATCCAGCGCGGTGAACGAGTTGCTCCCTACGAGACAGTGCGCCTGCGCAAGGACGGCAGTGAAGCCACCATTTCACTCACTATCTCCCCCCTCCAAGATAGCCAAGGCCGGCTCATCGGCGCCTCGAAGATCGCCCGTGACATTACCGAATACAAGCACCAACAAGAGCAATTGCGCCAACAGGCGGAACTGCTCACAGAAACCGACCGGCGCAAGGATGAATTTCTCGCTACTCTAGCCCATGAGCTTCGCAATCCCCTCGCCCCCATTGCCACCTCCCTCCAAATTCTCAAGCAGGTAGGCAATAATCCCGAGGCCCTCGAGAAAGCGGTGTCCATTTCCGAACGGCAACTCCAACATTTGGTACATTTGGTGGAGGATCTGCTGGATGTCTCCCGCATTACCCGGGGCAAAATCCAGCTCCGCAAAGAACAAGTGACATTGGACACCATCATTAAAAGCGCCCTTGAGATCAGCCGCTCCCATATTAAAGCCGGCGAACATACCCTGCGTGTGGAGATGCCTGAAATGCCGATATTACTCCAAGCGGATTTGACCCGATTAGCGCAGGCAGTTTCAAACCTGCTTATCAATGCTGCCAAATACACCCCGCCAGGGGGTCACATTCAACTCACAGCCTGGTGTGAAAACCAGCAAGTGGTAATTACCGTACAAGATGATGGCATCGGCATCGAGCAGAAATTACTCCCTCGAATCTTCGATATGTTTGTCCAGGCTGAGCGCTCAGGAGGATATGCATCAGGAGGCTTGGGGATTGGTCTGCCGCTGGTAAAAGGCCTGGTAGAGTTACATGGCGGCCAGGCAGAAGCGGCGAGCCCGGGTCTTGGTCAGGGCAGTACTTTTACGATACGACTCCCCCTAGCCTCAGAGGAAGCTACCGAGCAACCCTTGGAAAATTGGCCAAAGGAAACGGGAGAGGAACCCCTAGCACACCGGATCTTGGTAGTAGACGACAATGTAGATGCCGCCGATTCCATGGCAGAAGTGCTGCAGAATTTAGGCTATCAGGTACGCACGGCTTATCATGGGGAAGCTACCCTGGAGGCAGTCCGGGAATATGGACCCACCCTCATTCTATTAGATCTGGGAATGCCGGGGATGAATGGTTATGAGGTGGCAAAGCGGCTGCAGCAATGGCCGAGGGAGGAACGACCAGTACTTATTGCCTTAACCGGCTGGGGCCAAGAGGCCGATCGACAACGCAGCCGCGAAGCGGGCTTCGATAATCACCTGGTCAAACCCGTTAATCTCCGGACTTTAATCCAGGTGCTAAATACCTCTAAACTATCCACCGGCTCACCTGAGGGTAACTCCAAGCCTAAACAAGGCAAGTTCTAACTCAATGCTTCCTAAGCAGCCCCAAGGGAAACAGGAGCAGGCATAGAACAGCGCTCGATAAGATGCTCATGGAGATAAATGATCGCCGATTCATAATCTTTTTCATCCACCACAAACTGCATATCCACCTGCCGCATGGATTGATGCAGCGCCAATATATTAATACTCGCTTTGGCTAGAGCACTGGCAGCATTGGACAGCAGCCCAGGCACATTCATGTTAGAACCGATGGCCGAGATAAAGGCCACCTTGCACACCGAAACCGTGGCGGAAGGAAATCGCTCCTTCATCGCCTGGGTCGTGCGTTTGATTAATTCCAATGAGCCCGCCACAAAATGGGTGATGGTATTGGCATTGGTATCCTTAGCCAAGATCTTGAGTTTAAATTTCTCCAGGATATTAAGCAGTTGGGTATCATAGCCATAGCTTCCCACCATGTCCTGCTCAAAGAATTCAATGGCAAAAACGCCTTTGCGACCGGCAATAATTTCCACACAAGGGGTATCGCTCTTATAATTGCCGTCAATGAGGGTACCCGCATGTTCTGGCTCAAAAGCATTTTTGACTCTGAGCGGAATATCCCGCTGGCGAAGGCCCTTGGCGGCCCGAGGGTGAATTGCTTCCATGCCTAGATTGGAGAGTTGGTCAGCCACATCGTAGTTGGTGCGACCAATGGGCTCAACCTTATCCCTGCCCACCACCTTGGGATCAGCGCTGGAGAGATGATATTCCTTATGGATAATGGCCTCCCGGGCCTCAGTCAGCACCGCAACTTTGGAGAAGGTAATCTCCGAATAGCCCCGGTCATAAGTTTGCATAGTGCCTTCCTTGCATCGAGGGTAGCCCGTGACGATAGGCAATTCCCGCTCCAGGTCAATGGAGCTGAAGGCCTGTTTGATACGCTCATCTAAAGTGAGATTGTCTAGTTCACGCCAACCGGTAAGGTCAATAAAGTGAGCATTGATGCCCTGCTGCTGTAACCGTAGCGCTGTATTAAAAGCGCTATGGGCCTCACCAATAGCGGCGAGCATCTCCCGTACCGTGATCAAATGCTCATCCAACTGGAAATGACCATAAGAGCACAGCCGGTGCAAATCAATCAAGCAAGAGCGAACACCCTCAATACGCTCTCTGACAAACTGGTCGGCTTTTTGGCGGTTAAGATCATCCTCGAAAATGTCTGTATTGATCTCGCACATACGCTCGCCAACCTTATTCAGCAGGTCGCCCCAGGCCCAGTCCGACTCAGCCCCTGTGTAGAGCCCATAAACACCCGGAGAACCAGACTTTTTATGCTCTAGCAACATATCGGTGACGCCACCGTAGGCGGACACCACGAAGATTCGGTTATAGAGTTCCTGGCCCTTGCGGTGACCAACCAGGATATTATCTAGCGCTTCTTGGAAACGTGACATGGAAGTCCCGCCAATCTTTTCTACCGTATGCCCATTCATGTCTCGATTATCAATCATTGCTGTGATCAGTGTTTGGAAATATTGCTGAAATCGTCGAAGGCCATCCAACCTTCCTCGATAGCCCCTAGTCGGCAGTAATCGCCTCGGCTTCCAAGGGATAAGCGCCGGAGGAATCGTGTACCTCTTTACCGGTCAGTGGCGGATTGAATACGCAGGCCATCTGCATTTCGGTTTTAGCACGCAAAATATGCCGGTCATGTTGGTCGAGGATGTAAATTACCCCCGGTCGGATGGGGTAAACTTTACCATCAGCCAAGGTCTCTATTTCCCCTTCGCCAGAAAGACAGTAGACCGACTCCAAATGGTGCTGATAGTGCATGGGAATCTCAGCACCTTCATAAATGGTAGTGATATGAAAGGAGAAGCCCATATTATCGTGCTTGAGCAACAACCGTACGCTCTCCCACTGAGTTGCCACTACCCGCCGGTCCGTTTCTTTGGCTTTGTTATAGTCTCTGACGATCATTCATTGAACCTCTCAAATCTCTAGTTGATGCGCAGGCCAACCTGCTTTCAATTTATAAAGCTTAGTGTACTAAATATATTTTTATTTGTAAAATAGCTTAACTTTCTAATTACGTATAATTTATACTAACAAAAAGATATTAAATGCTTTAGTGTTATAAGTAATTAAGCTTCTCTAAACGATGAAATTTTTAACCCAACTGCGGCAATAGTCGTAATGAAAGATACTAATGAAGTCCTCATCGCACTGCGGCGAATTATCCGGGCCACGGACCTTCACTCCAAAAAACTGAGTAAGGTTTCGGGGCTGACAGCGCCTCAGCTTCTTATCATGCAAACTATCCGACGGATCGGCGAAGTTGCCATTGGCACCTTGGCCAAAGAGGTCAGCCTGAGCCAAGCCACGGTCACCACCATTCTGGATCGTTTAGAAAAACGGGGTCTGATCTACCGCCAACGGGGCGAAACAGACAAGCGTAAGGTATACGCCCAACTCACCCCCACGGGTGAAGAAGTGATCCGAAAGTCCCCCGCGCCACTTCAAGCCAGCTTCATTAAACAATTTGAGAATTTGCAGGATTGGGAACAGCACATGATTATCTCAGCATTGCAACGGGTTGCCGAGATGATGAATGCAACGGATATAGAAGCTTCCCCCTATCTGGAAATCGGCGAACTGAGCGATCTCCAACAGGTGGAGGCCAATAAAGAACCTTACAAAACCCGTGCTGCCGGTTGACCCTACCGCCAGCCTACAGCACCCCCCTTTTCTCTCTGAATGTTATGCCTACTTCAGCAAAAACCCAGCCAGAGGACATTTCTCAATGCCGTTCAATACAGAGCTTTGTGCGCCGGGAAGGCCGTATCACCCCGGCTCAAAAAAAGGCCTTGGCGCAATTGTGGCCTCATTATGGAATAGATCTGGGAACGGAACCCTTAGAGCTAGAAGCAATCTTCAACCGGAACGCAGAGCGAATTCTGGAAATCGGGTTTGGTAATGGGGACTCCCTTATCCAGCAGGCCCGCCTCGCTCCCGAGAAGGATTTTCTAGGCATTGAGGTCCATCGCCCAGGGGTAGGTCATCTGCTGTTATGCCTTGAAGCAGAGGGGTTGGAAAATATTCGGGTTATTGGTGACGATGCCTGGAAAGTCCTGCAACACCACCTTCCAGAACAATCTTTGCAGGGAGTCCAGATCTTCTTTCCCGATCCCTGGCCCAAAAAGCGACATCACAAACGAAGATTGATTCAACCCCCATTTGTGGACCTCCTATGGCATAAGCTTAAGCCCAATGGCTGGATTCATCTCGCCACTGATTGGCAAAATTATGCCGATCAGATGATGAGGGTATTAAGCCAACATCCTGGCTTTGGCAACCTAGCCGGTGAAGGCCGCTTTGCCCAGGGTCCTGGCGAAAGACCCTCAACCAAATTTGAACGCCGAGGCCAACGGCAAGGACACCCAGTGTGGGACTTAAAGTTTACAAAACTGTTAGCCCCTTCTTAACAAGCGCTCCCTCAAGCTGAGGCGTCGATGCAAAGCTCAGAATCAGAAGAAGAATCCAATCCCTCTAACCGCATCACCGCCTCCACCGTGTGGAAGGAACCCAAGACGAGCACCCGATCACCTGGCTGGGCGACCGCTAAAGCAGCCTGGTAAGCCTCAGCTACAGTTTGATGAATATGAATGGCAAAGGGGGTCACATTGCCCATTTGCTCGGCCAAAGCCTTGCCCGATAGCCCCCGCTCACCTTCAAGCCCGCCCACGAACCAAACATCGAGGGCATCCTCCAAACTGCCCACCACGCCTGCCACATCCTTGTCTGCCAGCATCCCTATGACCCCATAGGTCCGCCCATCGCTAGCCCTTTGGGCTAGAGAATGAGCCAACCAGCGGGCTCCCTGGGGATTATGGGCCACATCAAAAATCCGTTCCACCGGACCTTGGAGGCACTGGAAACGCCCCGGCAGACAAACCGCATGCAAACCGCCTCGGATCGCAGCCTCTGAAACAGGCAGCCGCTCCCCTAAAAGCTTCAACACCATCAACGCAGTGGCCGCATTCTGATGCTGGTAAACTCCCTTAAGGCTTGGGCAAGGCAAATCCGCGTAATGGCTCCCATTACTTTGCCAGAGCCACTTCCCATCGCTCATTTGGTAATGAAAATCGCGGCCTATTTGATAAAGTGGGGTTGATAATCGCCTGGCATGGGCTGAGACACTTGCAGGAGGATCCAAATCACCACAAACGGCAGGACGACGGGGGCGAAAAATACCCGCTTTTTCAAATCCGATAGCCTCGCGATTATGCCCCAGTAGGTGGACATGATCCATATCCACCGTGGTAATGGCGGCCACATCCGCATCCAAGGCATTCACCGCATCCAGGCGCCCTCCCAAGCCAACCTCTAACAGGACTATATCCAATTCCCTCTGATGAAAAATATCGATAGCTGCTAAAGTGCCAAATTCAAAATAAGTCAGGGAAACCTCTTGGCGAGCGGTATCGATGCGGGCAAAGGACTGGCAAATGGTCTCATCCTCCACCGCTTCCCCCTGCACTTTAATCCGCTCGTTATAGCGCAATAGGTGGGGGGAAGTATAGCTCCCAACCCGGTAACCGGCTGCTAACAGGATGGCTTCTAGCATCGCCACCGTAGATCCCTTCCCATTAGTGCCCGCCACAGTCACTACCGGGAAAGACGGCTGGTGGAGTGCCATGCGTCGGAGCACGGTACTGGCTCGTATTAGGCCGGGATCAATCCGGGGCCAGTGGGCACTTTCCTGCCACGCCAGCCAATCTGGAAGTCGGGAGAAGCGGGCCACTCTAGGGCCTGTTAACACTCAATGAGCGACGAACAACGCTGAGTGGCGCTTTTTCAACCGCAACCCCCAGGGCCGGGGCCATTTTTCCGGCCAACGGCGTTATCACTCTTTCATATAGGCTCACTACACATCACTCCTTCTATCTTGCTGGCCGAAAAATGAGGTTAACAGACCCTAGATAGAGGGTCGGTGAGTCAGTATAGCCAGCATCCTAGCTATGCGATCCGGGAGGTCACGTCGATCGACAATCATGTCAATGGCACCGTGTTCTAACAAAAACTCGCTCCGTTGAAAGCCCTCCGGCAATTTCTGGTGCACAGTCTGCTCAATCACACGGGGGCCAGCAAAACCAATCAAAGCACCCGGTTCGGCAATATTAATATCTCCCAACATGGCCAGACTAGCACTCACGCCCCCCATCGTGGGATCGGTAAGCACCGAAATAAAAGGAAGGCCTTGCTTGCTTAGGCGAGCAAGAGCAGCACTGGTCTTGCTCATTTGCATGAGTGAGAATAAGCCTTCCTGCATCCGGGCACCTCCACTGGCGGAAAAACACACCATCGGTATCCGTTGCTCAATGGCGGCTTCTACGCCCCGAACAAAGCGCTCCCCCACCACGGACCCCATAGACCCCCCCATAAAACTAAATTCAAAGGCAGCAGCCACTACCGGCAGCTCCCTGATCTGTCCTTCCATAACCACCAGGGAATCGCTTTCCTGAACGGCCTTTTGGGTTTGTGATAATCGGTCCTTGTACTTCTTGCTGTCCTTAAATTTGAGGGTATCCACCGGCTGCAAATTAGCACCAATTTCTTTTCGATATCCTTCATCAAGGAAGACATTTAAGCGCCGGCGAGCACTAATTCGTTTGTGGGCACCACACTTAGGACACACATCCATGTTACGTTCCAATTCCACACGGTACAGAATCGCATCACAGGCGTTGCACTTAGTCCACAAACCTTCCGGTACTGATTTACGTTTAGGCCCTTCGGTGCGGATTTTGGAGGGAAGAAGTTTGCCAAGCCAACTCATAATTTTCGGTTAAGCGCCCTCAATGGCATCAATAGCTTCACGCATCGCCCGCAATAGGGCGCCAATTTCCTCTGGAATCGCCTCAGGTTTGTCCTGGTGTTGCTCAATACGCTTAACCAGGGTACTGCCCACCACCACAGCATCGGCGATAGTTGCTATTTTGGACGCCGATTCAGCATCCCGAATGCCAAATCCCACCCCTACCGGCAAGGAAGTATGGCGCCGGATCATAGCCACGTGCTGACCCACATCATCCACATCCAGGGTAAGGGCCCCCGTCACCCCTTTTAAAGAGACGTAGTAGACAAAGCCACTGCCCAAAGCGCAAATTTGTTTCATACGCTCAGAGGAGCTAGTGGGCGCCAACAAAAAAATCCGGTCTAGTCCTTGCTCCTGACAAGCCATAACCAACGGTTCGGCCTCCTCCGGTGGCATATCCACCGTCAGAACCCCATCAACTCCTTGGGCAGCCGCTTGTTGGGCAAAAGTTTGGTAGCCCATGATTTCAATAGGATTAAGGTAACCCATCAGCACCACCGGAGTATCCTGATCCCTTTGACGAAACTCAGCTACCATGGCTAAGACATCCTCCAAGGAGGTCCCCGAAGCCAAAGCACGTTCACAGGCCTTTTGAATCACCGGGCCATCGGCCATCGGATCGGAAAAAGGAACCCCTAGTTCCAGGATATCAGCTCCAGCCGTCACCATGGCATGCATTAAAGGGACCGTGACTTGGGGGTTGGGATCACCGGCAGTAATATAAGGAATCAGCGCTTTTCTCCCCTGCTCTTGAAGAGCAGCAAAACACTCAGCAATCCGGCTCACAGTGAGATCCCCTCAATCCGGGCAACTGTATTGATATCCTTATCCCCTCGCCCTGAAAGGTTCACGATAATCCCCTGGTCCTGGGTCAGAGTCGGCGCCAATTGCATGGCGTAAGCCAAAGCATGGCAACTCTCCAAAGCAGGAATAATACCTTCAATTCGGGTCAGGGCACGGAATGCCGCCAAGGCTTCCTCGTCTCCGATGGCCACATAAGTGGCCCGCCCCACATCCCTTAACCACGCATGCTCGGGACCTACCCCGGGATAATCAAGGCCGGCCGACAGGGAGTGGGTATCTAAAATCTGACCATGCTTATCTTCCATCAGATAAGTCCGATTACCATGAAGAACACCCGGCTTGCCAGCACAGAGGGGAGCAGCATGCTGGCCGGTCTCCAATCCTAATCCTGCCGCCTCAACCCCATAGAGGGCAACCTGCTCATCTTTGAGAAAAGGATGGAATAAACCAATCGCGTTGGAACCTCCCCCCACGCAAGCGACTAAAGCATGGGGAAGGGCCCCCGTCTGCTCCAGAATTTGGGCTCGGGCCTCGCGCCCAATAATGGTCTGAAAATCCCGTACCATAGCGGGGTAGGGATGAGGACCCGCCACCGTCCCAATAACATAAAAGGTGTTATCCACATGAGTGACCCAATCGCGCATGGCCTCATTGAGGGCATCCTTTAAGGTCTGAGAGCCCGAGGTCACGGGCACCACCTCCGCCCCCAATAGGCGCATTCGGTAAACATTGGGGGCTTGCCGTTCCATATCCTCGGCCCCCATATAGATCACACATTCCAACCCAAAACGGGCGGCTACTGTAGCCGTAGCGACTCCATGTTGTCCTGCTCCCGTTTCAGCAATCAAGCGGGTTTTTCCCATCCGCCGAGCCAATAGGGCCTGCCCCACAGTATTATTGATCTTGTGGGCCCCGGTATGATTAAGGTCCTCTCGCTTCAGAAAGATGCGGGCACCTCCCAACTGCTCACTCCAACGCTTGGCAAAATACAGTGGTGTCGGCCGCCCCACATAATGAGCGAGATCAGCTTCCAATTCAGCCTGAAAGTCCGGATCATTACGGTAACGTTCATAGGCTTGACGGAGCTCTTCAATGGGCCCCATCAAGGTTTCTGCCACAAAACGACCACCATAGGGACCAAAATGACCTTTTTCATCAGGCATTTGGTCATAATTTCTGCCGGCCGCTAAAGCCTGGGCTTCAATTGACACTGTATACACCTCGCATAAAGGCCGCCATTTTGGCGGCATCTTTCACGCCTTTAGTTTGTTCGACTCCGCCACTGACATCCACAGCATAGGGCCGTACCTTCATCACCGCCTGGGCAACATTTTCGGGAGTTAAGCCCCCGGCTAAGATAATCCCCTTGGAAAGGCCCTCAGGAACGCGGCTCCAATCAAAGACCTGCCCCGTCCCCCCGGCCACCCCTACCTGATAGGTATCCAATAACAAGGCTGCAGCACTCCCATAGACCCGCTCCAGCCCCAAGAGATCCACTCCCTCCGCCATCCGAATGGCCTTCACATAGGGCCGGCCATAACGACTGCATTCTTCAGGAGACTCCTCCCCATGGAACTGGAGGATATCGATCGGCACCCTAGCTAATACCTGGTGAAGATAATCAGCAGCAGCGTTCACAAACAACCCGACCACCGTCACAAAAGGTGGCAATTCCCGCACAATTTGGCAAGCCTGCTGTGGACTAACCGCCCGTGGACTGTGGGGATAAAAAACTAAGCCAATGGCATCCGCACCTAAGCGAGTGGCATGGATAGCATCCTCTCTACGCGTAATGCCACAAAATTTTACCCGTGTACGCATCCCCACCAAAATCTAAAAGGTTACCAAACCGTAATGGGACGTGAAAACCTAGGAAGGTTGAAATGATCGGGGTAATCCACGCCCACCAAGTACAAACCATCAGGCCGGGCAGTGACACTTCCCAAAGCACGGCAGCGGGCCTGTAAAACCTCCTCCACCCAATGGGGCGGCTGTTCCCCCCTCCCTACGGCCATCAACGCCCCAACGATATTACGCACCATATGGTGCAGAAAAGCATTGGCCGAGATATCGATCACGATAAAATCCTCTTGCCGCCTCACCTCCAGGCGGTATACGTTCCTGACTGGGCTCTTAGCCTGGCAAGCCTTGGCCCGAAAGGAGGAGAAGTCATGCTCACCAATCAGATAGGCACCCGCTTCCCTCATCCTCGAGACAGATAATGGATGACAATACCATGTTACGCGGCGATTCGCGATAGCCGACCGTACCCTGCGATTAAGGATAACATATCGATAGTGTCGTGCTACCGCCGAAAACCGGGCATGAAAAGTCTCACCCACAGGCTGGGCCCATAATACCACCACCTCCGGTGGTAGGTTTACATTGCATCCAAAAATCCAGTTATGCTCTAAACGGGAAGCCTTGGTATCAAAATGAACGACCTGTGCCGTGGCATGCACCCCTGCATCGGTGCGTCCTGCTGTGATGACAGTGACCGGCTCATCGGCCACTCTGGCAATAGCCTCTTCCAAGGTGGCCTGAACCGTAGGCGCCCCCCTTTGCGACTGCCAGCCGCAAAAGTTGGATCCTTCATACTCGACACCAAACGCAATTCTCATCAAATTTAAATAGGGAAGGGAAAGCCCTCAAGGCCTGAAATTCCATAGAGTACCTTCTCGCTTCAGGTATTGTCTAATATCAAGCAAGGAGAATGGCGACCACAACAATACTCCTTGTTATCAAAACTCGCCGGGTAAAAAATTCTTTATGGAAAGATAGATTGAGAATTATGAAGTATTTTAGGAGTGAGTCGGTGATGTTCCGCAAGCCTGTTTTTCCTCCCTGAAAAAGGGTTTGATGCGCGCCCTCCCTGGCGCGCTCCCTGAGGGTACCCTCTGGATGTACCGATTTACTCCCGGCAAATCAGTGTGGGGACTTCCCTATCCGTTTTAAACTCGTTTAAGAAGCTTTCGCGAGCTCAGTAAGTAGTTCCTGGCCTGTATTCCGCTGCTGTTCATTGCCAGCGACTACAACTTCTTCTAGGATACTACGAGCCCCGTCAGCATCCCCCATGTCCATATAGGCTCGTGCCAAATCCAACTTGATTTCCATCTCGTCAAGATCCTCCATCAGCGTCTTTCCGGGGGAAAACTCCTCACTCTCCTCCCGACTGTCATCCCCTAAGGGAGCTACAGGGGTAAAATCATCCGCTTCCAAGGAGGGGGACTCCTTATCGCCAGTGTCGATTCCTTGCACCAGTGATTCAGGGGCGTTTTCCGGGGACTCAAATTCGGGGAAATTAGGGGACAAGGCTTCCAGCGACTCTCCTAAGTTCTCTTCTATCCCAAGCGGGGAGAAAGAGTCCTCAAGCGTGAACTCTATTCCGCCCTCTTCCCCCTCAGCTTCCACAGACCTATCCGCCGTTCCATCGGCTAAGGTATTAGGCTCGGCTAATGTCATCCCTCCTAGATCAAATTCCAGGCCTACATCCTCTAGGTAAGATGTCTCATCCCCGGCTTGAGAGAGCTGCACCTCTGGTGTCTTTTCCTCAGAGGGAGAAAATAATGCTGTCGTATCTTCATCAGAGGTAAGAGACCAGGGGCTTAGGTCCGATGAATTCTCAGATGAATCCTCATCGGAAGTTATTTCCAAGACCTCGTGATAGGTAATTTCTAAATTTTCTTCATTATCCTGTGGTGAGCTTGCAAAGAGAGGATGGCTAGGATTCAAATCCCTTCCCATTGCCATCAAATCAGCCCACAGGGGATCGTCTTTATCTTGGCTCGGGGCCCATTCCTCAACTAACGCGGCAAAGGCGTTCCCATTACCCGCCGCATGGTAAACTTCGGCCAGTTTTAGCTTTAGATCCTGGCGATGGGGCTCCTCAATTAAAGCCTCCTTGAGCACCTTTGCTGCCTTGTGATGGCGCCCGGAAGCAAGGTACCCATCAGCCTCGGCCATAGCCTCGTGATTCTCTATCGGTGCCGAAGCTGGAGAAGCCGGGACATCATCTCTATCGACCGCTTCCTGCTCTAATGGAGATACTTGTTCCATTTTTTCAGCAAAGACTTGGACAGGCTCATCCTCCTCCATTTCTTGGCCAGCCATGGCAGGGGTCGGCTCTTCAGTGGTTTTGCGTTTGCGCAAGCGCAAAACAGCTAAGGCCAAGAGCAGCACGCTGCTGCCACCGAGCAAAAGGAGATTTTTCAGATTCATCCAGGTGCTGAAGACACCCTCGAGCTTGCTTTCCTTTTCCTCAGAAAGGACTTCCCCGGCAAGCTTGGCCTCCTGAGGCGCTTGGTTGGCTACGACTTCCCGGGCCGATAGAGAATCAAGAGAATCAGAAGAAACAACAGGCGCTGTCTCGGGAAGTTCTCCCCCAGAGGGGGGAGATGCTACATCCCCAGAAGAAGGCGAGGCTGAATTCTCTAATTCCTCAGCCGAAAGGGTCAAGGCATCAATCAACTCAAGCTCCCCTCCTTGTACCGCTAAGCTTTGCGCTTCCTGGATCATCTCTTCTGGGGTTTCCTCCAACTCTGCTAGCTGAGCATCCTTCGCCGCTAACAGTTGCTGCAGGGTTTTCACCTGGGCTTCCAATTCCTGGAGACGAACTTGCAGCCCTTCGTTTTCCTGGGTCCGAGTCTCAAGAGTTTCCTGGGCTAAAGCCAACTGTGTCTGCAAATGGGCAATCTCACCGCCTTCTTGGGCCTTCGGCACTCCCTCCTGGAGCTGAAAAGGAGATGCCGAGGTAGCTAAAATCTTGACTTCACCCTCTGACATACTCCCCTGGGCATCCCTCTCTTTAGGACCTGCTGCCTCGGAGGCTTGAAGCTCGCTTTCTAGTGCTGCCTCTTTCTCCAAAAGCGTTGCCCAGACTTCATTTTGCTGTTGTACTTGATTTACTGCCTCTGCGGGGGTGAACTCTAGCACTTCCTCCTCTATCGGTACTTTGAGCACCTGACCGACTTTCAAGCCATTGATATTATTTTGCAGGAAAGCATCCGGGTTAGCCCGCTGCAGGGCCAGCATCATCTGTTGAGGGGTAAGGGAGGAACTGGGCCGCACCTGTTGCGCAATGGGCCACAATGTCTCAGCTGACTGAGTAGGCCCATAGGTAGAAAAACCCGCCTCAGCCGTTGAAGAAGCTCTGACGGGCTCAGCATTTGGCTCTGAGGTCTGGGCCATTAGGGGGGGAGCTGCCTTCTGCGGTACAGCCGCCTCTTCTGGAGTCTGGCCACTGGCAGCGGAGCTGGCAATAGAAGGCCCTGGCTCTAGCAGGAAGGGAGGATCCAAGAGCACGGTGTATTCCCGCAGTAGCTGGCCCTGCGGCCAAGCCACAGCGAGCAAGAAATTAAGAAAGGGCTCGCGAATAGGACCCTGCGAAGTCACTTCAACAACAATATCCCCCGTCTCTTTACGTAACGGGCGAAAACGGAGCGTGCTCAGCACCAAAGCACGATCGAGTCCTGCCCGAAAAAAATCTTCACTGGACGCCAGTTTTACATTAATATCCTCTAAGGATGTATCCCGCACCGCATGCAGCGCAATCTCTGCTCTAAACCGCTGATTAAGCCCTGATTTCAGCTCGATTCCCCCTAACCCCAGAGAATAAGCCTCCCAGGGTGAAGAGGCCGCTAACAACCCCGCTACCGATACGCTGACGATCGTCTTCCGCACCATTCACTTGCTCCCCATCTACAATCCAGAGCTCCGATCTAGAACCGCGCGGCGATCGCATCAGGACCTAATTGACTTAGGCCAAGCGTTTTTATTACAAAGGGTTATAGGTAATCTTTAATTAGCAATTCCGCGATTTGGATGCTATTTAACGCCGCGCCCTTGCGGACGTTATCGGCCACAATCCACAGGTCTATACCCCTGGGGTGGGAAATATCTTCCCGAATGCGTCCCACAAAGACAGGATCCTTGCCCGAAGCCTCGGTGACCGCAGTGGGATACCCTCCATTTTTGTGCTCATCAAAAACTACAATACCCGGTGCTTTCTGCAACAGAGATTTAACCTCGGGCGCTGTAATTTTGGTCCGGGTCTCCAAGTGCACGGCTTCGGAATGGCCATAAAAAACGGGTACCCGCACTGCAGTTGGATTCAGCAAAATTGACTTATTATCAAGGATTTTTTGTGTCTCCCACATCATTTTCATCTCTTCCCGGGTATAACCGTTGTCCTGAAATGCGTCGATGTGGGGCAATACATTAAAGGCTATTTGCTTGGGATAAGCTTTTGGCGAAATGGGGCGCCCATTCAGTAATGCGGAAGTTTGCTGTGCCAACTCCTCAATGGCTTCTTTGCCAGTGCCAGAAACCGCTTGGTAGGTGGCCACATTAATGCGTTCAATACCCACCGCATCATAAATAGGCTTTAGAGCCACCACCATTTGGATAGTCGAACAATTGGGATTGGCAATAATTCCATGGTCCTTATAACCTTCAATGGCCTGAGGATTAACCTCGGGGACCACTAAGGGAATCTCGTCGTCATAGCGAAACTGAGAGGTGTTATCCACCACAACGCAACCTGCAGCAGCAGCTTTAGGAGCATACTCGGCTGAGACTTTAGCACCCGCAGAAAACAAGCCAATCTGAACCTTAGAAAAGTCAAAGTCAGCCAGATTCTCCACGACCACTTTTTTCCGGCCAAATGACAACTCTTCACCCGCAGAGCGCTCGCTCGCCAAAGGGTAAAGCGTACGGATGGGAAAATCCCGCTGATCCAGGATCTCCATCATGGCCTGTCCCACAGCTCCAGTTGCCCCGACGACTGCCACATCAAATGTTCTACTCATACAAACTCCGTTTTTAGGTTAATGTTAATACTCCACATTAAAATTAATCAGGCGTGTTAATTAAGGCTTCCACGACAGCATCCCCCATAGCCCCGGTGCTCACCTGGCTCATTCCTGGAGAATAAATATCGGGGGTTCGCAACCCGCGGTCTAGCACGGTACCCACAGCCTTTTCGAGGCATGTGGCAGGGGCGGACTCATTGAGAGAATAGCGCAACATCATCGCCACAGAGAGAATAGTCGCCAGGGGATTGGCGATCCCTTGACCGGCGATATCCGGCGCGGAGCCGTGGATGGGCTCATACATTCCCTTCCCGCTCTGATCCAGGGAGGCGGAAGGCAACATCCCAATTGATCCCGTCAACATTGCGGCGCAATCTGACAGAATATCCCCAAACATATTCGTGGTCACCAGGACATCAAATTGTTTGGGGGCCCGAACGAGCTGCATGGCAGCATTGTCCACATACATATGGCTCAGCTCCACCTCAGGGAACTCTTTAGCCACCTCATTCACCACCTCACGCCACAGCTCGGTAGATTCAAGCACATTGGCTTTGTCTACGGAGCAAACCCGACGCCCCCGTTTCATAGCGATAGTAAAGGCGACCTGGGCAATGCGACGGATTTCCGATTCTTTGTAAACCAAGGTATTAAATCCCTCCCGCTCGCCATTTTCAAGGCGTTGCACCCCCCGGGGTTGCCCAAAATAGATTCCACCGGTCAATTCCCGCACTATCATTATATCCAACCCTGACACCACTTCCGGCTTAAGGGTGGAGGCCCCAACCAGCTGCGGATAAAGGATAGCGGGACGCAGATTAGCAAAAAGCTGAAGCGCAGAACGAATACCGAGTAACCCCTTTTCAGGGCGTATACTGATATCTAAAGTTTCCCACTTTGGCCCCCCCACCGCTCCCAGCAAGATCGCATCCGAATCCTGGGCCAGAGCAAGGGTATCATCAGGCAGAGGGGTCCCGGTGGCGTCATAGGCGGCACCACCGATCAGACCCGACTCCATAACCCAATCTAGTCCCCAGTGCTCCTGCAGTGCTGTCAATACTTTGACCGCTTCGGCGGTGATCTCGGGGCCAATCCCATCGCCAGCTAAAATGGCTACTTTTTTTCTCATTTAAAATCTTTTCTCTTCAAATAACCATGGTGCTTCTACCCGCCGCCGCTCTTCATAAGCACGAATCTCATCCACATACTGCAAGGTCAAACCAATCTCGTCCAACCCTTCGATAAGACAATGCTTGCGGAATTCATCAATAGCAAAGGAAATCACCTTCCCTTCAGGGGTGGTCACTTCCTGGGCGGGTAAATCGACTCGTAGGCGGTAACCCGGGGTGGCTTCGACCTGATTAAACAGATCATCCACAACCCCCTCATCTAGGGTAATCGGCAGGAGACCATTTTTAAACGCATTGTTATGGAAAATATCCGCAAAACTTGGGGCAATCACGACTCGAAAGCCATAATCCACCAATGCCCAGACGGCATGTTCCCGGCTTGATCCACAACCAAAATTATTTCTTGCAAGCAAAATACTTGCTTCCTGATAACGAGGCTGATTAAGGACGAATTCCGGATTGATAGGCCGGTTGCGACAGTCCTTTCCAGGTTCTCCATGATCTAAATAACGCCATTCATCGAACAGGTTGGGACCAAACCCAGTGCGTTTGATCGACTTTAGAAATTGCTTTGGAATAATCGCATCGGTATCGACATTGGCCCGATTGAAGGGGACCACCACACCTTTTACTACAGTAAACGATTCCATAGTGAAGCACTCTTAAAGAGTATAATTTTACCTTAAACCTCATCTCTCACGCACTTTTCACAATCCCGAATCTATAGAGATTCAGTAGATCTTAGCTTGGATAATCAATATAAATAACGAATTAAGACGAGCGCAACAATTTCTTTGTACTGGAAATTAGGGATAACCCTTATTGTAAACCCTCCCCTCTAAGCACTTCACTAGGATAGGTGCTCAGTACTCTATGCCCTATCTAGGAGAGAAATAATGAATGTTAATGATTTTTTGCAAGCTCACCCTCGATCCCTTTCTAATATAGAGAAAGTAACCGCCTGCGTTAAGGCTTGCTACGCCTGCTCGGAGGCTTGCACTCTTTGTGCCGATGCCTGTTTAGCTGAACAAGAGGTAGCCGACCTCCAACGCTGCATTCGGATATGTCTTGATTGCGCTGCTATTTGCGAAACGACTGGACAAGTCGTGGCCCGACAAACCGAAACAGACTATGGGCTGTTGCGCCCGCAGTTAGAAGCCTGTGTCGCCGCTTGCAATATTTGCGCGAAGGAGTGCGAGAACCATGCTGGAAAGCATAAACATTGTCAACTGTGTGCCACATCTTGCAGCGCCTGTGAAAAGGCGTGCCAGGAACTCTTAGCCGCCCTCTAACCTCGTATCTCCGTCGGCTTTTTTTCAGGATACCAAAAGAGGAGGAGCCGGCGCGACCTGCCGGCTCCAGTTAACCTTCAAAGTACACTACTGCCCACTTGAGACTACGTGGGGGTGGGTATGATTAGTCTTTTTCTTTCTCTAGTAAATCGCTATGACCCCCGCTTTCACTTTCACTTTGACCTTGGCCACCCATCATACCGCCACGACCACCACCTTCTCTCTGGCCGCCCATCATGCCGCCGCGACCACCGCCTTCTCTCTGGCCGCCCATCATGCCGCCGCGACCACCGCCTTCTCTCTGGCCGCCCATCATGCCGCCGCGACCACCGCCTTCTCTCTGGCCGCCCATCATGCCGCCGCGACCGTCGCGTTCCTCCATTTGGGTACCACCTGATCCAGCCAAGTCCTCACGTTCTTCCGCCTGAGCAATGGTCCCTACTAGGGCAACTAAAACACCCGCTGCAACAAGATGTGGTTTCATTGATGCTTCTCCTAAAAATTCAAACATAAGAGTTTGTTTAAGTACCTATGAATAAAATATGAGGTATTTTAGGAGCGAGCCGGTGGCATTCCGCAACCCCGTTTTTCCTCCCTGAAAAAAGGGTTTGATACCAATTTAACAAAAGAATGCAATTTATTAAGAAAGAATGCAATTTATTAAGGTTGTAAGTGTTTGTTTACATTAGATCTATACAGTGCAAAATTACATGAAATTGGTATGAGGCGCGCCCTCCCTGGCGCGCCCCCTGAGGGGCCTCCTCCGGATGTCCCGATTCGCTCCCGGCGAATCGGTGCGGGGACTTCCCTGTCCCCACGCCACCGGCTCGCTCCAGGAATACTTCAAAACTTTCACTGAGGTACTTATTTATAAAAGATAGTTCAAAGCCAATTATAAGAAAATACGGTGCTGATTGATCTGAATTTTCCTCACTCTCTCAGGGCTCTACTTCCTTGGGTTCTATTTCTTTAGTGGTCTCAACCTGCATCGGAGAAACCGGAGCACCCTCTTTTGTGGTTAACCCTTCAGCAGTGGCAGGCTCCTTGGTAGCGTCATCCACTTCTTCCGTAATCTCTACTTGAACCGGGGATACCGGCATGCCCTCCTCTGTCGTCCTCTGGGGAGACTCTTTTGGCTCAACACCCATTAGGTAACCAAATTTGAGATCTGCTATCTTCAAAAGAGGAGACCGGTAATATCCCTACTCCCCCAGCAATAAAAAGCCTCTTCTTAGCTTGCTACCAAGACCTGCTTTCATGGCCATACCCAATACTGACATTGCTGAAATTTTTAACAAATTAGCAGATCTGCTTGAAATCGAAGGCGCCAATCCCTTCCGGGTGCGCGCTTACCGCAATGGGGCCCGCACCGTAGGAGGACTTTCTCAAAACATTCCTACCCTCCTTAAAGAAGGAAAGGATCTGACTGAGCTGCCCCATATTGGCCCCGATCTGGCAGATAAGATTCAGACCATTGCAGACACAGGCCGATTGCCCCTCCTAGAGGAGGTCGAGCAGCGCACCCCTGAGGCCCTCAGCAAGCTCATGGCTATCCCTGGCCTTGGCGCCAAGCGGATCGCTGCCCTGCATCGAGAGCTCCAGGTCGACAGCCTAGAGGATCTAAAACGGGTAGTACGGATGGGCAAGGTCCGGGAGCTAGAAGGGTTTGGCAAGAAAACAGAAGAGTTAATCAAAACAGGGATCGAGCGCATTGAAAACAGTGAAAAGCGCTTCTCCTTGCTGCAAGCCGAGTCCATTGTCAAGCCGCTACTTGCCTATCTCGCAACCATTGAAGGGGGCAAGGATGTTGAAGTTGCCGGCAGTTACCGACGCAGGAAAGAAACAGTGGGGGATCTGGATATCCTGATCACCTGCAAGCAGGGTTCTCCTGTTATGGAAGGCTTTGTAAACTATGAGGAAATAAAAAAGGTACTTTCCCAGGGGGAGACCCGGGCCACCGTCATCCTGCGCACAGGAATCCAGGTCGACCTGCGGCTGGTCCCTCAAGTTAGTTATGGTGCCGCCCTGCACTATTTCACTGGCTCCCAGGCCCATAACATCGCCGTACGTCAGATAGGCATCAAAAAAAATCTAAAAATCAACGAATATGGCGTATTCAAAGGAGAGCAGCGGGTGGGGGGAAAAACCGAACAAGAAATATTTGAGCAAGTGGGTCTTCCCTATATTGAACCAGAGCTGCGTGAGGATCGGGGAGAAATCGAGGCCGCATTACAAGGCACCTTGCCTCGGCTCATTACCCTAGAGGATATTCGTGGCGATCTCCATAGTCATACTAAAGCCACGGATGGCAGTAACAGTCTAGAAGAGATGGCCCAGGCTGCTGCCGAGCGCGGCTATGAGTACCTAGCCATTACTGATCACTCCAAGCGCGTCTCTGTAGCCCATGGTTTGAATGAGAAGCAGCTCGCGCGCCACATTAAAGAAGTTGATCGTCTCAATGAAAAACTTGACGGCATTGTCCTATTAAAATCCATTGAGTTAGACATTCTGGAAGATGGCTCCCTTGATCTTCCCGATGCCATCCTCAAGGAACTTGACCTGACGGTCTGTGCAATCCATTACCCATTGGGTTTATCCCGTAAGAAACAAACAGAACGTATCCTGCGAGCTATGGATAACCCTTATTTTAATATCCTGGCTCATCCTTCTGGCCGACTTATCAATGAACGCGAACCTTACCCCATTGATCTAGAAAGAATTATGATGGGAGCCAAGGAGCGCGGTTGTTTCTTAGAGGTCAATGCCCAACCTGCCCGCCTTGATCTCACCGATATTCACTGCAAGACAGCAAAAGACCTAGGGCTGAAAGTCGTTATCTCCACCGATGCTCACAGCATCACCCACTTGGATTATATGCGGTTGGGTATTGGCCAAGCGCGCCGAGGATGGTTAGAGCCCGAAGATGTGCTGAACACACGTCCTCTTAGTGAGCTAAAAAAGCTGCTGGAACGGGACTAGGATGCCAGCGTTAGCCGAGGTCGAAACCTTCAAATAGTGCTTGTTTCTGCCCCCCTATTAATCTCTACCGGGCCTCTAATCAAGCAAGACCTATTTCTTTTATTTTAAAAATTAGGCGATTTTCAACTATTTTATGTCTGATCAAAGCATCCGGGAGAGAGCCCTAACCGTGGATATTGAGGCCAAGGTTGCCTTTTTAAGACAACCGGAAAACTATCCGGAGCAGCCGCTCCGCGTAGAGGTGGTGGAGACCCACATGTCCTGGGTCTTCATCACTCCCCATCGGGTCTATAAGCTCAAAAAACCGGTCTGTTACGAGTTTCTCGATTTCAGCACCGTTGCTGCCCGCCATCGGGACTGCCTAGAGGAAATTCGATTAAACCGCCGCCTAGCTGGTGATGTCTATCTTGGCATTATCCCCCTTACTGTGGATGCCCAAGGAAACCTACAGTTAGGAAAAGACAGCTTTCCCGTAGACTGGTTGGTTCAGATGCGTCGCCTGCCCGCAGATCGTATGCTCGATAATGCACTCCAAAAACAGACCGTCCAAGAAAGGGACATCCGCAGATTTACCCAGAAACTGGCGAACTTCTACCGCCATGCCGACCCCATACCCATCACTCCCTGGCAATATCGGCAGCGCTTCAAACGGGATATCAAAGCCAACCAAGAGGCATTATCCCATCCCGACTTCAAGCTAGCCTTGGATCAAGTTAGGACCATTACCCAGGCGCAACTCCAACTTTTAGAACAAGCTCCTGAGCTGTTCGACCAGCGGGTTAATCAGAAAAAAATCATCGAGGCCCATGGCGACCTCCGGCCAGAACATATTTGTCTCACCCCCGAGCCAGTCTTTATTGATTGCTTGGAATTCAAGCGGGAATTCCGTCTTCTGGACCCGGTGGACGAACTCAGTTTTTTGGCCATCGAATGCGAACATGCCGGAGCCGGCTTTGTGGGCGATATTGTTTTTAATACTTATCAACACGTAACCCACGACTACCCTGCCGAAGAATTGATCCGCTTCTATAAGAGCTACCGGGCCTCCCTCCGGGCCAAATTGGCCATCTGGCATCTAAAAGACTCTGCGGTCCGACAGCAGTCTAAATGGACCCGCCGGGCTAAGGAATACCTCCAACTTGCAGGAAAATATTCCCTTCTTGATGCGCGCTTTCCCTCGCGCGTCCCCTGAGGGCATCCTTCGGGTGTCCCGACTCGCTCCCAGCAAGTCGGTAATGAACTAAGCTATTAATAGAAGGTTTAAAAAGTAAATCACAAGGAGCACTTCAACATTTCAGAGAAGGGGGAGTGTAACTATGCCCTTCCAACACATCCACTATCAGAAAGGAGGTTTAAAATGCCCAGTGGAATTCGCATTGGCCGCATTGCTGGAATTAATATTTATCTTGATTGGAGCCTCTCGATTATATTCTTGTTGCTCACCTTTAGCCTGGCTATGGGCGTGTTCCCCCGCTGGCATCCGGATTGGACCCCAGGGGTGACCTGGGGGACCGCTGTTGCAGCAGCTATACTTTTTCTCGCCTCAGTTTTTACCCACGAACTTTCCCATGCCCTCGTAGGCCGCGCCTATGGTGTTGAAATCAAACGTATTACCCTTTTTATCTTTGGCGGCATCGCACAGCTGGAAAAAGAACCTGGGGCCTGGCGCGCTGAACTTTGGATGGCCATTGCCGGCCCCATTACCAGTCTCCTTCTAGGTTTGATATTTCTCTTCCTAGCTGGACTCACTGCAGGCCCCCTGGAAGTCGAACCAGAAAATCCTGCGGAACTTTTTGCAGCGTTAAGTCCCCTATCGACATTGTTGCTATGGTTAGGTCCAGTCAACATTATTCTAGGACTTTTTAATTTAGTCCCCGGATTTCCCTTAGACGGGGGCCGGGTCCTGCGGGCAATCATGTGGGGAATCACCGGCAACCTTCGGCAGGCGACCCGTTGGGCTTCCGGGGCTGGACAGGCCTTTGCTTGGATGCTCATTATCGCTGGCTTTGCCATGATGTTGGGCTTTCAGGTCCCTTTCTTTGGAACCGGTCTCGTGGGTGGGTTGTGGCTGGCCTTCATTGGTTGGTTCTTAAATAATGCTGCCCTTGTCAGCTACCGGCAATTGCTAGTACGGGAAGTTCTAGAAGATGTTCCAGTATCTCAAATTATGCAAACCGATTTTATCAAGGTAACCCCCGAGATGCAGGTCAGTACTTTTGTGGACGAACATCTGATGCGCACCGATCAGCGCGCCTTTCCTGTGGAGGAAAATAACCGTCTCGCCGGTATGGTCTGCCTTCCAGACGTCCGCAAGATTAGCCGGGAAGTTTGGACAAGCACTACTATTCGTGACATTATGACGCCAGCGAGCGAAATCGCCTTAATCTCACCGGAGAAAGATGCAGCAGAGGCCCTCTTCACCTTGGCCCATCGCAATGTAAATCAACTGCCCGTGGTTGAAAGGGATAGGATCCGCGGGCTTATTCGGCGGGAAGACCTGCTCAAATGGCTCTCTATCTATGGCAAGCAACACCTTGAAGAGTTGGAAAGCAAACAGGCTTTTCCTGGATAAAAACCGAACCAGAATTAGTCTCGAATTGACAAAAATTTAAAAAAAAAATAATGGAACAATGTGCCCGTTCAACCCCCGTCTCTAAAGCTGGCCTGGTCTCCTGGGCCTTATATGATTGGGCCAATAGCGCCTTTGCGGCCGTGATTACCACGTTTGTGTTCGCTGCCTACTTTACCCGGCAAGTGGCAGAAAATGAGACCCTCGGTAGCGCCCAATGGGGCTACATGCTAGCTATCGCTGGATTTATTATTGCCATCGGGGGACCTATCTTAGGGGCCGTGGCTGACCAAGGGGGCCGCCGCAAACCCTGGATTATCCTCTTCACTCTGCTATGCGTAACGGCCACGGCGCTTCTATGGCTTATCAAACCTGCATCCAGTTATGTCTGGTTGGCGCTGCTGCTCGTCGGCTTAGGCACGCTGGGTTCTGAGTTTGCCTTCATCTTTTACAATGCCATGCTGCCTGGATTGGCCGGGCCAAAGTATGTGGGGCGATGGTCCGGCTGGGGCTGGAGTATTGGTTATGCAGGCGGGGTCGTCTGTCTGATCATTGCCCTTCTCGCTTTTATTCAGGGAGGCAACCATTGGCTTGGGTTGGATCCCGCTTCCGCTGAGCCCGTCCGCGCTACTTTTCCATTAGTTTCTGTGTGGTATTTGCTATTTGCCATCCCTCTATTTCTTATTACCCCAGACACCCGGGGCACTGGCAAATCCCTATGGCGGGCGGTGCCGGACGGAATGCGACAACTCTATGATTCCATTCGCCATGTACGCCATTACAGCCATATTGTACGCTTTCTCATCGCACGCATGTTTTATATCGATGGCCTAGCGACCCTATTTGCTTTTGGTGGCGTCTATGCTGCCGGAACCTTCGATATGAACGAGCAGGAAATCCTCCTCTTTGGAATTACCCTAAACATCACAGCCGGCCTGGGTGCTGCGGCTTTTGCCTGGGTGGATGATTGGATTGGCAGCAAACAGACCATCTTGCTGTCCCTTACCGGCTTAATCCTACTAGGAACCATGGTCTTGGTCGTAGAGACTTCAACTGCCTTTTGGAGCTTTGGACTCCTGCTGGGGATATTTGTGGGCCCGGCACAGGCCGCCAGCCGATCTTATCTAGCACGTGCGGCTCCCGAATCCTTGCGGAATGAAATGTTCGGGCTGTTCGCTCTTTCCGGTAAGGTAACTTCCTTTCTCGGCCCCCTCTTGGTGGGTTGGGGGACTTACCTATCGGGCAGTCAACGAATGGGCATGAGTACCATCGTCATTTTTTTTCTCATCGGTTTTGCATTAATGCTGAGCGTCCCAGCCGCTAAAAAACAAGGATAAAACCGTCGATGAACCGTTTAGCTTTCGCGGTAACGGTCGAGTCACTTCCTCGCACATAAACGAGACAAAATAATAGCCCACACAGTCCTTTTTTGCTTGTCATCAAGTTCCTGTTCCTGGAGAGGGGGTCTAGTCCCGTAAAGGAGAAGAAAAAAATAGCCCAATAAGCCAGCCGTGATAGAGGCTATAAAAATACCCACTCTCGCCTCGCTGACCAAGGAAACAGCTTCAACCGCTAAGCTGGTGATAAACAAGGCCACTGTAAAACCCATGCCCCCTAGCAGTGCTACTCCGGTTATATGGGACCAGCTCACCTGGGGAGGTAAAACCGCCAACTTTAAACGAACGGCTAGCCAGCTACCCCCCAAAATACCCATAGGCTTACCGACTATCAGTGCAACCAAAATACCTAGGGCCAGCGGACTTCCCAGCGCTGCTTCAACTCCTTCTATTGACAACACAATTCCCGCATTTGCAAGAGCAAAAATAGGCAGTACACAGTAGCTCACCCAGGGGCGTATCAGTCGCTCCAAACGCTCCACTGACTCTTCTGTATATCGAGTGAGTTCTTCCAATTGTCCGAGTAACATGGACGTTCGTTCGTGCTCACCTTGCTGGATAGCACCCCGAGCCTCTTCAACAAGGCGCCCCGCATAGTAAGTAAACTCTTCATATCGATAATAGCGGTGCGCCGGCGTGAGAAGGCCAATAATGACTCCAACAATGGTTGGGTGGATGCCCGATTTGAGCACTGCAAGCCAAAGTAAAATAGCGATGAGGACGTAAATACCACGATTTTGTATCTCAAATCGCCGCAATCCCAACCAGAAAACAATCAGAACTAACGCCGCACCTATCGCCCATAGGGAAAGTTCCCTAGTATAGAAGAGAGCAATAACAAGAACTCCTCCTATATCATCCGCAACAGCAAAGGCAAGCAGAAAAATTTTGAGTTCCCTCGGAATTCGGCTTCCCAGCAACGCCAATAATCCCAAGGCAAAAGCAATGTCGGTTGCAATGGGAATACCCCACGCTGTGGCTCCTTCGCTATTCCAAGTGAAAGCCAAATAAATCAAGGTGGGAAGAATCATTCCCCCCACGGCGGCAATAGCAGGCAAAGCAGCTTGACGCCAGATAGAGAGTTGGCCATGCACAAGTTCTCGTTTGATCTCCAAGCCCATAAGAAAAAAAAATAAAACCATTAGGCCCTTATTAACCCAATGGTGGGCATCCAACGAGATTTGAAGCACATTCAGATCAATGGTGAGTACCGTCCCCCAAAGCTGATGATAAACATGAGCCCAAGGTGAATTAACCCAAATCAACGCGACCACTGTCCCAATTAGCAGCGACAAGCCACTAGCCTGCTCAGCATACATAAGCTGTTGAATGGGAATTGAATATTTACGTGTAGGCGTAGAAATCTCCGACCGCACATAGGCTTTGCCTTGTGCTCTTGGGGGGATAGGCATAAGTCAACCTTTTTGTGCTTTTAAAAAGGGGCGTTGGCAAAAAACTTTTAAGGTATTTTCAATATTCGTGATTAATTTTGGCATTGCTACGGCTAGAGTTGGATTAGGAGCGATGTTTTGTAAGCTAACTGTGGGCGGCTCAATCTCGATGCCATAAATAAAGAGCTGGTGGGGCAATTCTCCCAAGGCTGCTCCTAAAGCCAATGTGGAGGCCAAATCAAATCCGTGAGTCGAATAGGGACTTTCCAGCATCGAAAGGGAGTCGAACTGGACACATTTGAGGGTGCCAGGAGTAGCGCCAGACACCATGGCATCAATAATAATGCCTAGTTCTGCCCCCTTTAAAATTTCTAGCAATCGGGGACCAGGGCGATCACAAAGGTAAGTCATAGCCGTGCCCGCAGGCAGGACCTCTAATACTTTAGACCGTTTTAGAGCCTCAACGGCCTGCCAACCGATCTGATCATCTCCAAAGGGAGAACCCACTCCACAAATGCGTATTGGCGTTGCCATGACTCAATAATTCTTCTACCCCAGTTAGATTGAAATAGACGGTTCCTTAAATATATTCTAGTTACTTAGATATGCCTTTAGAGCCGAGTAATTCCTGCTGTCAACCTAAAGAGTCCACAGTGTCGCAACCATTCTCACTAAAAAAATCAGCCACTAACCCTGGGCAGGTCGTTGCCGTGCGAGGAAATGTGGTCGATGTCCAATTCTCCCGACTACCGCCCCGTTATCGCCAGTTACGGACCAAAGGAGGCCAAGGGGATATCATTCTAGAGATCCAGTCCCATCTTAGCGCCAATAGGGCTCGCTGCATTGCTTTGACCACGACCCGGGGGTTGGCTCGCGGCGCATCAGTGATTGATACGGAAAAGATGCTGGATATCCCTGTAGGAAAAGCCCTGTTAGGCCGAATGCTCAACGTTTTTGGTGAACCTATCGATAATAAAGGCACTCTAGATGCCTCCGAGCGTCTTCCTATCCATCGTACTCCTCTCCCCCTGGCCCAACGGGTCACCACCCGCAAGATCTTTGAAACCGGTATTAAAGCCGTGGACCTGTTGGCGCCGCTGGAAGAAGGGGGTAAAGCAGGACTCTTTGGGGGCGCTGGGGTGGGTAAAACTGTACTCATTACTGAGATGATTCATAACATGGTGGGACGCTACCAGGGGATTAGCCTATTTTGTGGCATTGGCGAACGCAGCCGTGAAGCCGAAGAACTTTACCGAGACATGAAAGAAGCGGGGGTGTTGGACAATACCATCATGCTCTTTGGCCAGATGAATGAACCCCCTGGCGCCCGGTTCCGAGTGGGTCATGCAGCGCTTACCGTGGCCGAATATTTCCGCGATATTGCCAAGCGCAATGTGTTGTTGCTTATTGATAACATCTTTCGCTTCATTCAGTCGGGCACCGAGGTTTCTGGACTCATGGGGAAGATTCCTTCCCGAGTCGGCTACCAACCGACCTTGGGGACCGAATTGGCAGAGCTGGAAGAGCGAATCTGCAGTTCTGCCAGTGGTTCTATTACTTCGGTTCAAGCGGTTTATGTTCCCGCTGATGATCTCACCGATCCTTCTGCTACCCATACGTTTGCCCATCTCTCGGCGTCCATTGTGCTGTCTCGTAAAAGGGCCAGCCAGGGATTTTACCCGGCCATAGACCCCCTGCAATCGGACTCTAAAATGCTGACTCCCGGAGTAGTCGGCAGGCGCCATTACAAGGTTGCCCAAGAGGTGCGGCGCACTCTGGCAGAGTATGAAGAACTCAAAGATATCATTTCCATGCTAGGGATTGAGGAACTGTCCCAAAAGGATCGGCAAACAGTGAGCCAGGCCCGTCGCCTGGAACGTTTTTTGACACAGCCCTTCTTCACCACCGAGCAGTTTACCGGCTATACCGGGAAAATGGTGCCTCTGGAGCAGACCATTGCAGGCTGCGAGGAGATCTTAGCTGGAAAGTTTGCTGATTATGGGGAAAAAGACCTCTATATGATTGGCCCCATTGAAGAGGCGGAGACTAAGAAAGCAAAAGCATGATGAAAAACAAGATGCACCTGAAGGTACTTCTCCCCACGGAAGTCCTCGCTGATGAAGTAGCCAGTAAAGTCACCGCCGAAGCCCGAAATGGCTCCTTTTGTCTGCTGCCACGACATATTGATTTCGTCGCTGCCCTGGTGCCGGGCATTCTTGTGTTTACTACCGAGGACAAAAAAGAAAATTATCTGGCTGTTGATGAAGGGACTTTAATCAAGTGCGGCCAGGAAGTATTGATCTCTACCCTCAATGGCGTCCGCAGTACTGATCTGGAAAGCTTAAAGGCTACCGTTGAAGAAAATTTTCTGCACTTGGATGAGTATGAGCGAATCACCCGAACGGCATTGGCCCGACTGGAAGCCGGCGTCATTCGCCGCTTTATGGAACTAGAGCAATAACCCGATGGCTAAAAATCAAGAAGACCCAAAGCCGGTTACACCCGAAAACAACTTCGGCAAAAACGTAGGCCGTAAAGCAGAAAGAAAAGTCCGAGCCAAAAAGGGAAAAAACCCACCTACCTGGTTCTGGCTGGGGATGTTTGGCTTAGTTGGCTGGTCAGTCGCCATACCGACTCTGATAGGAGTTACCCTAGGAATATGGATTGATGCGACTTGGCCCACCACAGTGTCTTGGACCCTGAACTTACTCATTGTGGGAATCATCATTGGCTGCCTAAACGCCTGGTACTGGGTCAAACAGGAAAGCCGGCGTAATGGGGACTGAGGTCCCCCATGCGCTCTGGGTGTCTCTGGTAGGGGCTACCGTAGTCCTGGCAGCTTTAATTAAAACCCTCTTTGCCCGTATGGGCATTCCCGCTTTAGCGGGCTACCTCTTGTTAGGTTTCTTACTGCGCTTAGCTGACCTACGTTGGGGCCTGCTCACTGAACCGGTCCGCTATGCATTTGCTTTTCTTGCGGACATGGGCGTGGTGGCTTTGCTCTTCGAAGTAGGGCTGAAAAGTCATCCCGCAGCACTGGCGCAGAAATTGCCACGGGCCAGCTTTATCTGGTTAGGCGATATCACACTCTCTGCCCTGTTCGGCTACGCCGGTGCTTATTACGGATTAAGGCTTCCACTAATTCCTTCACTGGTAGTCGCCACCGCATTAACGGCCACCAGCGTCGGCGTTTCGGTCGCTGCTTGGCAGCAAGCCATAAATTCCCCTAATGGATTAGATAATTGAATATACCACCTAAAATGGGTTTGCTGAGTCTGGTTTCTTTAGCAGTACTGTCCATTTTGGTGTGGCTATGGTATGCCCCTTCTGAAAATCAACCCGTCATTCAAGTGGGTGTACTGCATTCACTTTCAGGCACCATGGCAGTCAGCGAAAAACCGCTGGTAAATGCGCTCCAACTAGCCATCGAAGAAGCCAATGCAACTGGCGGTATCAATGGGCAAAAGATCAAGGCAGTCGCCGTCGATTGCCGTTCCGATCCTATAGAATGCGCCTATCAAGCAGAACGCCTGATCACCCAGGAAGAAGTCCAGGCTCTGTTCGGCTGTTGGACTTCCGCTTGCCGAAAGGCTGTAAAGCCGGTGGTTGAAAAGTACCAACATCTCTTATTTTACCCAGTGCAATATGAAGGCATGGAACAGTCGCCCAATATTATTTACACGGGTGCTGCGCCCAACCAGCAGATCATTCCCGCCGTGATCTGGGCGCTGGAGAAGTTAGGTACACGCATCTATCTGGTTGGGTCCGATTATGTCTTCCCGCGCATGGCAAATATCATCATTAAAGATCTATTGGTTGCAAAAGATGCGGTGCTTGTCGGAGAACGCTATGTGCCGCTGGGAAAGAGCGCCGCGGACGAGCTGATAGCCGATATCATCAAACAGCGTCCGGATGTAGTCTTGAACACCCTCAATGGCGACAGCAATATTAGCTTTTTCCGATCGCTGGCTAAGGCGGGCATTACCCCGGACAAGATACCGGTGCTATCGTTTAGTATTGCCGAGGTGGAGCTAAAAGCTCAGGACACCCAGATGATGGTGGGACACTTTGCGGCATGGAATTATTTCCAGAGCATTAAATCAGCGCAGAATCAGGCCTTCGTGCAGCGATTTCACGCCCGTTTTGGCCAACAAACCGTGCTCAGTGATCCGATGGAGGCCTCCTATATTGGCTTGCATCTATGGGTTCAAGCGGCACGAGAAGCCAGCTCGGCGGAGCCCGCTTCGGTACAACATACTATTCTACGGCAGAGTCTACTTGCCCCTGAAGGCGTAGTCTCTGTCGACCGAGCGACCCGCCATTTGTGGAAAATGGCACGTATTGGCAAAGCCCGGGATAACGGGCAATTCGAGATCCTCTGGGATTCTGGGCGGCCGCTCGAACCGGCACCATTTCCGTCCTATCGCCGCCGCGATGAATGGATGCAGCTGCTGCAATCCGTAGAAGGAGTAAGCCCGTGAGGTTTACCTCTCTCACGCAACGTTTTTCAGTTTGGTTCATGGCAGTCTCGTTGCTGCCAATACTCGTCATTGGCTATAGCCTTTTGCGGGTTTTTAAAACTGAAATGGAGACCATGGTCGCTCAGCAAGTGTCGGCCATTGCCGACAAGAAAGCCGATCAAATTGATAAAGACTTACTGGAACGGGTTTTAGACGCCAGGGCCTTGAGCAAATTGAAAACCACTCGCCAGGCCATGGTTGAATTTGCGCAAGTCTTTGCCCAAAGCGGAATGGAAGCTGCTGCTTATCACCAATTGGACGTCCACTACCATGACTACTTCCAGCGCCTCATCGATGAGGCAAACTATTGTGATCTTTTCCTGGTTTCGCCGCAGGGCGCAGTGGTGTATTCCCAGCTCCATAAATCTGATTTTGCTTCCAACCTGTTTACCGGTCCCTATTCCCATAGTGGCCTTGCCCAGGTCTCTCGGCAAGTACTCAGTACTTTGGAAAGCAGTATTTCGGATTTTGACTATTATCCGCTGTCGGGAGATGCAATTGTGGCGTTTATTGCGGCGCCAGTCATGCAACAAAATAAACTCTTAGGCATTCTAGCATTGCAAATCAATAATGTGCGCCTGTGGCAGGTGCTGACTGATAATGTCGGACTCGGGGCCAGCGGCGAGACTGTAGTTGCACGCTCTGAGAATGCCCACACCGCGCTGGTAATGGCTCCCCTAACCCATCAATCCGATGCAGCATTAAAGCGCAAGATTCCTCTCCACAACCCGCAGCTTGCCACGGCAATCGGCAATGCTATCCTCGGCCGGCGTGGCAGCGGAATAATAACGGATTACCGTGGCGTAAAAGTAGTTGCAGCCTGGCGCTATCTACCCCGGATGGGTTGGGGTATGGCTGTCAAGACGGATGTGGAAGAAGCGCTTGCTCCGGTTTATCGGGTGCGCACCTTTAGCCTGATCATTCTTGGCCTGGCGCTTTTTGCCGCTCTTGTAGGGGCCGTGCTGCTCGGCCGCCGTATCGTTATGCCATTGCAAAACCTCAGCCACAGCGCGCAAGAGATTGCTGCAGGCAATCTCCAACAGCGGGTCCCCCCTGCAGGGCAGGATGAGCTAGGGCAACTGGCTGTTTCATTTAACACCATGGCTGCTGAACTCTCAGATCGAATCTCCCAGCAGAAGCAGGCCCAAAGACAACTTGAGGCTGCCAATAAAGAATTGGAATCCTTTTCTTATTCCGTTTCCCATGATCTGCGGGCCCCATTGCGACACATCCAAGGTTATGCTGAAATGTTGACGAGGGCTAGCTCTGGCCAGCTTTCTGCTAAAGCCCAGCAGTACTTGGAGACTATCACGGACGCTAGCATGGAGATGGGGCAGCTCATTGATGACCTACTCACCTTCTCCCGTATTAGTCGGATTGAGCTGTATGAAAATCGCGTTATCTTGGATGAACTGGTGCAGGACGCGATCCGGGGGCTGGAAATAGCAATGCAGGGCCGGAATATCCTTTGGAAGATCGCTCCACTGCCACCAGCGCTCGGCGATCCTTCTTTGCTCAAGCAAGTGTTTACAAATCTCCTAGATAATGCGCTTAAATATAGTCGCCAGCGGGATTTGGCAGAAATCGAGATTGGTTGCGCCGGTGAGGAAAATGGACAAAGCATTCTGTTCGTGCGCGACAATGGCGCGGGTTTTGATATGCAGTATGCCCATAAACTCTTTGGCGTGTTCCAACGATTACACCGGGCCGATGAGTTTGAAGGCACGGGTATTGGCTTGGCCACCGTGCGGCGAATCATTGCCCGCCATGGTGGGCGCATCTGGGCAGAAGGCGCGGTGAACCACGGTGCAACCTTTTATTTCACGCTAAGATTGCCGTTGGGAGGATAATTATGAATGGACTTAAACGCATCCTGCTTGTAGATGACAGTCCACGCGATACTGAACTGGCCCTTGACGCGCTTGAAGCTTACCGTCTATCTAATGAAATCGTCTGTCTTCAAGACGGTGCTGAAGCCCTCGATTACCTTTATCGGCGCGGTAGATTTTCTAAATGCACAGATAGCCAGCCAGCGGTTGTCCTACTGGACTTAAAGATGCCCAAGGTGGATGGTCTAGAAGTTCTACACCAGATTAAGGGTGATCCTGCGTTAAAGGTGATTCCCGTCGTTGTGATGACCTCTTCGCGCGAAGAGCAGGATTTGATCCGCAGCTATCAATTGGGGGTCAATGCCTTTGTGGTCAAGCCAGTGAAATTTCAGGAATTCCTTGAGGCGGTGAAGCAAGTAGGTGCGTTCTGGGCCGTCCTTAATCAGCCGCTGTCTAGCTAATTTCATGCCAGAGACAAAATACCCTATCCGAATCCTACACCTGGAAGATAGTCCACGAGATGCCGAGATAATCCAAGATAAGCTAGAAACAAGCGATTTGGAGTGCAATATCCTCTCCCTGGATAGCAGGGAACATTTTGAAGCTACCGTGGCCAAGGAATCGTTCGATCTCATCCTCTGCGACTACAATTTCCCAGGTTACGATGGTTTCTCCGCCTTAAAGCTAGCGCGAGAGAAACAACCGAATACACCGGTAATTATCATTTCCGGGGTATTAGGCGAGGAAGAGGCAGTGAAATGCCTGCACCTGGGGGCAACAGACTACCTGCTCAAACAACGGCTGGAACGGCTGGTTCCCGCAATAAAACGTGCCTTGCAGGAACTCGAAGAAGGCCGAAGGCGGCGACGAGCCGAAGTGGAATTACGCCAGAGTCAGGCCCTCCTCCAGATTGCAGGCCGCATAGCGCGCTTAGGTGGATGGGTGATAGAACTGCCCAACTACCGGGTGATTTGGTCGGATGAAGTTTGTGCAATCCATGAGGAGCCGCCGGGTACCTCGCCAACAACAGAAGAAGTATTTAGCTACTATCCACCAGAGTGGCGCGAAAAAATCAAGAAAGTCTTTAATGCCTGTGCCCACGAAGGCACACCTTACGATGAGGAGCTGCAGATCGTCACCACTAAAGGCCGCCGCCTCTGGGTGCGCGCCATTGGCCAGGCAGTACGCGACAGCAGCGGAACGATCACGCGGGTCCAAGGGGCACTCCAAGACATCACAGAGCAGAAAGAGGCCGAGGCGCGCATCCGCGAGCAGGCGTCACTGCTCGACAAAGCGAAGGACGCTATTGTCGTCCGCGGCATTAACCATCAGATTCATTATTGGAACAGTAGCGCCGAGCGTCTATATGGCTGGACAGCTGCGGAAGCAATCGGCCGCTCCATGGAAAAATTATTGTACGAGGACTCTACTACGTTTCTTGAGGCGACCCACCACCTGCTGGAAACGGGCGAATGGGTGGGCCAAATTGAACAACGGCACAAGGATGGCAGGCTATTGACAGTTGAAGCCCATTGGACTTTGGTGCGAGACGATCAAAACCAACCGCAAGCGATCTTTGCGATCAATACCGACATTACTGAACGCCTGGCTTTAGAAGAACAGCTCCGTCAGTCCCAGCGCCTAGATGCAATTGGTCAACTTACCGGTGGTATAGCCCATGATTTTAACAACCTGCTGACGGTTATTCTCTGTAATGCCGAGATTCTGCTCAAGCAATTGTCTGCCGACCAGCACCGACATACGGCGCTGGCAGAAATTATCCAATCGGCTGCTCTACAAGGTGCCGAGCTCATTCGTCGGCTGCTTGCCTTCGCGCGACGCCAGCCTCTGGAACCCCAGACTGTTGATGTGAATCGCCTCGTTTCCAGCATAGATGGCTTATTGCAGCGGACGTTAACTGAAGAGATTGATATTGAGATCATTCAGGCTGAGGGACTTTGGGGAGCGTTTGTTGATCCAATCCAGCTTGAAGCTGCGCTGCTGAACCTAGCCATTAACGCCAAAGACGCCATGGAGAGGGGGGGACGATTGATCATCGAGACTGAAAATATTTGGCTTGACCAGGAGCAGGTGGGTGTGCCTCCTGGTCAATACATTATGATTACAGTGTCCGACACGGGAACAGGTATTCCAGCGGAAAACCTGGATCGAGTCTTTGAACCGTTCTTCACCACCAAGGAAAAGGGTAAAGGAACAGGTCTGGGCCTCAGCATGATTTATGGCTTTGTCAGGCAATCTCAAGGCTATATAAAGATCTACTCAGAAGTTGGGCAGGGCACTACTGTAAAACTGTATCTGCCGAGAACCGATTGGCCAAGTGAAACCATTGCGGAAAAATTTATTTCGGCTCCTGATCCTGGGGGATCGGAAACGGTTTTAGTAGTAGAGGACGACGATCTGGTACGGCGCCATGCGGAAAGTCAGCTTACCGAACTTGGTTATCGCGTGCTTTCGGCGCGAAATGGGCCAGAGGCAATGGAGATTGTCCAGGAAACCGCAAATATTGATCTGCTCTTTACCGATGTGATTATGCCTGGCGGAATGAACGGTCGCCAGTTGGTGGAAGCAGCAACGAGGCTTCAACCCCAGTTAAGAGTCCTCTATACCTCTGGCTTTTCGGAGAAAATTTTCGTTCACCATAGCTGCACGAATAAGGATTTTCCCCTGCTGCAGAAACCCTATCGGCGAACAGATCTCGCGCAAAAGGTCCGGGAAGTGCTGTCGAAAACCCAGGGCTGAAAAATTTTGGAAGACAAGATCGAGCAGACAATAAATTTCATACCAATAGACCTGTACACTAACGAAAAAAAACATGCTTACCAATAAGCGCTGTTTTCTTACGCTTCTTCAACCAGGGAGGCGTTTTAGTCGAAGTATGGTGATACCAAAGTGCCCCCCGAGTTGGATCAGGCGGCGGATGAGTCAACAATAATTGGGCAACTTTCTGGGCCTTTTTCCAAGCTTTCTTTTCCCGTGGGCGGTCACTGCGGCCATCGCACCACCAGTTCCATTCGCAAGGCGGGCTTTCTCCCCCTTGATGTATAATAGAGCAAACCTTAGCCGGAAAGCGACTGTCATCCATTCGGTTTAGCACTATCCAGCCTACGGCAATCATTCCCTCGCGGCCTTCCGATCTAGCCTCCCAATAGAGATTGAGAGCCAAACAGCGAACTTCTTTCTCATTAAGGTTTGTCGCTTGGGATGGCTTTACCCACCCTAAGGATAAAACAAGCGTGATCAAAACCGCCATTCTCAAAACAATCATACTGATTTTTTAAATCCTTAATTATCATCTATCTATACTAACATATAAGGAGAATTTGAAGAATTACAACATTTGTAAAATTTACAACAAGACGAAGCACTATTTTAAACGTTCCAATGCCCATGAAAGAGTGTCCTACGAAAAGATTTCAAGAGTAGTCTGGGAACAAAAAATTGTGGCGCGTTTTTTGCCTTTATGCATGTAAGCGACAAGTTATCCGAGTGTTGTCGTGAACACAATGTAGAACGCTAATCTATCTAACAGAAGCTTTAGATTAGGAATGGAGGCATGTGATGAATACAGTCAAATGGAAAACCAGTTTTATCAGTGCAGTTTTGATGGCTCTCATTGCAGGACCTGTATGGAGTGTTGGCACTGAGGGGCAAGGAGGCCAAGGAATGGAAAGAGAAAGGAGCACTGAGCAGACGGGTAGAGAAGGATGGGCCAGCCAAAGACAAGAGGTGGGGCAAGGCGCTGCCATGTCCTCGGAGCTATATAACAAGACTGCCGACGAGATTATCGGGATGGAGGTCATCGGTACGCAGGATGAGCAAATCGGCGAGGTGGACAATCTGGTCCAGAACAGGGATACGAATAATGTGGAAGCCGTAATTGCCACAGGCCAAATCCTTGGCATGGGCGGTAAGAAAGTAACCGTTCCGTTGAATGAACTGCAACTGCAAGAGGACAAACTAAAAACAGCTTTGACGCAGGAGCAACTAGAGCAGAGACCGGAATACAAGGAAGAAGCGGTTCGATATTCGGAAATCACGCAAAAGGACCGGCCCATCAGCGACTTTGCCGCCTTTGAACAAGAAAGCGAGCAACAGAGATCCCGCCAATTCGAAGAGCCAGCCGAAAGGGGTGAACAATCTCCACAAAGGGAAGAAGAGAGAGAATCTCCCCAATATTAATTCCTGATTAAAAACTTTAGAACACAGCTGGATCAGCGGGAAGCCCGCTGATCCAGCTTTATACTTCATAGCAGCTCACTCCCCTTGCCTTGGAAAGCGCATCGAAAAGCCTCAAGGAAGCTCTTCAGCCTAACTTTTGCTCCCATTTCCTTCCCGGTGCTCCAGATAAAGAGAACAGGACTTACGCATTGTGCTCCTTCTATCACCGGGAGAAGAAATAAGCCCCTTTTGCGACACCCTCCAGAGGGAGAAGGAACTATGGATCCTTTGGCGTAGTCTTGAGCATAAATTATGAATTATCCTGATGGCGCCAATCCAGGGCCATATTCTGCCCCGCATCGGTGCGATAGCCGTTGGCGGTGAGAATATTGCCCAAGCGGGCTTTCAAGCGACTGCCGATTGGGGCGGAGAGGGTCATCGGATGCACTCCAATTCCTTGGTCGAGCCTGTTGTTTGCGGGTTGGTTGCGTCTAATATGGGCCTGTCCGCAACTAAAGTGGACCTGAGGGTCGACTTATTTGCAGATAATGGGGTTTCAAAACCGGAGTTGTTTGCGGGTCGAATCTTATCTTTTTGCAGGCCGCTACACCTAGTGTCCGGATAATCACAACAAAGCTGATTGCATTTGCTCCCTAGCTCATCAGAATCGAAGTGCAATAGAGCCGATTAGCAACACATTATTGTGGGACATGGTGGTATTCTTTGCAAAAATGGCGTTACTACTCTTCAACCAGCGGATTTCAAGGCGGCAGAAGACGTTTTTGTGAGCATTATAATCGATGTTGGCGGAGAAGCCGGCGGTTTCAAATCCCTCCATCTGCTCAGTAGTCACTATCACTTCAGTGTTGTCCCTATAATATTCGCCCCGCACTGCCATGGCCCATGTTTTAGAAAAAGCATAACGCGCGATCAGCACAGTGCCGAACCAGACATCATGGTCGGAGCGGCCTTTAGCGGTTTGCTGGAAACCCACATCTATCCCGGCAATCAGGCCTATTTTTTCGGTAAGTTGAAATTGGCCATAGCTGTTGCTGAAGTAGCGCATCCGCCGTGTTTTATCCGGATCATCCGTACCTATGAAGGTACTCCAATTCAGGCGCGCGTTTTCGCTAAAGGTATAAGTGGTCTGGGTACCAAAGCTCGGTAAAGTGCTGCCAGAAACCCGCTGGATGCGCTGCCAGCCATTGACCATTAACGCCGCTAGTTGCCACTGTGTGCTTGGATTCCAGGTAAGTTTAGCGCCGGCTAAATAATAGGGGGAATTTTCCGCCACGAGCGAGCGGGTCAAGGTCCAATTGTCGGCAGAAAGTGCACTTTCAAATCCAATATGGGACTCGAAAATCCCCACATCGAGCCATAGGCGATCGTCTTGAATAAGGGCAATGCCGACATTGGCGGCAAAGATATTTCTTAGCCATTCTGGCTCATGGGCCAGGTTTTGCTGCGGATAAGTGCCCACCATTAACCCGAGATTGGCCTGGTATTTACCGCCATCTACATGGGCTTGGAGGAGCCCGAGATTGATATCGACTGCATTATGCCGATGATGGTTGAAAAGAAAGTCCGGTCTGTGACTGTCTGGCGGTTGATTAAAGTCAAAGCCATAATACACATCTAAAAAACCGCTGAACGCTATCGTCGGTTTCTGGAAATAGGCTGCTTTCTCTTGAGCGCTGGCCGAAGGACTCAAGCAGCTTAGACCAAACACTATCAAACCAAATAATATCTTCACGATAGTTTGCATACAAAAAGGCTATCTGGGACAAAGACTACATATGCTAACTTCTCCAAGCCAAAGAATTACGCTCATTGCTGAAAAGTCTCGGTTTTGAAGAGCGTATTCGTGGCAGTCATCACATTTATCGCCGCGCCGATGTGGAAGAGCGCTTACATCTTCAGCGTGAAGGTGCTAAAGCCAAACCCTATCAAATTCGTCAAGTGCGTGCCGTGATTCTGAAATACCGGCTAGGAGTCGATGACGATGCATATGGTGGAGCGGGCTTTGGAGGCTGAGCTGACTGAACACTTAGGGTACGCTCCCCATGCTCGGGGAGATTGGGGCAGTGGCAACAGCCGCAACGGCAAGAGCAAGAAGCGAGTTCAAAGTGAGGCGGAAGCGTTTGAAATTGAGGTACTGCGGGGCCGCAACAGGAATTTTGAGCCGCGCAGAGAGTGAAGAAACATCAGCGGCAGCTGGAGGGCTTTGATGAGAAGGTGCTGGCGCTGTATGCTCGGGGGCTCTCGACCCGAGAGATTAAAGCGCAGCTGGAGGAGCGCTATGGCGTGGAGGCCTCCCTGACATTGATTTCCAACGTGACCGATGCGGTGTTAGAGGAGGTGCGGGTCTGGCAAAGCCGGCCCCTATCGGCCGTCTACCCCATTTTGTATGTTGTTGGGGTCTTTCTTGGGTCTCAGAATATCAAAAAAGACCAAAAAACAACTCTACTCTACTTAGTAAACAGTGATTGATATTAAGAGTAGGATTTAAAAAAAATCCCCCTTAAAAAAGTGGGTTTTTGATATACTTGGTGCCGGGAACAGGAGTCGAACCTGCGACCTTGGCATTACGAATGCCCTGCTCTACCAACTGAGCTATCCCGGCAAATTGCCTTATCTAATAAGGTACTAGGCCAGCTCGGGCTTAGTATAAAGAAATTCCCCCCCTCCTGTCACGATGGCATCCACCCCTGCAACAAATGTTTCAGAATTTATACCCCATAACGACTTTTGGGCCTTTCCTTTGTCATTTGAAGGAAAGGCCCTGTGTCTTTTTCTTACAGCAAGGGGGCGATGGTCAAACTCACGATAGCCATCACATTGATAAGAATATTCATAGAAGGTCCTGAGGTGTCTTTGAAGGGATCTCCGACAGTATCCCCCACTACACAGGCTTTATGAACATCGGAGCCTTTACCGCCTAGATTTCCTTTCTCCACATATTTTTTGGCATTATCCCAAGCCCCTCCCGCGTTGGCCATCGTCAGAGCCAGAAGTACACAGCCTAAAAGGGCCCCACCTAGCATCCCCCCTAAGGACTCCGGCCCCAGTCCAAAGCCCACAATAACGGGGGTAAACACTGCAATCACGCCAGGAATGATCATCCGCCTCAGAGCCGCCGTAGTGGCAATATCCACACAGCGGGCCGTATCCGGTTTTCCGGTGCCTTCCAAAAGGCCAGGTATCTCCTTAAATTGGCGCCGGATTTCTTTGATCATATCAAAGGCTGCATCGCCTACTGCAGTCATGGTAATAGACCCTATGAGAAAGGGAATAACTCCCCCAATCAGCAGCCCTATCAGTACTTGGGGGCTGTTAAGGTTGAGCAGAAATCCTGGGTTATTATGGCCCACGGTTTGAACATAGGCGGTAATAATGGTTAAGGCCGCCAGTGCCGCCGCACCAATAGCAAACCCTTTTCCAATAGCCGCGGTGGTATTCCCCAGCTCATCCAGAGAGTCGGTAATTTTTCGGGTATCCGGTCCTAGCTCCGCCATTTCCGCAATACCACCGGCATTATCGGCGACCGGTCCATAGGCATCAATCGCCATGGTGATCCCCACCGTGGCCAGCATACCTACTGCGGCGATTCCCACGCCATAGAGCCCGGCAATCTCACTGGCAAAAAAGATAATTGCTGCGATAGTCAACAAGGGCACGACAACCGACTGCATACCGACAGACAGGCCCGAGATCATTACCGTAGCGGCACCCGTCTCACCAGAATCAGCAATTTTACGGATGGGGGCTCCCCCTGTGTAATATTCGGTAATCAATCCAATAATGATTCCGCCCACAGCCCCGGTAATGACGGCACCCCATACTTGGGTATTCACTCCCGCGCTGAGAATCACCACATAGGCAACGAGGATAAACAACACCGAAGCCCCAATGGTCCCTAGGCGTAAGGCCACATCCGGAGATTTATCGGAGAAACGCCGGACCAGAGCAATCCCCCCAATAGAGCAAAGCAACCCGGCTGAGGAAAGGGCTAGGGGTAAAAACATTAGCCCCCCTTGATCTCCCCCCAATGATTCAATTTCGCCCAAGGTTAAAGTTGCGGCAATGGCGATAGTGGCAATCATAGCACCGCAGTAGGATTCGAAAATATCGGAACCCATGCCGGCCACGTCCCCCACATTATCCCCTACGTTATCCGCAATCACTCCCGGGTTGCGAGGATCATCTTCGGGAATCCCCGCCTCGACTTTACCTACCAAATCAGCCCCCACATCGGCACTTTTGGTATAGATACCTCCGCCCACACGGGAGAATAAAGCGACCGAAGAAGCCCCTACGCCAAACCCGTGGATGGCATGGGCAGTCTCCGGATCGCCCCCGAAGAACAAATAGAGAATACCAAGACCCAGAAGCCCCATGGAAGCCACCGTAAGCCCCATGACGGAACCGCCAAAGAAGGCGACCGTCAAAGCAGCAGCGGCCCCCTCCTTGTTAGCCGCCACGGTGGTCCGGACATTGGCCCGCGTCGCCGCGTACATTCCCGCATAACCCGCCACCGATGAGCTCAATGCGCCGACGAGAAAGGCAAAAGCTGTGCCTACCCCTAAGTAAATATAAAGCAGCACTAAGACCACCGCGGAAAAAATCCCTAGGGTCATATACTCCCGCTTCAGGAACACCATGGCGCCAAGCTGGATCTGCTCAGCAATTTCGGTAACCCGCCCTTCACCAGAGGGCCGTTCCATGATCATCCCATACAAGCGATAAGCGGCATAAAGTCCCAACCCACCCAGTAAAGGTGGAATTAGATATGCAACCGACATTAACTCCTCCCCGAATTTGTACTCGAATTTGACGGCACGTGATTTATTTAAGAGGACTAAATAGATAAGTTATCTGCCGTCGGCGCATGGTACAGGGCTACCGCTGGGCCTGCAAGCACAAACCCATGTATGGTTCGTTAAAATGGCCCTATTCGGAACTTGGGCATTCATTCATGAGCCGCAAAAAGAAATCGATTTCCATTCACGATAGAGAACTTTTCCGGGAGGCGATGAAAGATGTATTGCCGTTAAATCAGGATAAGGTGATGCCCTTTCAACACCATCTCCCCCCCATACCCCAACAGCGGGAACGGGACGAAGCCCTCGTGATTCAGGATATGATGTCCGAGACTTTTGAGGCGGCTGAGTTGGAAACCGGCGAGGAGTTACTCTATCTCCGACCAGGAGTGCCAAAGCGGCTGCTCCGCCAATTGCGGCAGGGAAAGTATAGTATTGGCGCCGAGCTTGACCTCCATGGAATGAATGTTCCCATGGCCCGCCAGGCGCTCGCCAGTTTCCTGAGAGAATGTGAGAGAAACGACATTCGTAGCCTTCGCATCATTCACGGCAAAGGGCGGGGCTCCTACCAAAAGGAACCTATTCTTAAGGGGAAAGTAAACGCCTGGCTACAACAAAAAGACCAAGTGCTGGCCTTTTGCTCAGCCCGCTCCGCGGATGGAGGTACAGGGGCGATTTATGTGCTCCTCAAACGGCGCCGATAATTCCCCTTTAACCTACCCACCGGCGGGCATTTCGGAACATTCGCAACCAGGGGCCTTCCTCCCCCCATGCTAAGGGATGCCAGGAATACTGCACGCTCAGGAAAACCCGCTCGGGATGGGGCATCATGATGGTAAAGCGCCCATCCTCACTCGTCAGGCCGGTCATTCCCCCCGGCGAACCATTGGGATTGGCAGGATAGCGCTCAGTAAGTTGGCCATAATTGTCAACAAAACGCAATCCTGCAATGCGGGCAGTGAAGGCTTCTTCGGCCGTGCCGGTCTCCCCAAAATAAGCCCGTCCTTCCCCATGAGCCACCGTAATAGGAAGACGGGAACCTGCCATTCCTTGCCAGAACAAAGAAGGGGACTCTAGCACTTCCACTGTCACCAAGCGGGCTTCAAACTGCTCCGATTGATTGCGCAAAAACTTTGGCCACAAAGTAGTTCCAGGAATCAGTTCCCTTAAGTGGGAAAACATCTGGCAACCATTACACACCCCAAGGGCAAAACTGTCCTGGCGAGCAAAAAAGTCGGCAAACTCATCCCGGGCACGGGGGTTCATCAGCACCGTGCTCGCCCAGCCGCGCCCTGCCCCCAGCACATCCCCATAGGAAAAACCGCCACAGGCCACTAAGCCCTTGACCTCAGCCAAACTCACCCGTCCCGCTAAAATATCGCTCATGTGGACATCCACGGCGGCAAAACCAGCCCGTTCAAAGGCCGCGGCCATTTCCACTTGACCATTCACCCCCTGCTCTCTCAAAATCGCCACCGGAGGACGGACCCCAATGGCAATATAAGGGGCAGCAATATCTTCCGCAGGGTCAAAGGTTAAGGAGGAATTAAGGCCGGGATCGGCCTTATCCAGCAAGGCTTCAAATTCCTGCTGGGCACACTCAGGATTGTCCCGCAACGACTGCAGCCGATAGCTGGTCTCTGACCACAGCCGTTGATAGTCGGTTCGGCTTTCCGCCAACAGTTCCTGACCCTGAAACAAGACCCGGATCTGATCTTGGGAGTCCACCCCCCCAAGGGCATGGCAGTAGCGGCCTAATCCAGCTTTTTGGAAGCAGGCCAAAACTTGTTCCTGGTCTTGACGCCGGATCTGAATTACCGCCCCCAGCTCTTCGTTAAACAAGGCGGCGAGGGGATCGGCGCCCAAGGCATCTAAATGCACCTGGATTCCGCAATGGCCCGCAAAAGCCATCTCGCAAAGAGTCACCCACAATCCCCCATCGGAACGATCATGATAGGCCAGTAAGAGGCCGTCGGCATTCAACCCTTGAATCGCCGTGAAAAAACGAACCAAGGCCTCCGGGTCATCCAAATCGGGAGGGTAGTGGCCCAGCTGCTGATAAACCTGAGCTAAAGCCGTTCCCCCCAGGCGATTTTTGCCTTTTCCCAGGTCGATCAAAATCAAGATGGTCTCACCTACATCGGTGCGCAGCTGAGGAGTCAAGGAGCGGCGAACATCCAGCACGGGGGCAAAGGCGCTGACGATCAAAGAAAGGGGAGCCGTCATCACCCGCTCTTCGTCCCCTTCCTGCCAGACGGTCTTCATGGACAGAGAATCCTTCCCCACCGGGATGGCGATCCCCAGCCGGGGGCAAAGTTCCATGGCCACGGCCTTGACCGTATCAAATAAAGCCGCATCTTCACCGGGATGACCACAAGCAGCCATCCAATTCGCCGACAGTTTCACCTCCCCCAGGGATTGAATAGGGGCACTGGCAATATTGGTAATCGCCTCTCCCACCGCCATGCGTCCGGAAGCCACCGGGTGGATGAGCGCCAAGGGTGGGCGTTCTCCCATGGCCATGGCCTCGCCCTCATAGGAACGATAGCCAGAAAAAGTTACGGCACAGTCGGCCACCGGGACCTGCCATGGACCGACCATCTGGTCACGGGCAACCAGCCCCGTAATAGAGCGATCCCCAATGGTAATCAAAAAATTCTTACTGGCCACTGCCGGCAAACCCAATACCCGCTCGGCGGCCTGAGGCAGAGTCATCCCCTTACAGTCCAAATCCGGTTTATGAAAAGGCTGATGATGGACCTCCTTGAGTAGCTTTGGCGGTTTGCCAAAGAGGAGTTCCATGGAGATGTCCACAGGCAGGTTATCGAAATAGCCGTCCCCGACGATCAGCTGCCCCTCCTCCGCGGCTTCCCCCACCACTGCCCAGGGACAGCGCTCCCGCTCGCAGAGGGCTTGGAAGAGCGACAATCGCTGGGGAGCAACGGCCAACACGTAGCGTTCCTGGGCCTCATTGGACCAGATCTCCATGGGGGAAAGTCCTGGCTCGTCGCTGGGAATGACCCGCAACTCAAACCGGCCACCGCAGCCGCTATCGTGGACCAGCTCGGGTAGGGCATTAGAAAGCCCCCCCGCGCCCACATCATGAATAGAAAGGATGGGGCTACCCTCCCCCAAGGCGATACAACGGTCAATGACCTCTTGGCAGCGCCGCTGCATCTCCGGATTACCCCGCTGCACCGAGGCAAAATCTAGCGCCTCCTCACTCTCCCCTGAGGCCACACTAGAAGCAGCTCCTCCTCCTAAACCAATGAGCATGGCAGGGCCGCCGATCACCAATAGCGGTGTTCTTGGTGCTAAAAAGGTCTTTTTAACCTGACCAGGGCGGATATTGCCCAGACCTCCCGCAATCATGATGGGCTTATGGTAACCCCGCAACTCCCCACCCCTAGGCCCCGGCACCCGGGCTTCATAAGTGCGGAAATAGCCGCACAAATTAGGCCGTCCAAATTCATTGTTGAAAGCAGCGGCACCAATCGGCCCCTCCACCATGATCTCCAAGGCCGAGGCTATCCGTCCGGGTTTGCCATGATCCTGTTCCCAAGGCTGCTCAAATCCCGGAATCCGCAGGTTAGAAACGCTAAATCCAACTAACCCGGCTTTGGGTTTCCCTCCCCGTCCGGTAGCCCCTTCATCTCGGATCTCTCCCCCCGCCCCAGTCGCTGCTCCTGGAAAGGGAGAAATGGCAGTGGGATGATTATGGGTTTCCACCTTCATCAGTAGGTGGCGTTCATCTTCCCAATAATCATAACCCGGATCACCCCCGACCCCGGTCATGAAATGAGCCACCCGAGGACCCGCAATGACCGCCGCATTATCCCGATAAGCAGACAAAATACCCGCCGGGTGACTTTCGTAAGTATGACGGATCATGGCAAACAAACTGCGGTCTTGAGCCGCGCCATCAATGATCCAGCTAGCATTGAAGATCTTATGACGGCAATGCTCGGAGTTGGCCTGGGCAAACATCATCAATTCCACATCCGTGGGATTACGGCCCAAGGCCAGGAAATTCTCTACCAAGTAGCTGATTTCGTCCTCCGCCAAAGCCAGCCCCATTTGGCTATTGGCCAGCTCCAAGGCTACTTGCCCCCCGCCTAAGATATCTACTGTGGTTAAGGGAGTCGGTTCCTGGTGGTAAAAGAGAGCCTCCGCTTCCTCTAGACGCTCGAAAGTTTTTTCTGTCATCCGGTCATAAACCCAGGGCAAAAGACGCTGGCGCTCGGCGGCCGAAAAAGAATCACCATTGCGCTTGCGGACCCAATAGCCCACGCCGCGTTCCACCCGCTTAATCTTTTTCAGACCACAGAGATGAGCAATATCGGTCGCCTTGCTTGACCAGGGAGAAATGGTGCCAGGACGAGGCACCACTAATAATAAATTGTCCTCAGGAATCTGCCTGGAGGTAAAATATTCAGCTTCCAAGAGATGGGCTAAGGAACGGGATTCTTCCGGGGTAAGGGATTGACTTAAATCCACGAAATAAAAATTATCCGCCTCCACGGAGGCCACTTCCGCCACCACCCCTTGTAATCTGGCAAGCAATCTTTTAAGCCGAAAAGAAGATAAAGCCGACTGGCCACGTAACTGCAACATCTTTACTATACGTTTTCCTTAAATCAATAGGCATGATACTTCACCCACATGAAAGCCACCAGCCATCACTTACCGTCTACACCAGGGTTACTCCGTCGCTTAGGAGCCATTTTCTACGACAGCTTATTACTTATGGCCACCTGGTTTTTACTGACTATTTTTACCTTGCCGCTCACCGCTGGCCAAGCCATTCCCGCAGGCAACGCCATCTATCGCTTTTATCTCCTACTAATAGCTATAGCTTTTTTTGGAGGCTTTTGGACCCATGGCGGACAAACGCTGGGAATGCGTGCCTGGCGCATCAAAGTCCAACAACTCAATGGCCAAACCATCACCTGGCGCCAAGCGCTGCTTCGCTTCGGATTCGCTTTAGTTTCGTGGCTTCCTCTTGGCGCAGGCTTTTGGTGGGCGCTCATCGACAAAGAAAGCAAGACCTGGCACGACCGCTTTTCAGAAACCGAACTCGTCCTGATGCCCAAAAAACTCAAGAATCTCTGATGGAATTCATCAGAGATTCCTCAATAAATCCGGCGCATCATAACCATACCCAAACCAAGGAACAGGAGCGAGGGAAAAGCCGCACTTACCCAGGAGGGAAACTCAAAGACCAATCCTAACTGATTAAAAAGGCGATTAAAAAGAAAAAAACCAATTCCCACCAAGGCACCGACTAAGATTCGCTGCCCCATGCTAACCGAGCGCAGCGGACCAAAGATAAAAGGAATGGCTAAAAACATCATGATTAAGGTATTGAAAGGAGCAAATACCTTACTCCAAAAGGCCAGTTGGTATTGTTCCGTGGCTTGTTTATTCTCCTGCAAATACTCGATGTAGCGGTATAACCCCCAAGCAGAAAGTTGCTGGGGGTCCACAAGGACCACATCCAACATTTCCGGGCTCAAGCCTGACTCCCAAAGGGCCTCGGACAATCTGCGGGTGGTGATGCCCTTGCTACTGATAATCCGCTGGGTAATATCGCTCAAGTGCCAACCATCCTCATGATAGGTGGCGCGGGCAGCTTGGCTGACGATCCGAAGGCGATGTTGTTCATCAAATTCAAAGATTTCAATGTCTTGGTATTGCCCATTGGGCAGAACTCGGCCGATGCGGTTAAAATTGTTCTCATTTCTGGTCCAGAAACCTCGCTCTGCTTGGTCACTCAAACGACCCGTTTTAGCCAGAGAGCGAAGTGTATTGGCCGCTTGCTTTGCGGGCGGTGCCAAAACTTCCCCCATGAGAACCGTCACTACCACAAAGATCATGCCCGTTGCTAAGGCGGAACGGGTAATACGACTCACGGAGAAACCGGCGGCTCGCATGGCCACCAACTCACTTTGACCGGCCAAGGAACCCAACCCCAATACACTCCCTAGTAAGGCAGCCACGGGCAATAAATCATAAATATATTGAGGGATGGAATAGGCAGTATACCGCAGTGCATCCAAGACCCCGTAATCCCCTTCCCCCACTTCCTCCAGCTCAGTGATAAACTCCACAAAGGTATAAAGCGCAATTAATACTAGCAGAACCAGCAAGGTATAGCTGATCACCGCTTTGGCCACATAACGGTCTAAAATTTTCATCGCCTCATCCAGGCAAGGAACCGGCGCAGTTGGTGTAACAGCCGCCACAAAGGCTGAGGCCAGAGCAATATCAACACCACCAAGAGCATCTGCCCATGGACCCACCATAGCCCAAGAGAGGCAGGGATGACTTCATGCTCCACCCAGTTACGGGATATCCCGAGCATGTTGCTATAAATCACATACACCAAGACGGCGGGCACCAACCCTGCATAGCGCCCTTGCCGGGGGCCTAAGCGCGCGAGGGGGGCCGCCAATATTACTAACAGGAGGGTCGCAATAGGCATGGAAACCCGCCACTGCACTTCTGCAATATCCTTGGGAGCCCCCATTTCCCAGAGGGTCAAAGTGGGAAGGGTTTGATGACGAATGCGGAATTCTTGCGCTCCCCCCTTCTTTACCAGAATACCATGGCGCTCAAAGCGAGAGATCCGTACCCCCACGCCATCACCGGCCAGGTCGTAGCGGTAACCTTCCTCCAGTATCAAGTGTTTGTCACCGGTGCTCCCATCTGTTTGAAGGCGGCCTCTTGCAGCCCGGAAAAGGATTTTCTGAGTAGGTTCTCGTACCTGGATAAAGACGTTTCTCATTCCCAACCGATCTTCTGTTAAGCTCTCGGCATAAAATACCCATTGTCCCCCCTTGATTTTCTTAAAATTGCCAGCCACCAAACCACTGGTCTCAGCGGCAAGTATGGCCTGTTGCTTGAGACGGTAGCCCTCTGCCGAGGCTAGCGGCCCGAGATACAAAGAAATGCAACCTACACCTATGGCCAGCACTAATCCAAAAGTCAACACCACCCGCAGCAAATGGCCCCGACTTATACCGCAGGCAAATAAGACAACAATTTCACTGTCATTAGCCATCCGGCCTAATACTAGAATCACCGCCAGGAAAGCGGCTAACGGCAGCAGCAATACCAAAGCCCCTATGGCCTCGTACGCGGAAAGCGCTAAAATGGTCTCCCCTGGAACCTTCCCTTCCGTTGCCTGGCCTAAAAAACGGATGAAGCGAATCCCGCCGAAGATAAGCAACAAAACTAGAGTGACCGCCGTCACATTGAGGCTCAATTCCTTGAGAATGTAACGATCCACAATACGAAATTTGAACATCCCTTCCATTATCTATCCGGATAAATTACGAGATCACCACAAGGGCACGAAGGATACAAAAAAATTACATTTTAAAGGGTATCGCAAAAGCTTGGGATGTAGCGCGAGTGAGCGGAACGTCATCTGAGAAAATCCGTAGATTAAGGAGTAACTCCTTCAGCCTTGATAATGGCAGCCCATGAAAGGGAATATCCTGTTGGCAACAGAACTATTATTATCATAAAATCGAATCCCCCATTATTGAACTATTGGTCGTCAATTCCTTTAAAATGTCTTACCATTTTTAGCTTTTATTTTGTGAAGATAAAACACCAACGATAATCCCTCTTCAGGAGCAGCTATGAATTACACCGTCGCCAGCGGCACCCCGGAAAAACAACGCACCGGTGCCCTTGTGGTGGGCATCTACGAGGGCGGGAAACTGTCCCCTTCCGCCCAACGAATTGACAAAGCTAGTGAAGGTTACTTGTCTAAGCTCATCAAGCAAGGCGATTTTTCCGGTAAAAAAGGACAAACCCTCCTGCTCTTTGCTCTTCCAGGAGTCAAAGCCGAGCGAGTCCTACTGATGGGGTGTGGCCAGAAAGACAAGCTGGAGGCTAAACATCTGCGCCAGAACTGGTCGAGTGCCGTTAAGGTATTACAAGAGTGCGGCACTACCGATGCAGTGGCCTGCCTGCTGGATCTTAAGGTCAAGGAGGATGAGGATATCGCCCAGCGGGCGCGACTCCTGGTAGAGGCCGCTGAACAGGCCTCCTATCGCTATGACCAAACCAAAAGCAAAAAAGAACCGCCCCCACAGCCTCTCAAGAAGCTCACCCTGCTGCTAGAGCAACGCTCCCAACAGCCGGCGGCAGAACAGGGAACTTGCTGGGGCCAGGCCATAGCCAAAGGAGTGAGTCTAGCTCGAAATCTGGGCAACCTACCTGGAAACATTTGCACGCCCACCTACTTGGCCGATGAGGCCCGCAAGTTAGCCAAGGAATATAAATCCCTAAAGGTAAAAATCCTGGAGCAGGAGGACATGGAAAAATTGGGGATGGGGGCGCTGCTTGCTGTGGCCCGGGGCAGCCGGCAACCACCTAAACTCATCACCCTGGAGTATAAAGGGGCTTCCAACAAACAAAAACCCATCGTCCTGGTGGGGAAAGGGCTGACTTTCGATTCCGGCGGCATTTCAATCAAACCTGCTGAGCGCATGGATGAAATGAAGTACGACATGTGCGGTGGGGCAGGTGTTCTCGGAACCATGAAAGCTTGCGCCGAATTGGAATTGCCCCTCAATGTGGTTGCCGTCGTGCCCAGTTCTGAGAATCTCCCTGATGGCGCCGCCAACAAACCAGGAGACGTCATCACCAGCTTATCGGGCCAAACCATTGAGGTTCTGAATACGGATGCGGAAGGTCGATTGATTCTTTGTGATGCCCTCACCTACAGCAAACGCTACAGTCCAGAAGTGGTCATTGATGTGGCGACCCTGACAGGGGCCTGTGTGATCGCCTTAGGCGCCCAAGCCAGTGGCCTGTTAAGTAATGATCAAACCCTGGCGGAGAGCTTACTTGCCGCCGGACAAATCAGCGGTGACCGGGCTTGGCAACTCCCCCTATGGGAAGAGTACCAGCAGCAACTGGACAGCAATTTTGCGGACATGGCCAACATTGGCGGGCGGGAAGCCGGTACCATTACCGGCGCTTGTTTCCTGGCGCGCTTTACGGAAGAGTTTTCCTGGACCCACTTGGACATTGCCGGCACTGCCTGGCTCAGCGGTAAGGAGAAAGGAGCCACCGGGCGCCCCGTGCCCCTGCTCACCCAATACCTAATTCAGCGCGCCGAGGAAACAAAGAGTTTATAATAACTCATAACCCATGACCAAGGTCGATTTCTATTTGCTCACGAGTCATCAGCCTCAAATTCGGGAGCGATTTGCCTGTAAATTAACGGAAAAGGCCTACCGACTCGGCCATCGGGTCCATATCCAGGTGGAAGATCAGAGCCAAGCACAAAAAATGGACGATCTCCTATGGACTTTCCGCCAAGGTAGTTTTGTCCCTCATGCCCTGATGGATACCGAGGGAGCGGCCGAAACCCCGGTGCTCATTGGCTATGAAGGCGAACCGGGAGCCGGGATGGAACTCTTGATTAATCTCTGCAGGGAAGTCCCTCAGTTTTTTTCTCATTTTCCGCGGGTGGCGGAAATTATCGACCAGGATGAGAACAATCGCCATGCCGGACGACAGCGTTATCGTGACTACCGCGACCAAGGCTGTTCACTGGAAACTCACCAGTTAAGCATTTGAGGCACTGAGATCAATAGGAGGCTTATTGTTAGGGGGGAAATAGCCATCTATTTCCCCCTGCCTGCTCATTTGCAGGGTAATTATCGAGACTCAAGGTGCCCTTAAAGCCGACTGTAATAAATTAGCCATCGCTTGCCCGCTCGTATTCCTCACATAAGTCGTTACTACAGGAATAAATTGGCCAACCATATCGGGAGAAAGATTCAATTGTTTAAAAGAAGCAGCCAATGAAGCCATGCTTCCCAGTGCATTGTTCGCATCTCCCATCATGGAGGAAATACTACCGGTCACATTAGACATATTAGGCGCTACGCTCAGCATCTCATTCATCCCTGGTACCGATTGAGACAACGTTGTGAACGCTTGGGGGTCCATATTAGTTTTCGCCGCTTGAAAAATGGCGCCGGCACCCCCTAAAGCTTGCCGCTGAGAAACGCCTAATTGATTCATCAAAATATCCGTCAAACCCGTTTGGCTGGTTCCCATATTATTAGCGGCAGTCGTCCCTGTTTCAATCGCTTGCCTTCCGCTTCGCGCTGTTTGCTCAACCGTTGCTAAGCCGCTATCCACAGAACCCACGACATTTCCACTTCCCCCGTTGGTGGCACATCCCACACCGGACAGGGTCAATATCAAAGTACCTATTTTTATGTAATTTATTTTTTTCATCTGCAACCTCTATGCGTAAAAGGGAGCTATTGGGTAAGCCCTTTGCAGTATACTTACCCCGATGCAATCCCAAACACCCGATTAAAGCTTAGACTAGTGGCAAACTCTATTCATCAACACAAAAACGTGGCCGGCCCCCGGCTTAGCAAAGCCCCCCAGGCCCATGCCTACGCCTATAAGTGTGTTACCCACTTGCTGCGACAACAAAGCACTCAAGCTGATGTTCCACAGAGGCTTGGTTGAACCCTGTCCTAGACTGTGATCTGGCATAAAATATTTCTGGGGGGAGAGCTGGTTTGCCCCCTTATCAGGGGCTTGCTCTCCCCCACAGCGCTATCCGAATCAGTGCCATGCCCTTACGAAATCGTATCTTCCACCCTCCTCTCTGCAATGGGATTGAGCCGCAGTTCCAAGCAGCTATTATTCCCAATTGGGTGGCAATCTCTCTACAAGGAGATTTCAACATGGGCATGGCAGGCATCGCAGATGGCTTCCACATGCCGGTGATCGGTGCCGCAGCAACCACCGAGCACAGTCAAGCACGGCAGCAAATCACGTAGCCTACGGTACTGTTCGCCCAGTTTCTGGGGATTGCCGATATCCAGATCTGCGCTTTCATCCAGTTCTGCATGGCTGCGTTTGGAGGCGTTAGCGCGCAGGCCACGAATGCGCTTGCGCCAGTGGCCATCTTCCTGCAATGCCTGTTCGAAGTGCGTGGGATGGGCGCAGTTAATCAGGTAATAGGCAACATAGCCGTTAGTTTCCTGCTCGGTGCGTTGGATGGCTTCAGCCAGTCGGTCGCCAGAAGGCAGGTGTCCATCAGTCTCCACTGTGAAGGAAATTGCCACCGGCATAGCGGCATCCCGAGCCGCCTGGACGATACCAATTGCTTCCTCCACATAGTTCAGGGTCAACGCCGAAACCATGTCGGCATCGGTCTGTGCAAAGGTCTCGATCTGTGGCCTATGGTACTCCCATGCTACGTCTATACTCATTTGGGAATCAGCGCGATAGCCATCACCCCGTGGACCCAGATTGCCACTGATAACTATCGGCGTCTCCAATGTCTCATAAGCCGCGCGGATCTCGAGCAACAGGCCGATGGCCTTACGATTAGCGTCGGCGAGAGTTACGGCATCGTAACCCAGCTTCGCCCCCCAGTCTGGATTTGCGCGCCAAGTGGGAGCCTCCAGCACAATGCCAAATCCCCACCGGCGCGCGATTTTGACATAGCGGGTAAAATAGTGAAACAACGTATCAAACCCGGTATCGTCCTTAAGGAGATGGAAAGCGGCAAAATAAGGCAGGGCAATGCCCTCGTGAAAGATCAACGTAGTTTCGAGGCCGCCATCGGTAATGAACAGATCGTCCCGGAGTTGCGGCAATCGATTACGGTATTGTCTCATCATATACTCCTTGGTGTTGCGTGTTCATGATTAGCTTCCAGATTGCCAGGTGAGTTGGGCGTCGCCATGGCTGGGCTTATCTGTTAGGATGCCTATCTCAGCTACAATCATTTAAAATGACGTACAAAAAGTTACTCCCAGTCTGCTCTCTTCACTAAAGCCGTTTGTGCAAAAAACCGGACAGATCGGCCATGTCTACGGCGCCCGTCAACATCGCAATCCTGGTATTCCCCGAGACTACTGGCTCGGTGGTTTACGGCATGTACGACTTGTTCCTATCGGCTGGGCGGGATTGGAGTATCGTCACGGAGGGCCGCCCTAGCCCAGAACTAATTCGACCGCTACTGGTTGCCAAGCAACAGGAACCCTTCGCTGCGGGCAATGGGGTGCATATGGCGCCCCATACCACAATGGCCCAGTGCCCGGAGAATGCGCTCATCTGCGTGCCGGAAGTCAACCTACCACCAGGCGCCTCCCTTGCCAGCCGTTATCATGAGGAGATCAGCTGGCTCAAACAGCGTTACGCGGAAGGTGCCGTACTCGCCTCGGCCTGCTCAGGGGCGATGCTGTTTGCCGAGGCAGGACTGTTGGATGGCTGCGAAGCCACCACCCATTGGGCCTGGTGCGACGTGATGCGCCATCGTTTCCCGAAAACCAAGGTGCATCCCCAACGCGCCCTCGTGGTCTCCGGTGAAGGCCAGCGCTTGGTTATGGCGGGGGGCGGCACCTCCTGGCTAGATCTAGCGCTCTATCTCATCGCCCGCACCGTGGGTCTAGAGCCCGCCATGCAGGTCGCCCGTGTGAACCTTATTGACTGGCATAACATCGGCCAGCAGCCCTTTGCCCGCCTTGCCCGTACGCGACAAGTGGAGGACGCGGTCATCGCCCATTGTCAGATCTGGATCGCTGAACACTACCAGGAGCACAATCCCGTCAACGCGATGGTGCGACTGTCCGGCCTTGCCGAACGCACCTTCAAACGCCGCTTTCAACAGGCAACCGGTATGTCGCCGCTCGAATATGTGCACGCGCTGAGACTTGAAGAAGCTAAGCAGATGCTCGAAGCGAGCGATCTGCCCATCGAAAACATTGCTAACGAGGTAGGTTATGAAGACGCAGCCTTTTTCAGTCGGCTGTTTCGGCGCAAAGTGAACCTCACTCCAGCCCAGTACCGCAAACGTTTTGGCGCACTACGTAAATCTCTCTCGTCCACCTAAAGAATATCATCGCCTCTGGATCTGTTCGGGACTAACAAGGAACCTCACTGTCCCCTTGCACTCGGTGCTGATCCCTATTTTTTGAAGGTAAAGTCAATGAGGGCTAGAGGTTCGTTTTGAGATGTATTTTTCAAGTTTACTGGAAGCTTCTGCATAGTTGGCGGCAGTCTCAGCGTCTAAGGCATATTCCGGAAGAAATTTAACTTTATCCTTTACCTCTTTAAGATCCGTAAAGAGCTTGAGCTGCTCTTCATCAATCACTCCAGCATCCTTCAAAGCGATACCAATATCAAGATCTGGTCCCTTACCTCCGGTAGCCGCTGATGCTGATGTCTTTAAACTTTCCCAAGAATCGATCAATGCAGTCTTGGGCCTTGTTCGTGCCTTCCGCAGCAGGCTACTCACCGCTTCCTCGACTTCCTCTTTTGAAAGTGTTGGCAGACTTTGGGCCTTTTTTCTAGCATCTATCGCTTTTTCCCTCACTTCTACTGCATCAAAGTCCAGTTGCTTATCTCCCCACTTTGCGTGCAGTGCTCGCCTTACCAGCGAGGCTATTAATTCGGAGAGTTCCAGCTTAAAGAGAATTACAAACACAATGAAGGCGAGCGGCCATGCAATTGTCTTTACAATCTCCGCAACAAATTCTAACCAACCCATAAAGATATCTCGTTAAAGCGAGTTTGAAGATTCATCCAAAATGGCATCTAAAACAAGAATTCTTTGACCAGCCTTTAATCTATGATTAAATTCCTACTATTTCTATAATGTATGTTGATACAGGCAGAAAATAGCTCAGGGGCCAGGTCAACCCCATATGCGCAAGTACTTGTTTTGCTATAAATTAATATTAAAATCATAACATTATGACTATACGACAGTTTAGATACAAGGTTTTCACGTTGCTTGCTCTATTATTAACCAAGCATTTGAATAATCTTGAAAATACTGTGGCTAGAAAAGATTCTTCGCCCTTTTAGCCCTCTCCCCTATTCCCATCCCCGAAAATCAGCTTAAAATAATTAAAACCCCAATGATAAATAAAAAAGTGGAGGTTTCGCATCGCTATGATGTGCTCCTAGAGATGATGGCGCATGCCGCCGAGCAACTTTTATATTCTCCCCATTGGGAAAAAAACATTCACAATGTTCTAGAGCGACTAGGTAAAACCGTAGGAGCCTGCCGAACCTTTGTTTTCGAAAACCACCGCGACAAAGAGGGTCAACTCTTAACTAGTCAACGTTATGAATGGGCAGCCCCCGGAGTCCAACCCCAAATCAATAACCCCGAGCTGCAAAATTTCTCCTATGAGGCAGGCGGATTCCAGCGTTGGATAACATTACTTAGCAAAGACCACGTGATCCATGGTCGAAGTCGTGATTTTCCTTCTCCTGAAAGCGCAATTCTACTGCGCCATGGCATCCAATCAACTGCTGTAGTCCCCATTTTCGTACGGGACGGCTGGTGGGGTTTTATTGGCTTTGATAATACCCGTCATGAGCGGCTATTTTCCCTAGCAGAGGAAAATGCTCTTAAAACTTTAGCAAGTATCTTTGGTGCCGCCATTAGTTGGGAGAGTATCACCCGAGATCAGGAAAAAAATCGACACCAACTAGAACGTCTCCTCTCCAAGGAACGCTCCCACCATCAACTTTTTGATGCGATTGGTCGGATTCAATCGCTTTTTATCCAGGATGCAAACCCTTCCGTGCTATTTGGCAATGTCCTGCAAGAGGCGCTTGCGCTTTCAGAAAGCCAGCTCGGCTTTCTCAGCGAAGTTCGTTATAAAAAAACCGGTACCTCCTACCTTAGAACCCTGGCTATCGGCAACACCACTTGCGATAATGGCCAATGTTATCTCCAGGCGACGTGTTCACTAAGCGGTGCAGAACTTGCCAAGCTAAAGACACTTTTTTGTGATGCCATTACCAATGGTAAAGCTGTCATTGCTAATAATGTCCCTAACGATCCTCAAATAAGTGGAGTACTGAGTAGTGATTCTCAAATAAAACGCTTTCTGGGTCTTCCCTTTTATCATCATGGCTCTCTGCTTGGCATCGTCGGGGTCGCTAATCGTCATAAACCCTATGATAAGCGATTAATTGAATATCTCGATCCTCTGCTTTCCACCTGTGGAAGTATTCTTGATGCTTACCATAACGACCAGCGCCGAAGAGATGCAGAAAGCCGTCTCCGGCTTACCGCTAAGGTGTTTGAAAGCACTATTGAAGGAGTCATTATTACCGACGCCAGAGCCTACATTCTAGATGTCAATAAAGCCTTTACTCACATCACTGGTGTTGTAAGGCGGGAAATCATTGGCCAACACCTCAGTGTCCTCCGTACCAAACAAGAAGAGCCGATCTCTTTTCAAAAAATATGGCGTTCCATTAAAAGCACTGGTCAATGGCAAGGCGAGCTATGGAGTCAACGTCAAAATGGAGAGACTTTCCCTGCTTGGATGACAGTCAGTGCGGTCAGAAATTCAAAGGAAGAAATTACCCATTATGTTGCCGTTTTTTCCGATATCACAATACGCAAACAGACCGAACAACGACTCTATTATCTAGCTCATCATGATACTTTAACAGGATTACCTAACCGCACCTTATTTCTCGATCGTCTTAAGCATGCCATTAGTCAGGCCCATCGTCGTAACCATCGGGTTGCCGTTTTATTTATCGATCTTGATCGTTTTAAATTTATTAACGACACCCTGGGTCATCGCATTGGTGATATTTTGTTAAAACAAGTCGCCAAACGCATGCAGGCGAATATTCGTACTGAAGATACCATTGCCAGATTAGGAGGCGATGAATTTACGGTGATTATCGAAAGCTTTACTGATACTTCGGTAATCCCTCTGATTGCTCGAAAAATTATTAATGCATGCGAGAAACCGTTCAACATCAATGGTAAGGAGTTGTTTGTCTCTGCCAGTATTGGGATTAGCCTTTATCCAGAGGATGGTTATGATGCGGGTATGCTCCTACAGCATGCCGATGCGGCCATGTATCGTGCCAAAGAAAAAGGTAAAAATAGCTATCAATTTTTTACTCCTGAAATCAATGCTGCTGCCGCGGAGCATCTTGCCCTTGAGAACCGTCTCCGAAAGGCAATTGCCCAAGAGGAATTTCAGCTGTATTATCAACCCATTATGGATATGGAAAGTGGCGCTATTGTCTCAGTGGAAGCCTTAATCCGATGGATTAATCCTGAATTAGGATTAATCCATCCCGATAAATTCATTCCTTTAGCGGAGGAAACTGGACTGATTATCCCTATCGGAGAATGGGTATTACAAACAGCCTGCGCCCAAGCTAAAATATGGAATCAAGAAAATACATATCCTTTACGGATAGCCATTAATCTATCCGCTCGCCAATTCCAACAAATTGACTTTTTAGAAAGAATGCTTGATATCCTTAAAAAAACGGAGCTTCTCCCCAATCGCCTGGAACTAGAGCTGACGGAAAGCATGATTATGGACAATATGGATGCTAGCCTGGAAACCCTCAATGCATTAAAAAAAATGGGCTGCCAAATATCATTGGATGATTTTGGAACAGGGTATTCTTCCCTGGCCTATCTGAAACGCTTTCCCATAGACACTGTTAAAATTGATCATTCCTTTGTTCGGGATATTAGCATTGATCCAGATGATGCGGCCATCACCACAGCAGTGACCACTATGGCGCACAGTTTGAGGCGTAAGGTAGTGGCAGAAGGTGTAGAAACACAGGAGCAGTTAGAGTTTTTGGATAATATCGGCGTTAATGGGGTACAAGGTTATTTTATCAGTTACCCAGCCCCTGCTGAGAACCTTACCCAGCTGTTACAGGAAAAACACTATATCAATCATGACCTCCTACGACTTTGATCTATTTGTGATTGGTGCTGGCTCCGGGGGGGTGCGGGCCGCCCGCATGTCGGCAAGTTTTGGCGCCCGGGTTGCTATCGCCGAGGAACGGCACCTAGGTGGCACCTGTGTCAATGTGGGCTGCGTCCCTAAAAAATTGCTCCTTTACGGAGCTCATTTTTCCGAAGATTTTGAGGACGCAGCAGGTTTTGGCTGGACGGTGGGACAACACCAGTTCGATTGGTCCACACTGATTCAAAACAAGAATGCAGAAATTCAACGTCTCAACCAAATTTATGAAAATTTATTAAGAAAAGCAGGGGTCACTCTCATCAATGGCCGCGCCTGCCTGGAAACACCCCATACCGTTCTTGTCAAAGGTCAACGTTATACGGCAGAACGCATTTTGATTGCTACCGGCAGTTGGCCCGCTATTCCTGAGTTTCCCGGGCGGGAGCATGTCATTACCTCGAATGAGGCGTTCTTCCTTGATAACTTTCCAGGGCAGGTTGCCATTGTTGGCGGGGGCTATATCGCTGTAGAATTTGCCAGTATCTTTAATGGACTAGGCAGCAATACCACCTTACTCTATCGTGGTCCTCTCTTCCTTCGTGGTTTTGATGAAGACCTACGAGAGGGTTTAGCCCAGGAAATGACTAAACGAAATATTAAACTTCGTTTCAATACTGAAGTGGAAGCTGTAGAGAAGGAGCAACAGGGGTTTGTCATTAAACTTCATCATGGAGAAGCACTCAAAGTGGATACTGTCATGTATGCCACTGGTCGCACCCCAAATACTGCGGGGCTAGGGCTAGAAGAGTTGGGTGTAGAACTTAGTTGGAACGGGGCCATCGTCGTCAATGGGGATTACCAAAGCGCTATTCCTTCTATCTATGGGATCGGAGATGTCACTCACCGGATTAATCTCACCCCGGTAGCCCTAGCGGAAGCAATGGTTTTAGCCCGCAACCTCTACGGAGGCCAATATTCCCAACTCGATTATGGCAATATCCCGGCCTGTGTTTTTAGCCAGCCGAATGTGGCCACGGTCGGGCTCACCGAAGAACAGGCCCGGGAGCACTGTGGTGAGATTAACGTTTATCGCTCTGCCTTTCGCCCCTTAAAACACACCCTAAGCGGCAGAGATGAGCGCATGATGGTAAAACTTATCGTGGAAAAAGCCACTGATCGGGTGGTAGGGGCGCACATGTTAGGGCCCGATGCAGGTGAAATTATCCAAGGCATTGCTATTGCTATCAAGGCAGGGGCAACAAAAACAGTATTCGACAACACCCTAGGAATTCATCCTACTGCCGCCGAGGAGTTTGTGACCTTGCGTCAACCTGTCCAAGAATTATAGTATTCCCTCTTAAAAGGGATATTATCAAAGCAGCTTTCCGAAACACATCTACATCTTAGCGATAAAGAACAGGTCATGAAGTTCATTAAATATGTTGGGCCAATGCGCATTGCGCTGGCGTTATTTACTTTTATTCTCATTGGAATGGCTCCCTTTGCCAGCGAGGCTAGCTTCTCTGGCTGGGGCGCGATAGTAGGGACTGTCGCCCCGTCGCTGACGGTCATTATGCTATTTGTCCTCCCCCTTGATATGATGATGAGCCGTATCTTTATGACCGATACCGAAGGCGCCCAACGTCTCCGCTACCGGCGTATCCTCTGGTTAGAATTCTTTTTGTTCTTCGCCTTGTTACTGGCTTGGGGACCTTTTATCGCTAATCTACTGCGGCAGCTTTAAGCAAGATCTCACCGGAATTTTCCATTATCTACTGTGTATCCTTTCTATTCTTACCCTCATCACTGGGAAGCAGAGGATTTATCTGCCTGCTCTTGCTCCAGTATCGCAACCACATCGCGGAACTGCTCCTTGTTCTGCTCATTGAGACTCATCAGTGTCCGATGAGCTTTCAAAAGCGTGTCCGACATAGCAGCGCTGTCGACTTCTTCTACAGCTAATGCTTCCCCTTCAGGAGGTTCGATATCGCCATGCTCAACAATATTAAAGACCTTATCAAAGCCCAGGCAAGTCAGCACTTCATTAATTTCCTTCCGGTTGGAGATAATTGTGACCCTAGGCCTACCAAATCGCTGCATGAACTTGGCAATACGGACTAATAGCCCTAAGTTGGTGCTATCAATGCTTCGGGTTTCCGTTAAGTCAATCACAAAGCCCTGGGGCGTCACTTCGGCAAATAGATTTTGCAAAAAATGATCCAATGATGGACTTAAGGGATAACGCACATCACCCAAAAAGCGCAACACATGGACCCCATCATAAGTGGCATGCAAAATTTTACCTTCAGCCATGGTTGCGTCAGACCAGTATCAATATGCTGTTGCTTTCAGAAAGTGGATAACACATATCCACACCAAGCTCCGCCGTTAAATCAATAATAGATTCAAATTGTAGTCGTTAGCGGCTAGCCTTACTACCGCTTCAAGCATTTTGTTAATCTCAACTAGCAGTCAACCAAAAGGAAAATCAAGCCTTGGATAAGCTCTTGCAATACCGCCTGCAGCGGCTCATTAGCACTTCCCCAGGAGGATTACTTAAAGGGGGCAAAAAAGGCATAGAAAAAGAAAGTCTACGGATTAATCTTGAGGGGAAATTAGCCCAAACTGCCCATCCAAGCAAACTAGGGTCTGCGCTCACCCATCCCTATATCACTACCGATTATTCCGAGGCCTTATTGGAGTTTATCACACCTCCCTATTCAGAGGTACAAGAAACCTTAGCGTTTTTATCCCTTATCCATCAATTTGTCTACCATCACCTGGATCAGGAAATTCTCTGGGCGACAAGTATGCCCTGCGCTGTGAGAGATGACCACAGTGTTCCTATTGCCCGCTATGGTCGCTCTAACGTGGGGAAGATGAAGCATATTTACCGACAAGGACTAGGTCACCGCTATGGACGAATCATGCAAACTATCGCCGGAGTCCATTTTAACTATTCCTTGCCTGAAACCTTCTGGCCGGTATTCCAAGAGCTAGAAAATGATACTCGGCCTTTACGTGAATTCATTGATGATCGCTACTTTTGTCTGATTCGTAATTTCCAGCGTCTCGGTTGGTTAATTCCGTATCTGTTTGGCGCTTCTCCAGCAGTTTGCAAATCTTTTCTAAAAGAAAGACCAGCGGGGTTTGCAAAGTTCGACCGGGGAACCTATTTTTTGCCTTATGCGACTTCGTTGCGCATGAGCGACATCGGCTATAAAAATAAAAATCAGGCCAACCTGGGTATTTCCTATAATAGCCTTTCGGAATATATTGACGGCCTTACGCAAGCCATTGAAACGCCCTATCCCCCCTATGAAAAAATTGGCGTGGTAGTCAACGGTAAATATCGTCAACTTAATACCAATATCCTCCAAATTGAAAACGAATATTACAGTTTCATACGTCCTAAGCAGATCACCCAATCGGGAGAAAAACCCACCCTCGCCCTGCAACGCCGAGGAGTACAATACGTAGAAGTTAGAGCCTTGGACGTTAGCGCTTACGATCCTTTAGGAGTCAATGAACCCCAACTGCGTTTCCTGGAAGCCTTACTTATTCTGTGCTTGCTTAAAGAAAGTCCCCCTATGGATACCGATCAACAGCAAGCCGCTGACCATAATCAGCAGCTTGCTGCATGCTGCGGACGGGACCCCCATCTTAAGCTGAAACAAAATGGACGAACTCGGCTCCTCCTGCATTGGGCCCACGAAATCTGCGATGAAATGGCAGGGATATGTGAATTATTAGATCAAGGAGAAGCACACCGACCTTACACCAAAGCCCTTGAACAACAAATGGAAGTTCTTCCCCATGGAGAGAGGACTCCTTCTGCCCGGATACTAGCGGAGATGGCCCACAGGCAAGAACCTTTTAATGATTTTGCAACGCGCTTGTCCACAATTCATGCTGAATATTTCAAAAAATTGCCCTTAAAGGAAGACCAATATCAGTATCTTACTGAATTAGCCCAGGAATCTTGGCAACAACAACACGCTATTGAGGCAGCCGACAATATGTCCTTCCAAGAATATCTTGCACGCTACTTCGCCCAGCACTAAGGGAGTCATTCAGCCCCTGGTAACAGAAAAAAGCCACTCCATCAGCCACTACATCGCGCCAACAAATCTAGCGCCAGGTTTTCCAGGAGGGCTCTATTTTCCAACTTGCCCCGCCAATAGGCCGGGATAGCCTCCACCCCAAGGAAGGCGCCACACACTGCCCCTGCCATCGTTCCTAAAGTATCCCGGTCGCCGCCATTTAGAATCGCACACCATAAACAATCTTCAAAATGGCAGGGATAGCGCAAAAAAGCATAGAGAGCAAAAGGCAAGGATTCGTCAACCCGGACGCTACGCCCAAGGATGCGGGCTGCTTCCTGAGCAGATACTTTCCGGGCCAGCAAAGCTTCCACCATCTTTAATTTTTCTCTTAATTCTGGAACCAGCCCAGGGAACATTATCTGCTGTAAAAAAATCGGAAAATCAGGGGCTTGCCCAGGAGCTAGAGACAAGGCTCGCGCTATGGCTAACGTCTGGATAGCCGCACCATCCATGCCTATTGGATGGACATGGGTGACAGTGGCACTCAAACGGGCTTTCTCCACCAAATCAGCGCTGCGGTAAAAGAAAAGCCCTAGCGGCGCGATTCGCATAGCCGCGCCATTGCCTAAGGAACCATTACCATATAAATAGTGAGCTGCCTCCCGGTAGGAAAACCCTTCCTGCTCTACCGCGGCAAAGATGGTAGGCGGCCCTGGTCCATAACCACGCCAAGGCTCCTGCCGGTAATGACGACGAAAAGTTTCTCCCAAATGCTGCTCATCCACATCACCAACCATAAGCAGGGATTCTCCCAAGGCCAAAGCCATTGCTGTATCATCGGTATAGGACAACTCAGGGGCATCGCCGAGGGCACTTAGCAAAGCTTCTCGTTCAGGAAAGGAGAAAGCCATTTCTCCAATGGCATCTCCAATGGCACTGCCTACTAGACATCCAATAAAGCGCGACTCCAAACTCATGAAGAGTATCCCTCCTAGAAGCTATTTTAAAAAGCAACCGCTTACTTTGTTCGTTGATAGATACCTATAAGCTCTGCCTCCGCGAGTATGTGGCCAACCATCGCTTCCTCTAGGGCCTCTTTAGTCGGCCTTTTCAGATCCGGTAACGCCACATCTAACGCATAAAGTTTATGGAAATAACGGTGTCGACCTATGGGAGGGCAAGGTCCACCATAGCCGGTGCGGTTCCAGTCATTCAGACCTTCCTGTGTTCCAGCGGGCAGCTCTGTTGAGGCCACTCCCCGGGGAAGACCTGTCGCCGATGGGGGGATGTTATAAAGCACCCAATGGACCCATGTCATTTTTGGTGCCGCAGGATCAGGCGCATCTGGATCATCGATGATTAAAGCCAAACTCTGGGTTCCCTCAGGGATGTTTGACCAGGACAACTCAGGGGAAATATCTTGATCATCACAAGTATATTCAGGGGGAATTTCTCCCTGATGATTGAAAGCTGGAGAGGTAAGCGTAAGGTTCATCAAAGTATCTCCTCTGGCAACAGTGAGGGTACTCGCGACTAGGGACATCAGCAGAATACCCAAAAAGTCTTTATATAAAATGTCCATTACCGTAAAATTAGGAAAGTTGATTGGAGCAGAACAACTTTAAGCTGAGCATTTATACTTTAGGAGAGAGCACACTATTTCTATCTGTACTGCCCATTACGGGCCTCCTGCAGAGTTCTAAACACAGCGATTGGAAGCAAAAATAGATAATTTAAACACCCCCTGCATCTTAATCAAAAATCCCCTGCCACACCGCAGGATCAGTACTGACACTGATAAAGCCTAGCCAGGAAATAGACAAAGTTCAGCTTAGAAGTGATAAAGTTGTATAATTTAGTCCTTTTGTTGGTTATTACTGGGGTAAACTTACTTAGCAAGACAGGAAAGAATGACGGAGCTGGGTCCTGGAGCACTATAACCTCCTGAGACGAGCTTCGATGCCCCATTCAAATCTCCTGTTGTCCTACCCCACCGGTTGGGATCCAAGAAATTGAAAGAGGTTGGATATGCGTGACGAGGCCCTACCACTTAAGCAGGGTCTATACGACCCTCAGAATGAACACGACTCTTGTGGTGTTGGTTTTGTCGCCAATGTCAAAGGTCACAAGAGCCATGACCTTATCCGACAGGGTCTGCGGATTCTGGAAAACCTAACTCATCGCGGTGCTGTGGGCGCAGATCCGCTGGCCGGAGATGGCGCGGGAATCCTGATTCAGATGCCTGACCGGTTCCTCCGTGAGGAATGCGCAACCCAAGGAATAAAGCTGCCGCCCGTGGGCGAGTATGGCGTCGGCATGCTTTTTCTCCCCCAAGGGACTGATAGCCGGGTTGCCTGTGAGGAACAGATTAACCATTACATCAAAGCCGAAGGTCAGACCCTGCTTGGTTGGCGAGATGTACCCACCGATAACACCAAGCTAGGGGAAAGTGTTAAGGCGGTAGAACCGGTAGTCCGGCAAGTCTTTATTGGCCGTGGCGAAAATAGCCCTTCAGGTGATTCCTTTGAGCGCAAGCTGTTTGTAATCCGTAAACAGATAGAAAACGCCGTACATAACTTAGATGCGGCCTTTAGCATTCCCTCCATGTCCTCTCGGATCTTGGTGTACAAAGGCATGCTCCTGGCCAATCAAGTGGCTTCCTTTTTTCTGGATCTGAAAGACGAGCGCATGACTACCGCTCTGTCCCTGGTCCATCAACGCTTTTCTACCAATACTTTCCCCTCTTGGGATCTAGCCCAGCCCTTTCGGATGATCGCCCACAATGGGGAAATAAATACCTTGCGGGGGAATATCAACTGGATGGCTGCGCGACGCCATTCTATGACTTCCGAACTACTAGGCGATGATCTTAAAAAACTTTGGCCTCTGATTGCGGAAGGACAATCCGACTCCGCCTGCTTTGACAATGCCCTCGAGCTCCTAGTCACTGGCGGCTATCCTCTTGCCCACGCAATGATGCTGCTCATCCCCGAAGCCTGGGCCGGCAATCCCCTAATGGATGAGAAGCAGCGTGCCTTCTATGAATATCATGCGGCCCTGATGGAACCCTGGGATGGTCCAGCGGCAATGGCCTTTACCGATGGGCGCATGATTGGGGCCACCCTGGACCGTAATGGCTTGCGCCCTGCCCGTTACCTGGTGACCAAGGATGATCTCGTGGTCATGGCATCAGAAATGGGGGTTCTGGATATCCCCGAGGAGCGGATTGTCAAAAAATGGCGACTACAACCTGGCAAGATGCTGCTCATCGACCTGGAAGAGGGGCGCATCATCGATGATGACGAGCTGAAAAGAAAGCTGGCGGATGCCGAACCCTATCAAGAATGGCTGGATCGGACTCAAATCCAGATTGAACAGCTACCTGCCGAGACGGGACCCATGCCCCCTGCTCCAGAGACTCTCTTGGACCGCCAACAGGCCTTTGGCTATACTCAAGAAGACCTTAAGTTTCTCATGACTCCCATGGCTGTTACGGGCCAGGAAGCGGTTGGTTCCATGGGCGCTGATGAACCCCTGGCGGTGCTTTCCAACCGGGCCATCCCCTTATCCAATTATTTCAAGCAGCGCTTTGCCCAGGTGACCAATCCACCGATTGATCCCATCCGGGAAGAATTGGTGATGTCCTTGGTCTCCCTGATTGGGCCACGGCCTAATCTGTTGGGACACGCCCAAGCTGGAACCCATAAGCGGCTGGAAGTAAGCCAACCCGTCCTCACCAATACCGACCTAGAGCGGATACGGCGTATTGAAGACCATACAGGCGGGGCCTTTCGTACCCATACCTTGAATATTTGTTACCCGGTAACAGAAGGTGCTGGCGGCATGAAAGCGGCTCTACAAAACCTCTGCCAAAAGGCCGAGCAAGCTGTCCATAAAGGGTTCAATATTCTGATCCTTTCAGATCGCAGCATAGACATTGACCATATCGCCATTCCAGCACTACTCGCCACCTCGGCCGTGCACCATCACCTGGTGCAGACAGGGTTGCGGACCGAGACGGGCTTAGTGGTAGAAACAGGGGCTGCCCGCGAAGTGCATCATTTTGCCGTATTAGCAGGCTATGGGGCTGAGGCCATTAACCCTTACCTGGCTTTTGAAACCCTCTCAGCCCTACGCACCAAGTTCCCTGAGGTGGTCAGCGAAGAAGAAGTCCAAAAGCGCTACATTAAAGCAGTGGGTAAAGGCTTATTGAAAATCATGTCTAAGATGGGCATTTCCACCTATCAGTCCTATTGCGGCGCTCAGATCTTCGACGCAGTGGGGCTCTCCAGTGATTTTATAGAAAAGTACTTTACCGGTACGGCTTCTACTATCGAAGGTGCAGGGCTTAACGAAATTGCTGAAGAAGCATTTCGCTGGCACCGGGACGCCTATAGCAATGCGCCCATCTACCGCCATGAATTGGATGTGGGGGGTTACTACGCCTACCGCCTGCGCGGCGAAGACCATATGTGGACCTTTGAAACCATCTCCAAACTCCAGCATGCCACCCGCGCCAATGAAGCCAAGACTTATCAAGAGTATGCCCAGTTGGTGAACGAGCAAAATAAACGGTTGCTCACCTTGCGGGGCTTATTCGAGTTCCGTTTTGCCGAGAAATCCATCCCGTTGGAGGAAGTGGAGCCGGCCAGCGAGATTGTCAAGCGCTTTGCCACGGGAGCCATGTCCTTTGGGGCTATTTCCCATGAGGCCCACACCACGCTTGCCATCGCCATGAACCGCATTGGCGGCAAATCCAATACGGGTGAAGGGGGTGAAGAACCCGAGCGCTTTAAGCCCCTACCCAATGGGGACTCCATGCGTTCAGCAATCAAGCAAGTGGCCTCCGGTCGCTTTGGTGTCACGACTGAGTATCTGGTCAATGCGGATGACATCCAGATTAAAATGGCTCAAGGGGCTAAACCTGGCGAAGGGGGGCAACTTCCAGGACATAAGGTAGATGCCGTTATTGCTCAGGTGCGTCACTCGACCCCTGGCGTGGGACTCATTTCTCCCCCACCCCATCACGACATCTACTCCATTGAAGATCTGGCACAACTCATCTTTGATCTTAAGAATGTTAATCCCCGGGCAAGAATCAGCGTCAAATTGGTCTCCGAGGTTGGGGTGGGCACAGTAGCTGCTGGTGTATCCAAAGCCCACGCGGACCATGTCACCATTGCCGGACATGATGGCGGGACAGGCGCCAGCCCCCTGACCTCTATCAAGCATGCCGGCTTACCTTGGGAAATTGGCCTTGCTGAGACCCAACAAACTTTGGTACTGAATCAGCTTCGTGGTCGCATCTCCGTCCAAGTGGACGGGGGCCTGCGTACCGGGCGCGATGTCGTCATCGGGGCCCTTCTTGGAGCGGATGAATTTGGCTTCTCTACCGCGCCACTCATTGTGGAAGGTTGTATCATGATGCGCAAATGCCATTTAAATACCTGCCCGGTAGGAGTAGCCACCCAAGATCCAGAATTGCGCAAACGTTTTGTCGGCAAACCTGACTACGTGGTCAATTACTTCTTCTTCGTTGCCGAAGAGGTCAGGCAGTTGATGGCCAAGTTAGGTTTTCGTCGCTTTGATGAAATGATCGGACGCTTAGATGTCCTGGATACGCGGCGGGCCATCGAGCATTGGAAAGCCAAGGGATTAGATTTCTCCCGAATCCTTTACCAGCCCGCCGTAAACCCGAAGGTGGCTATCTATAATAGAGAAACTCAGGATCATGGGTTGGATAAGATCGTGGATCGACAGCTCATTATCCAAGCCCAAGCGGCCCTAGAGCGCCAGGAGCCGGTGCAAATTGAGATTCCGGTGCGCAATACCCACCGGACAGTCGGCGCCATGCTTTCCGGGGAAGTCGCCCAACGTTATGGCCATAAAGGCCTCCCAGAGAATACCATCCAGATCAGGGCTCGAGGGACGGCCGGACAGAGCTTTGGCGCTTTCCTCGCCCATGGCATTTCCATGGAACTTATCGGTGAAGCGAATGACTATGTAGGAAAAGGACTCTCTGGCGGCCGTTTGATAATCAGCCCCCCTCCTGAATGTCCCATTGTACCGGAGGAGAATATTATCATTGGCAACACGGTACTCTATGGCGCCATCAGCGGCGAGTGTTACTTCCGCGGAGTAGCTGGTGAACGTTTCGCCGTGCGGAACTCGGGGGTCACTGCCGTGGTGGAAGGCGTGGGGGACCATGGCTGTGAATATATGACAGGCGGTATAGTGGCGGTGCTAGGTAAAACTGGACGCAATTTTGCTGCTGGCATGAGTGGCGGCATTGCTTACGTATTGGATGAGAGCGGAGATTTTGAGCAGCGTTGTAATCTAGCTATGGTGGAATTGGAACCCATTGCCGAAGAGGATGAGGCTTTAGAGCACCTAGAGCACCAAGGCGGTGATCTAGAAACCCATGGTCGAGTGGATATCAGCCACCATATTAGCCGCTTCGATGCTCAACGCCTCAGAGGTCTTATTGAGAAGCATCAGCAGTACACCAGCAGCAAGCGGGCCCGCCAAATCCTAGAAAACTGGAGCGATTATTTGCCCAAATTTGTAAAAGTCATGCCAGTGGATTACCGGCGCGCCTTGCAGGAAATGGAACGGGCACAAGCTGCCCGAAAAACCGTCCATGCCATGAAAAAGGAGGCTCTAGGTTAATGGGTAAACCTACTGGATTTATGGAGATTCCGCGCCGGGACCGGACCGATGCTCCGGTGGCAGACCGGACTCAGCATTTTCGGGAGTTTGTCATTCCCTTAAGCGAGGGCGAACTCAGAGAGCAAGGGGCACGTTGCATGGATTGCGGTATTCCCTTTTGCCATCCCGCTTGCCCCGTCAATAACATCATCCCCGACTGGAACGATTTGGTGTACCGGGATGACTGGCGTCAAGCCCTAGAGGTCCTCCACTCTACCAACAATTTCCCGGAATTCACCGGACGTATCTGTCCCGCTCCTTGCGAAGCCTCATGCACCCTGAATCTGACCGATGAACCGGTCACCATTAAAACTATCGAATGTGCTATCGTCGATAAAGGCTGGGAAGAAGGCTGGATTACACCAGACGTACCTGCCCACAAGACAGGAAAGCGGGTGGCCATCGTGGGTTCAGGTCCAGCGGGATTAGCGTGTGCCCAACAACTGGCTAGGGCGGGACATCAGGTCGAGGTATTTGAAAAAAACAATCGGATTGGTGGTCTGCTTCGCTATGGGATTCCGGACTTCAAGATGAGTAAATCCCTCATCGACCAGCGTATGGCCCAGATGCAAGCAGAGGGCGTGCAATTCCACCCAGATACGCACATTGGGAGAGACATTCCTGCACGCCAACTGGTTGAGACATACGATGCAGTGGTCCTCACTGGAGGTGCGGAACATCCCCGGGACCTTCCCATCCCCGGGCGGGAGTTCATGGGAATTCATTTTGCAATGGATTTTCTAATCCAGCAAAACCGCCGAGTGGCCGGAGATACCCTTCCCGAACAAGAGAGCATCTGCGCCAAGGATAAACATGTGGTTGTCATTGGCGGCGGTGATACAGGCTCAGACTGTATTGGGACTTCTTTCCGCCAGGGTGCCCTCTCTGTCACCCAATTGGAAATTATGCCTCAACCCCCGGAAAAAGAGGATAAGCTTCTCAGCTGGCCTAACTGGCCTTATAAACTCCGCACTTCCAGTTCCCAAGCAGAAGGCGCCTCACGGGATTGGGCAGTAGCGACCAAGACCTTTCTAGGCGAAAACGGCCAGGTCACGGCCCTCCAGGTGGTGCACCTTGAATGGCGTCAGAACCAAGAAGGACATTGGAAAATGCAGGAGATCCCCAATACCGAATTTGAGCTTCCTGCCGATTTAGTCTTACTGGCGATGGGTTTTATTCATCCCGTGCACGAAGGCGTGCTGCAGGAGCTTGGCACTGCCCTAGATGGACGCGGCAACGTGCAAGCAGATACTGAAAGCTACCAAACTTCAATCCCGAAGATCTTTGCTGCTGGCGATATGCGCCGCGGTCAATCCCTCGTGGTTTGGGCCATTCGTGAAGGTCGCCAGGCCGCCCGAGCCGTGGATGAATTTCTCATGGGCCACTCGAGCTTGCCTCGCTAACGACCTCTCACCTGCTAAACACTCCGGCTAACTGTGGGGATATGCCCCAGTGGGCTGCAGTGCAGCGCTGGGAGATTAGGGAAAAACCCTTGGCTAGGGTTTAAAGGGTTAAGTACCTATGAATAAAATATGAGGTGTTTTAGGAGCGAGCTGGTGGTGTTCCGCAAACCCGTTTTTCCTCCCTGAAAAAAGGGTTTGCGGGGACTTCCCTGTCCCCTGGCTCCACACCACCGGCTCGCCCCAGGAATACTTCAAAACTTTTACTAAGATACTTAAGTTGTCTTGGAGAGGATTCCATGAACGCACAATCAACTGTCCAGCTTCACAGTGGAAATGCCATGCCGATTCTTGGTTTGGGTACTTGGCAATTAACAATTGATACTGCAGACACCGTCGCCTACGCCTTAGAGCTCGGATACCGGATGATTGACACCTCCAGCGATTACGGTACGCAGCCAGGCATTGGTGAAGCAATAAAAAGAAGCCACATCAGCCGCGATAGCCTCTATATCGTAACGAAAGTAGAGGAAACCGACGATGCTTACCAAGCCACCAAAGAATATTTGAATGAAATGGATTTGGAATATGCCGATCTGATGCTTATTCATCGTCCACCCGCCAGAGGCGCTGGTGAGGAGCTATGGGACGGTTTAATTCGCGCTAAAAAAGAGGGCCTTACAAAGGATATTGGGGTAAGCAACTACTCGGCTGAACTCAGTCAGAAACTGATCGATGCCAGTAACGAAGTCCCTACTGTGAACCAAATTGAATGGAGTCCGTTCGGCCATAGTAGAGATTTCAAGAATTTTTGCATTAGGAATAACATCATTATTCAAGCATACAGCCCCCTGACCCGTGGTAACAGGCTTGATAATAAGACGCTTAATCAAATAGCCAGCAAGTACCATAAAACACCCGCGCAAATGATGCTTCGCTGGAATATCCAGCTCGGTACAGTTCCTTTACCGAAAGCTAATCAGAAAAGACATTTAGAAGAAAATCTTGGCTTTTTTGATTTCGAAATAAGCACTCAAGACATGGAAATTCTCAGCAATCTGAACGAAGAATATTCATCACTAGGATCTTTGCCTTATATCTAATGGCAACATTCCAGCTTTGCCAACTATTTTCCCAGACTGTTTCAGAAAAATGCCAGCAAGCAAAGATAATTTCGATAGGTTGCGGCAATATATAATAGGCTAAGTAATTAAATAATAAAGATCCTATTCTTGCTTTCGTCGAGACATTAATTCCATTAAGGCGTCGATTAGATCTGCTCTGTTCATCTTCTCATGATTAGGAATACTGAGGCTTTGTGCAAGAGCATGCAATTCCTCCTCTGTCCACCGCTCATACTCCGGCAAATCATATCCTCTTCCACCCGGCATTTGCTGTGAGGGCTATTCTCGATTCTTTTCCTGCTCACTGCTTAGTTTTACATACTCTTCATGCTTTTTGAGCAGCGGATCAGGCATTTTAGGGGTCTTAGCCATAGAATAATCTCCTGAATAACTCAAAGAGGTAAGTACAGAAATAGAGTCAGCAACTTTCCGAAGTAATTTTTAATAGCCACCTGTCCTAATCCGAAACTTTTCATCCTCCTGCCAGATCGTATAATGATCCCCCTTATTCGGTTGCACAGTAGTACTTTCTTGCTTGTCCGGCCAATGAAAAACCAATTCTTCCGACCGGCACAGCTGATGGCTTCGTGTGTACCGTGGGGGAAGCGGGAACGTTCGGTTGCCGAATTCATACTGAATGGTAGTAACTGAGTTATTTGTGACTTGAAACTCAATGCTCAGGGACTTTGGTCGGCCGAACATCTGCACGGCGTAGTAATAGCCACTCTGTTCACTTTTCGCTACTGCTACTCCAATCTCCGTAATACCGGGATCGAGTATGTTCTTGCGGTGGCCTGGTGAGGACTTCCAACCTTGGAAGAAACCTTGGACCAATTCCTCGGTGATAAAGCCTGCCGTGTTAAACCGAGAGGCGATATTCTCAGAGACAATGCAATAGTTATAACCCTGCTCTTTCGCGCGCTCCGCTGGTCGATTACCATCTGCGTAGTGGCCGTATTGGTCAGTACGAGCCATGAATTCTGCGAAATACTGGGCGGTTTCCATGAGCTTGGGGTTCACTTTCAACTTTGGGCGTCCTTTCTCTCGCCGGAAGTGGTTTGTGCGACTGATAATTTCTTTCACCACCTTGGTTAAGGGGGGAGACTTTTCTCCTTGGGTGAGTTTGCCTCCAAAGGTCTCAATGGATTCGAGCTCGTCCTCCTCTATGACTTGACCATAAGTGAACCCAGGAAGAAGACACCAAGCGAAAACAAAAACCAGGAAAATTTGTCGGTACATCCGTTTTTATCTCTCAGCTAACTGGCAGGTGATATGTTTGTCTCGAATAGGCCTAATCCCATAGGCGCTTCCACCGCGCTGGTAGAGCTTGGCCGTCTTGTAAGTTTAGCAAAATCGCCATAAACCCTCGCTCAATGGGGGTGGGGAAATAAGGCGAAAGGCTCGCAGGGCATTCACTATTAGATACGCTTTTAAAATGAAGAGCATGATTGACACCTCACCGGGCCTTTACTACATTTATTTACCAAATAAATCGGAAAAATTATTTATATTTCCATTCCCGCCGACTGCCAGGCCACGATACGCAGGTTGCGCTTGGCCGTAAGCTGTGGCGTGGCATCGGTCTGCTGCAAACCAAAAAGGAGCCCCTAACATGGCCAGTGAGATGTTCCACGAACCGGTGGAGCGCATGAGTGAGGCGACTCTGGACAAGCACCGCGCCATCATTTCGTTGATGGAAGAGATGGAAGCGATCGATTGGTATCAACAGCGGATCGATAGCACTCAGGATTCGGAATTGGCAAATATCCTCCAGCATAATGCCAACGAGGAAAAGGAACACGCAGCGATGGTGCTCGAGTGGTTGCGCCGTTGTGATCCAGTACTTGACGCCAAGCTACGGCAGTATCTGTTTACTACCGAGACAATTTCTGAGCACGAAGAAGAGGAAGGCACCGACGACGAGTCTATGATGAGCGACGGCTCGCTCAATATTGGCAGCCTACATGGAGAAAAATGAAATGGCTGGCGATCTGAATCGCGACTTCGCCCCCATCTCGGAGAAGGCTTGGGAAGAAATTACCGGCGACGCCACTCGCACCCTCAAGGCATCTTTGGCCGCTCGCAAGCTGGTGGATTTCAGCGGTCCGCACGGCTGGACGAAGTCGGCGGTCCCGATGGGCCGCGTTGATTTGTTGCCTGATATTGGTGGCCAGGGCGTGCGTGCACTGATCCGCCAGGTGCAGCCCTTAGTCGAGCTGCGGGCCTCGTTTACACTAAAACGCGATGAGATCGATGCCATCGGCCGCGGCGCGGAGGACGCCAATCTAGAGCCGCTAATTGAGGCAGCACAGCATCTGGCGCATACCGAAGACCGACTAATCTTCTATGGTCACGAGAACGCCGGCATTCGCGGAATTTACACCCACGCGAAGCACAGGCCACTGACACTCACCAATGATTACAATGCTTACCCGGAGGTAGTCGCGCATGCACTGGCAATCCTCACCGAAGCCGCCATCGAGGGCCCCTATGCCATCGCCCTCGGTACGCGCTGCTTTATCGGCCTCAACCGGACTACTGGCGTGGGCGGCTACCCAGTGATTAAACATGTCGAACGGCTACTCGATGGGCCTATTGTGCGCGCTCCGTCAATCAATGGTGCACTCGTGCTCAGCATGCGGGGTAACGACTTCAAGATGGTGGTTGGCCGTGATATTTCAATCGGTTACGCCTCTCACAACGCCACTACCGTCGATCTATATCTAGAGGAGAGCCTCACATTCCGGCTCCTATCACCGGAGGCGGCAGTACCGTTGGTTTATGAGGAAAGCTCCCCCTGATAGTTTAAGCGTTTAGCCCAGAAGGAGTGGTTTGTCCAGAGGCAGTACAGCGGGGTATCCTGAGAAAATGGACACTCCGGACCCAGGAGGTTTCTCACTGAGGGATCAGGGAATATCCTTGTCTTTGATAGGCAGGTAGTACCGTCAACGCGGCCAGAGCCAATGTGATATCGCCATTGATCCAATCAAGCGGGTAGTGATATTGGGCCAGGGCTTGACCACAGACATACAAGGTAACCCCGGCCTCCGCCAATTGAGTAATGAGCTGGGCATTGGGGTTCACGATCCCGAATTGTTTTCGGTAATAGGTCTTATCCAAAACGGCGGGCGTGGCCGAACCGTGTACTACCAATACCACCTTGATTCTATCCTCCGGCACTTTAGCCAGAGCAAATAGGTTGAGCAAGCGCGCTACATGCTCGAACCCCGGATTGATCTGCCCTGGCGCATCTGCTGCTTTGGTAATATCGAAGAGGATTTTGTAGTCTCCGGATGCTTCTGGATAAACAGCAGTATCGGAGTAAGGGCGAACCTTGCCATACCCTGTTATCCGCGGTGTCTGCCATTCCTCGGCGAATACCGAATTCAATGCACCGACAAAGACTAACCCCGTGAGCGCCAGGTACCCCAAGACTTTCATCATTTTGCACTCCCTCTGTCTTTACTGATCAATCGGATCTGTCCCCCAGGAGGGGCCTTAACCTGCCCTTGACGCCCCATCCAAGCCTCCACGATATCCACCACCAGGCGATCATAACGGTGGATTTCTGTACCCTGTCCAATGGCCTCATAGCGATGGAGCCCCTCCAGCATCCCCGTGTGGGTCACCACGCTATAGGAGCGCATGGGTTCCAGAGAGGCCTCCCCTATCCGTACATTTTGAATCCGTTGCCCCCTGGGGCGATCCAAATCCACGGTCCATGACATCCCACTGGTTTGGATAAGACCGCCTACGAGCTCCAGGGGATGTCTAGGATTAAGGTTGATGGCGCTCTGCTCCAGGATGTCTAAAATCTGCCGACCTATCAGTTTCGCCCTGACCATTCTGACCGGATGAGGAAGCAGAGTATAGAGCTGCTCCCGGGTGATAGGCCCTGGGGTCAACGAGACACCATACCCTACGCCAGGCAACAACGCGATCTCGGCCCCGGTCTCTTCCCGCAGAATATCCCCCACCAAAGTATCGAAGGGACTCTGGGACTTATACTGGCGATCAATGCGCTCGATGGCAGTAGCAATGACCGCTTCCAGGTAGGGGCGGTGAAGCTGGCGCCATTTCTTTATTAAATCGACCAATGCCGGGTCTGCTGCGATCTTATCGTTCCAAAGGGGGTAATTGTGGGCTTCTACCTGAGGTTCGTGGCCCTCTTCGCTCTCCAATACCAACTCACCCACTAGGGTGCCATCCGAGAGGGCCTGGACTAGATAGGTCCCCCCGATTTGATGGGGCGGGGCAATCCAATCATGGGAGTGGCCGCCAATGATAACATCGATTCCAGGCACTTGCCGGGCCAGGACTTGGTCCACTGCCATCCCTTGGTGGGAGACTACAATTACTAAATCAGCACGCTGGCGCAACACCTGGACATAGGGACGTGCCGCTTCAATACCGCTGGTAAAAGACAATCCACGAATAAGCTCGCGGCTGGTGGTTAAAGGAGTATTATGATAGCCTAAGGCTAAAAGACCTACCTTCAGGTCAGCGATCTCCATAACTTTAACGGGAGCACCCAACACAGGCTGCCCGGTCGCTTCCACCAAGATGTTGGCGGCACGCATAGGAAAATCCGCTAGGGCTTGTAGCTGCTGGGTCCGTTCTAGGCCGTAGTCAAAGTCGTGGTTACCCAAAGCCATAAAGTCGTAACCCAAGGCGTTCATCAGTTGGATAACCACCTCACCTCGGGTAAGGTTGCCTAGCAGATCATCACTGAAAGTATCGCCTCCATGCACCAACAATAAGGGGCCATGAGCTTGCCGCTCCTGGACCAAGGTGCTCAGGTAGGCAAAACCTCCAATCTTCCCGGTACGGTCGAAACTAATGGCTCTTCCTCCGGGATCGCCGGTCTGGGAGGTGGCGCTGCCAGGAGCTACTTCAATAGGAATATAGCGACCGTGAAAATCATTGGTATAGAGAATCGTCAGTCGCGTTGACAGCGTCTTCGGAGAGAACAGCACCAAGGACATCACCAACACGACACAGCCACCTATAGGAATAGATGCAACTTTAAGTTTCTCTAGAGCCTTGATGCAAATAACGTTCCAAAACATTTTCCCCTTCTTAGACATTCAACATGGGCGGCCTTCAACCTATTTGCTCTTCAGTATCGTGGTTATAGACGACATCTCCTATAACCTCAATACGGACTTGCCGAAACTCTATACTCGAAATACAGTCCTAAAAGACAAGGAGGAAAAGCATGATAAAAAAAAATGTGGTGAAGGGGCTGGGTCCTACAAGTGGTTTGCTTAGTCTGGTTATTAGCTTGCTAGCTATCGCCAATGTTTCTACAGCGTTAGCAACAGATGAAAAAAACTTAGCAAAAGCCACTTTTGCTGGTGGCTGCTTTTGGTGCATGGAACCGCCTTTTGACAAACTAGAGGGTGTTATTTCAACCACTTCTGGTTATATGGGCGGTCAGCTGAAGAATCCAACCTACGAAGAGGTCTCTGCTGGAAAAACCGGTCATGCGGAAGCGGTCCAGATCCTCTATAACCCCAGGAAAGTAAGCTATGCTAAATTACTGGAAGTTTTTTGGCATAACATTGATCCCCTCACTGCGGATCGACAATTTTGTGATCAAGGCAATCAATACCGGTCCGCCATTTTCTACCACGACAAAGCACAGCAGCGCTTGGCCGAAGAATTCAAAGATCAACTCGGGCAATCTAGCCGCTTCAATAAACCTATCGTCACTGAAATCAAACCAGCGACTACATTTTACGCTGCAGAAGATTATCATCAGAATTACTATCAGAAAAACCCAATCCGCTACAAACTATATCGATTTGCTTGTGGTCGGGATCAGCGGCTCCAGGAACTTTGGGGGGAATCCAATTAAGGGAGACAAAATAAATATGGGTAAAGTTATTAAAGATTTTCAATAGCAATGGGTTCAATCTCATCGGCCAAATCAAACCCAAAAACCCGAGAATAAAAATAAAGTTCCGCACTCAGCGCCCGTTTGATATTCTCCCCTCGCCGGAAGCCATGTTGCTCGCCTTCAAAGGGAACATAGGCCACGGGCAACCCCTTCCTACGCAGCGCCTCTACCATCTGTTCGGCTTGCTCAGGGGGCACAATCTTATCTTCCAGACCCTGAAAAAAAATAACCGGGCAAGAGAGTTTCTCCACGGCGTGAATGGGTGAGCGGGCCACGTAAAGATCAGCCCGTTCCGGATAGGGCCCGATCAGGTAGTCCAGGTAACGGGACTCAAATTTATGGGTCTCCTTTGCTAGTGCCTCCAAGTCACTTACGCCATAGTAGCTCGCACCAGCCTTGAACACCTCATGAAAGGCTAATGCCGCCAATGTGGTAAAGCCACCCGCACTGCCCCCCCGAATAGCGAGACGCTCTGGATCCACGTCCCCTCGCTGTACCAGAGACAAGGCACCGTTGACACAATCAGCCACATCGGCAAGCCCCCACTGTCCCTCCAGTTGCTGGCGATATTCTCGCCCATAATAGCTGCTGCCGCGATAATTCACATCAAGCACGGCAATCCCCCGGCTGGTCCAATATTGAACCTTTAAATCCAAGGTATTATCGGTGGCCGCAGTGGGGCCGCCATGGCTCACCACCAACAAAGGTGGCCGCTCATCCGGCAGCCCGATAAAATCCTTATTTTTCGGCGGATAAAAGAAAGCATGGGATAAGGCTCCCCCCTCTGTCGGAAACTGGATGGCCTTGGCAATAGAAAAATAATCGGGATCAATAGTTATCTCGCTCGCGCGCCGCAGCACTTCCAAACCCCCGCTGCTCAGATCCAATTGAACGACGGCAGGAAATTCCGTGGGTGAAGCCGCAATAAATACCGCACGCCCAGCCTGAGCGTGTAAAAATCCTATCTCCGTGCAGGGAAGATCAAATTCTTCCAGGGCAGAGGTGGTCGTATCAATGCTGACCAGATGGCCCACACCCTCGCTGCTATAGGTGCAGATAACGCGATCCGCCGATTCAAAGGCATACGTGGATAAACCAAACACCCACTGGGGCAAGCCTAATTCGGCCTTCATCTGAGTGGCTGCTTCCACTTGCCCTTCGCACCACCGATACAGATTCCACCATCCAGTCCGGTCAGAGATAAAATACAAGGTGCCTTCAGGCGACCACTCAGGCTGAAAAATGGACTCACTGCTTGCGCCCGCTATGTGCTCTGCCTCTCCTAAGGAGCCCGCTCCATCTACCTGAGCTACCCAGAGTTCAGTCCCATCCCAAGGCATATGGGGATGATTCCAGGTCAGCCAGGCCAGGCGATTTCCATCGGGGCTGAGGCGAGGTGAGGAGTAAAAATCTGCCCCCGAAGCAAGCACTGAAACCTGACCACTGCCGTTGAGAGGAATACTCACAAGGGTATTGACCGCCTCCTGGGTCTTATCAGTGTGGTCTTCACGGACACAGATAAGACGATCCCGAACTCCATCAAAAATAGCATCGGCGTAACGATAATCACCTTCCGGGGTAATCGGCTGAATCGCCATCCCCTCCTGGTGTCGGTATAGTCTTTGATCCTCAAAATTTGCGAAAAATACCGAATCCCCGGCCACTAAATAGGCACCACCACCATATTCATGCACCCGCGTTCTAGCATTATAGGGGGGAGGAGTCATCTCTTTAATTTTTCCATCCCGGGTCCAGCGCAAAATCACACTTCGGCCCCCTTCCGTGGGACGCATTTCCATCCAATAAACTGCGCCTTCAGAAAGCGCTACCTGGCCTAGACCCACAGTTTCCGAAACAATCAGGTCGGTAGTGATGGGTGATTTCCACGAACCGTAAGGTTTTTCTATGGGTGCGAGCACGTTTCCTCCCTAGCCAATTATAATTATTGTATCTGCATAGCCCGCGTCACGCCGATTAGGGCCAAAGGACGCGTACTTCTTCAGGTAATTGATTTCTTACCTCTTCGATTTCGCCTCCCGTCACATGCCGAGATAAAACTTTAAATACGGCGCTTACCGCCCTCTCTTGCTCAGATCCCTCAAGACCTTGATACTTTTCCGTGACATAATTCAAAAATTCTTCTTTATGCCGATATTTAAGGGGCTTACCGGTCGGTCGCCAACCTTCATAGTAAAATCCCCTTACTAACATGGGTAACTGAGCGCCTAGATCCACTACCTCATCTACTATGAGGCGATCCCGGAGCACATGCAATACTGCCCGCAGGGTCGAATAAGCCTTGTGCCGATCTTTCCACCCCATCTCCGTCATGAGGTCATTCAACCATAGAGATGTCTTTTGCAAAGTTGAGTCAAAAACTTCAAGCCCGGTAGCACTCATGGGATACCTCCTCTCCATAAGCTCCTAAAGTTCGTTAATTACACTCCCCTTAGCACCTCAGTATAGGTAACCCCAACCAATATTCAATTGGGTATCATGGCCATTTCCCGAACCACCTTTAGGGCTATTTGATCAGGGTAATCAGGTTCTGCTGATCATCAATGGTCATCAGATAACGGCCCAGCACATTCATCCCCAACAATCCATTGCGACCGAGGAGGCTATCATCAATAAAGGCCGTATCCACGTTATAGACAACCTCCGTGCCAATCTCGATAGCATGTAGCTGCCCTACTTTCGCTTTTACAGGACCATTGGCCGTTTGCACTTCCTGATCCTCAAGATCGTCTGCGTTAAAACCAAGCTCAGGGAGAATTGAAGCAGGAAGCACCACCAGCGATGCTCCCGTATCCACTAATAGTGAAACGTCAATAGCCATTGAGCGGGAGCCCATAACCGTCGCCCGAACAACATGATGATTACCCTTTCGCTCCGTCGCCAAAACAATTTGCTCAGGAACATCAGGTGTAGCCTCTTTAGGGTGCAAAATGAGTACCCGCTCAATCCCCTTATCGGGCGCTTGAATCATGACATAATTAAAATCAGCAAGGAGCTTTTGGAGCTGCTGCCGTAAGGAGCCTTGGGTTGAACGTGCCGGGATGGTTCTAGTTTTTTCAAGACCTTTAATTACAATACCGTGTACGGCGGATAACCTCTTTAGCTCTTCATTTAGCGTCCGCTTTAATTTAGCTGAAGGCTCCTGGGCTGTCCCATAGGCAGGACTTAGAATAACAAGTATAACGATCAAATAAAGGGGGATGCGAATATCTCCTATCATAGTATGGGGTAGTCTTAAACCCTAAAGTGAAATGGATCTCAATTGAATATTAGCAAAATAATTTCCCATTGCTTTCTTAGTGTTCTTCCTGCCTTTGGGAGGAGTTCAGTAAACTATCCAGGGAGAAACCCAAGCTAGATGGCATTGGAAGTATTCAACAAATGAACAACAGCGTCAGCTAACTGCCGATAACCTTCCTGGTTAAGGTGAATTTGATCCGATTTAAGGGCAGGATCCTTTTCCAAGCGCAAAAGCGTTTCGCTATCAATGGGGATTTGATATTCCCGAGCAATTCCAGCGTAAAAATCAGCAGCATCCATGAAAAACACCGCGGGCCTCGGTACCGCCAATAGAATGACCTCAATGCCCCGATCTTGAATAAGCTCTATCATCCCCCGGAGGTTAGCCGCAATCTGGGCATCATCCTGTTTTCGCAGGAGATCATTACCCCCATGACATAACACCACAAGATGAGGCTGATACTGATCTAATACTTCAGGTAAACGGGCTAGTCCCTGATGGCTTAACTCTCCAGGCACCCCGGCGTTAATGACTTGGCGATTAACCCTTTCCTCAAGAATGCTGGGATAACTATATTGGGAACCCCCTGCCCCCGTACCATAAGTAAGACTATCCCCAAAAGCCAAAATGACTCCATCAGCGGGAAGCTTCGATAATCGGGGAGAGTCGCTCAAAGAACAAGCAGCAGCAATGACTATCGTTCCCCACAAGAGGCCAAACCCAGCCAGCCTCCCGATCCGGTGTAAGTGTATAGTGTTCATTGTCTCAATCTGTTTCCCCATCTTACTCTTTAGTGTGAGGGTTACTTCGTCACCTACCCAAAAAACTATAGGATTCAGCAACACTTGCCTGAGTTCGTTATAATCCTTATTTCTATCAGATTATTTGATGTAATCCTGCTCAGGACTTACAAGGAAGTTTAAAGATTAGAAAGGAAGGGGTTACAAAGAGGGGCTCGCTTGAGAAGATTTGGAAAAAGCCTCTCGGTAAACTAATGATTTTTGGAGCGGGTGATGGGAATCGAACCCACGTCATCAGCTTGGGAAGCTCATTTACCCCTGATTCTCACCAGTATAATCAATGAATTACAGTAATTCAAGAGGGGATTTTTGAGGCTTCAGTGTGACAGAATTGTGACAAGAAAATGTGCTTCATGTGATTGATTAATCTATTTTTTTCTGCCTGATTGGTAATTTTTATACCCCCCTGGGGGGCAAAATCTGAATGAAAATGATCAGGGGGGGAGCTTGCGTATACCGATTTATCATATTTTTCAGAATTTTCATTTTCTCTGAAAATGCATGTATCTCTCGATTGCGAATTTCGATTTTTCCCAAAAATGTATGCACCTTATGGCTTCAGCTTTAAGCAGCGATAGCTGCGCTGCAAGTAGCTATGCTACATACGCCTACGGCGTTAAATCGCAACTACGTTGCTCAAGAGCAGAAGAAATATGCCGATAAAGTATTGGGATATATAAAAATTTTGAGATAGAAATATTATCTCTAGGTGAGATCTAGCTCAATGAGTCGAGGATATATTTATATACTAACCAATTCTTCTTATGAGAAAAACTTACTTAAGATTGGTAGAACTTCTCGTTCGCCAGAAGCAAGGGCTAAAGAAATATATAGAAATGCTACTGGTATTCCTACCCCATTTAAAGTTTCTTTCAAGAGAAAAGTTTTAAATTGCAAAGAAGCTGAAAGACTTATACACAAGCGTTTAAACAGCTATAGATCTCATAATTCCAGGGAGTTTTTTAAATTACCTATAAATGAAGCCATAAATATCATAAATCATGTTTGTGAAGAGATAGATCGCTTAAATACTCCAAATCAAGAAAGCGAGAAGTATAAACAAAATCTAATCACGCAGTTTTCATTTTCAGTACCCCAACGAATTCCTGGCTATTTCTATCTTTATGACAATTTTGGTAAATTGAAATATGGACTTACAGTTAACAATCCTTTTGGGGATAGAAATTTAAACATATTGATTTGTTATAAAGTTTATGATTGCGAGGCTGTATCAGCAGTCCTAAATAAGAAAAATCGTAATATCGAAAAACAAGGAGGCAGTTGGATACTATCTTTTAGAGAAATTATTTCTGTGTCTGGATCAGACTATAGTATTCTAAAAGAGCAAGAACCTGATATTCCTGCTCAAAACCCAAACCTTGAAAGGAAAGAACCTAAGCCTAGCTGGTCTCAACGGGTAATGTCTTATATAAAGTGGGTACTAATTATGGCGCTAGCAAAAGCTATTATATTTGGCGCTAGCAAAATTTCTATGACAAGTAATACATATGGCCAGGGCAGCTACGGTGTTTGGTAAATGAAAAAAACCTTACATGAAAAAAATTCTAGGACCACGAAAAATTGTTGACCTACACCAAGTACTTCCTGGCAATAGATTTCCTTCTCCAGTCCATATTATCTTTTCTTCATAGTCCATTTGTAAAACAAAAAATATCCTGTTGTTATGACTATGGGAGGAAATACTGTAACCTTTATTGCTTTCATTAGCTCTGTATCATTAAGGCTAGAACCAAAAGGCTCAAATACAAAAATAAATGCTATTGCTAAAAGTATCCAGAAAACACTGCCTGCTATAACAAACCTTTCAGCCAGCCCTAGATTAGATATCCGGTTCATGAAGACTTCTTTATGACGACGAACAAAGCGCATAGATAATACTGCAAGAAATATAAGCAGAAATATTATTGGATCAGTAAGATTTCCTACAAATTCCGCCGTATCCCCTATCACTCCTCCTATTGGCTTTTCACATGGTAACAAACTCTTGGGACATTCTAGCATTTGTGCTTGATAGGCTTCAGGGTGTGCTTTTATCAGTGCTTTTTTATTGTCTAGTCTATTAGTTAAGTTAGCTAAAGGAGCAGTATCAATATTATCTATTATTTTATTCGTAAGATTATTCTGGAAGCCTTTATGGTATCTATATTGAATAATGTCTACGGTAGTAGGAGGTGGCGTATTTTCTGTTATTACAGGTTCTACGCCTTGTGGATTAGCCTTTTCGACTAACTCCTCCATTCCAATAGGTGGACCTAATCCTTCAAATAAGTTTGCCATAATTTATCACGCCAAGATTTATGATTAAAATTGTTTTTTTTACCGTACTAAGTCCATTATCGTTAGGCAATGTAGAATCTTTAATTTGCCTTAAGCTACGCTTAACGTAGCGCTGCTACTGCATACGAAGTTGGGATTACTTAATGGTAAGGCTTTCGTGTTCCGCAAGGACGGGTACTTTAATATGACTAAGGCTGCTAAGGCATTTGGGAAAGAGGCAAAGGAATGGACACGACTACCTAAAACTACTGGGTATATCAAGGAGTTAGAAAAGGTGGGATTTTCACGCCTTTTAGATATTACCAAAGGTAGGCAAGGAGGGACTTGGGCACACCCTAAACTAGCTGTATTCTCAAAGTAGCTTTGCTACGTTGCCATTTCATGGAGTTGCTCGCTGGCTAGAGCTAACGAGTATATTCAGGCACTTGCTGAAATTTTAAATCTTAATAAGGGTGTAACGATTCGTTACGTCTAGATCCCAAAACTAATATGCTCCAAGAGAGGGACTTAGATAATCACTCGGATTAGAGGTATTTAAAATCTTAATACGGGAAAATTCCGGGATAAGAAAAGGAGGGAAAATTCCACCTTCTAGAAATAACCAAAGGTAAGAATGGAAGGGTCACATTTGAAATGGCACCCTTTGCTCCAGTTGGAGGAATACAGCACAGATCCGCGTAGTTAAATCTCAAAGGTGGCAATTTGCCATATAAGGAAATACCTTCGCTATTCATTAGCGCCTTTGGTGCTATACGTGAGTTCCTATCCCTTCTGTATTGGTACTATAATAACCATACAATTATCATGGCTATATAGCACCAATAATACATGCTCATGCTTGTGTCGTATTCTTATGTATGAGTATTCCCATACATTAATAATGGGTATTAGAGGCTTTGTATGGCTCTCTAAGCAACGCTACGTATATAGGTAATGGTTAACTACTGTTTACCCCATAAAATAGCAAAAATCAATTATAAGGCACCTAAAAAGCCCGTAGGGCAACGCAACATAGTTGCTTTAGGGCTCATGAGAGATTTTACTCCTTTAGCTCTCTAGGCAAAAATTATAATAATATCTTCAATAACTTGGTTCTTAATGCTATACCTTTCCATGTCAGTTTAATAGTCTTTTGTCTCCTTCCTATTGGATTGTCAAATAATTCTACCAAGCCCAGTTCAACCTGACTGGATATATCCCTGCTGACATTAGCCTCTGTAACACCCACCAAGTCTGCTAAATCCGTTTGATATAGTTCCTCATGTAAAGCCACATACAAAAAACACAGCATTGCATGTGGTGACATTTCTGCATGGTGTTCCCTGAGCAGATCAATGAAATTAATAGCTTTTTGTAAAGGGAACTTGATTCCTTTGTGCAAAGGATTCCTATTCATTGGGTTTGATTGTAAAGCATGTCATACCGCTCTCCCTCTGCTGTCAATAATCTTCCATATTATACCCTTGAGTATAATACTCAAGTAAAAAAACTCTCAATTGTCTATAGTGGAATCTACTTATTGATTTGTTAGTTAGTTGTTTAAGGTTTCTGTATTCCCAATTCGTCAATTACTTATGCAATCCTATTCTCTGCTTAAAGCACTTCGTGCGTCTTCAACATTTTTTATTATCGTTAGAGGAGTGAATATCTTTAGCGTAGCAAAGCTACATACGCCGTAGGCGTTAAAGAGTGAACCTTCAGGCAAGATTTGAGCAAATCGCTAACAAATCGCTAATGTGATTAAATGCGATTAAGCACAAAAATATCGTATCAAAAATATAAGCTATTGATTTATTGGGATTAAATCTTTAAAAACGTGGGGAGTAATGAGAGAGAAGATACATATTGTATATATACCCTCCCCATAAGAGGGAGGATTATGAAATCATGTATATATCAATCCAATATATCTAGTAATAATATTCAATCTTATGAACAATTGTTATATCTGTTTTTTTTATGACCCAGCTTATAGACTGAATATCAAATCGCTCTAGCGATTTAGTTGTATATATCCGCTATGACCCTCTCTTACCTGGTTTATAGGCTATTTGCTGCTCAGTATCTTCTTCACTCCACTTAGTGTGTATCTCTGGTTTCCATTTCCAATCCTCTTGTGATTCTATCTGCTCGATTAGCATATTCCTTCTAGCTGCTGCTTCTGGATTCTCATTTAAATCAATTCTGCTTATACTACTTGCTCTTACTTGATAATCACCTTTATCAATAAAGGTATCCTCTTTCATTAGTTGTATGCTCCTTTTAATTTGTGCTTCAATTGTTGGATATAGTTCATTAAATATAATCTCCATGCATTTCTGTAGCCTAGCTTCACTTCCTGATTTAACGATAAAACTGTCATGGACTGGTAGAGTTGGGGAATCGTAATGACCATACATGTACAGCATTACCTTCTCTGCAATGACACTGTCCCAATACTGTAGCTTTATTCCAATTCCTGTATGAAAATATCTTTTAATTGCTTCATGCTTCTGGAATATCTTTTCTAGTAATATTGCATAATCTATATCTGGATAATCTTTCCTAATAGCGCCCTTGGCTGATTGTAAGCTTTCAGCATTCAGCAAAGTATTGGTAATCTTCTTGATTATATCCCTGGGTGCTTCTGGTATTCCTATATCATAAGAATCTTTTGGTGGCTCTAATCCTTCAATGCCATACAGCATTCTTAAGTGCATACCACCATAATCTAGCTCTACTGTCTTACTATCATTAATGGTAATGAACTTCCTGTACTCTCTTGGAATTTCTTGCCACCAACCATGATAGAATCTCCCTCCTTCTTCAAAAGACCCATTATTGAATACTCTCCTTAATCTCTTTCTGCTGAAATCTAAAGTACCCCTATCTGGATCTTTTCTGAACCTCTTTACTAATTCTTTAAGTTCACTATCTGAAATATCCAAGTCTATTAAACTTCTCTCTAACCGTTGATTAATTGCCTCAAGCTGTATTCTCATACGCATGGTGTTATCATTATCTTGGTAATCAATCAAGTTTCCTTCACTGTCTTTAAGTAAAATCACCTCTTCTGTGTTCGTTCTCTTAGTCATGTATTGCCGTATGTTATACCTATCCTTGATTAGATTTATCAGTTTCTTTTTAGCTCTCATTCTGGACTGAAATCCAATTCCTGTTCTTCTATCATTAAATCCTTTTTTATGCTCTATATAACCACTATCCGCAAGACTATCTATCACTTGGATTAATGCTCTGTATCCAATATGAAGCTTGTTATACCTGCTATCTACTTGATAATCATGGTGATCTCTGGAATACCCTATCCATAATTCAGGATCACTTAGCCATGCTACATACAAATCCAGAATAACTACCTTCAGGTGTTTCTTCTGCTTATCTGTTACTTTCTTTATCGGATTCGTTGCTACAAGCTCTCTTCTGATTGCTTCTACTGCTTTATTTACCTCTGGATAATCACTCCACCTATGTACGTCAAATGGCCTTGAATACTTGGCTTCTTTGTTTTCTTGTGCTCTGGCCATAAATTTATTCCTTAAAGCGCGTAGCGCGTTGCCTATAGGGCTCTTTCTTTATAATACTCATATATCAGTCTCCTATGATTTTATTAGCAAATCACGTAAGCGATTAGGTGTTTTTGTCTCCTTGGTTGATTGTTTAAAAGAAATAGGTGCCAGGATTAACTGGAGACAAAAGCAGCCCTTTCACTCATACTGATCAGTATGAGCTAGGCACCTAAATTGTTACTGTTGAATAAGTTGCCCTTTTGGGCTTAATGGTGTAGCTGTGCTTCTTTCATGAGCTACGTCAAGTAGCGTTGCTACTCATGAACTCGATAATATCTGTAATATCACTAGCCGGAATTTGCAGGCAATAGGTATATCCCCAACCATTCCATGATCTAGAACTTTTGTATTCGCCTTGTGCTTCATTAACTGTAAGATACCACCAGAACTGCCTTAGCTCTTGCCAATTCCAATAGTACGTAATTCCTGTAATTTCTTTATGATATGCAAATATATCCGTCTGTTTGCTATCGTCTGCTATCCAACCTGGAGTTATCTTTCCATTCTCCGCTATCTGTTTGTATTCTATATGTACAATATCGTCTTCATACTCTGTATTTAAATGCTCCTTATGTTCTATTCGGTAACTTTTCCCCAATTTGGGGGAATATACAAGCATATCTATTCCTTGGTCATTTCCTGTAGCTTCTCTGCTATCACCAAGCCTTATCAAATTTTTATCATTAAAATACTCCTTGTGTCGTTCCAACCACACACGATCAATCCCCTCGCGGTTTGAATGTGCTAGATCATTATCAAAATTTCGTACATAGACTTGCCTCCTTGTTTGGCTTTGGTCCATTTTTATATTCCATTATAAAGCTCCTTAGCCTCTTGGCCCTTTATCTTCCCTTACAGTAGTCTCGCTACGTTGCCCTTCGGGCTTGATTGCCTCTTGGCGATTGGTCTATGTCTAATCTTTGTTTTAGAGCTTCACTGTTGCACTTTATTGCATTTAATCACATTGTGATTTGTTTAATCGCATTTTTAGCGCACTTAATCGCACACTTCCTTTGCTTTATCTCAATCCATACTGTTTCAGCAACTTCTTTACTCTTCCCTTCTTTATATTCCTTCTAATCTCTAAGCTGTATAGCTCTGCTATCTTCTTGTAATCCTGGGGATATTTCTCATATAATTCTGTCAGTATTTTCTTCTTTTTATCTTCTCTTTGTGCTACTTGCCTTAAAGCAGCTTCGCTGCGTTGCCTTTTCAGGCTTAAAGCTTTTTCTCCTTTCTGGTTAAAAGGATTGTAATCTGGTAATAGTCCTAATTCATACGCTCGTTCTCTCCAGTCCATATAGATACACCTCCTGTTATCCAATTAACATAATCCATACTTTTTGAGTAATTCCCCTAGTTGTATTACTGATACCCTTTTCCCAGTTTCCTTACTGAATGCTCTAGCTACTTGGATAGGATTGAGGGATCTATCATTGATTAATTCCTCCAGTAGCTTCTTCTGTTTTCTCATTAAAGCAGCTTCGTTGCGTTGCGCGTAGCGCCTTCTTGCTATATCTGCTGCTACTTTTGCTATTTCTTGTTTAGTCACTAAGCAGCACTCCCTCTAACTGTCTTCAGTCCCAATTCCTTTAAAACTTTGTGAACATTCTCCCTAGTCCATTCTTCACCCCTCTTGGTCTTGTATCCCCATTCATTCAGCCTTTTGGTTATCTGGCTCAAGCTATATCCCTTCTCTATGAGGATTTCCATTGTCTGCCTATACGCTAAATTAAAAATATCATTAGGCTGTAGTACTCCAGATCGCATTAATTCAAATAGCGGATTATCTGGATTTATTAGTGCTTCGCTCATATTCTTGTACTCCTTTAATAAATCATGTGGTATATTTATAATTGGGTTTTCATGTTATTTGATAATTGAATAACGCACAGAGCTAACTCTCAGCCACTAGGAAAATCCTATGCCGATAATCTCTCAATAGCTTTATTCTGCGCAAGGTTATTAGGGGTAATTCTTTATGCTTTAAATTGTAACCTATTGATTTTTATAGGCCACATATCAAAAGAATTCCAACTAGTCAACCTGTGCAGGGATATTCTAACACATAAAAGTTAAGTAATCAATAACTAGTTGACAGTTGTTTATTCACAAGCTGCTTCTGCTTTAAATAAATCGTATCCGAATTGTAATAATTTCTTCACGTGCGTTACTTATACTGGCCACGCAACAGCATAATGTGTTGCTCGTTAGCCTTTCCAGTCTTGTGGGGGGAGGTAGGTCCGCCCCCCCTTCTTTTTCTACTAGAATAACTTTCTTCTTATCCAAGCTTATGAACTAAGCTTTCTGCTTTCAGGTGAGTGTATCTCATAAGCATTTTCATATCCCTATGCCCAGTGATAGCTGCTACCTCCATAGGATTAAGACCTTTCTCAAATAATCGGCTAGTGGCTTCATGCCTCAAATCGTGGAATCTCAAATCTGCAATTCCTGCTTTACGACAAGCAAGCATGAAATTTCTTGATATACGATCTACTGTGAGATTGAATATCTTGCCGCTAATATTCCTGGGAAATACCTGAAGGATTTCTATAGCTTTTCTAGTGAGTGGTATCGTTCTTGGCTGGTCTGTCTTGGTCTCAGGTATCAATAAAGTTTTTGATTTAAAATCAATATGATTCCAGTCCATTGTCGCTATTTCCCCTCTTCTCATAGCGGTTTCTAGTGCAAACTGGATTATGGGCTTGAGGTCTATAGAACTGGCTTCTATTAACTTCTGCTCTTCGCATGGTAACAATCTTCTAGTCCTGCCTGCTGGCAGCTTAGGTAACCTTACTCTCTGTATGGGATTACCATGAGGAAGATTAATGCCCCAATCAATAATGGTGTGATTGATTACTCTACTAATCATGCTCAAGTCATGCTTAGCTGTCTGATTAGCAACAGTTTTTAATCGGTGATCTCGGTATTGAGAAATAACTGAGGGTGTTAATCCTGATAGGCTGTAATTGCCTAAATGAGTCTTTAAGTGCTCGATTCTACTGAGTTCTCTGTAATATCCCTTCTTGCTAGGGAGCACTTCATTAGCATATCTGTCTAGGATTTCAGCAAATGTAGTCTGTTGTGCTTCTGTTATATCTTGGAATACTCCCCTTTCAATCTCGCTTTCTGTCTTCTTTAGCCAAGCTAGGGCAATCTTTTTATCGCTGAATGATTTATTGACTGGCTTATGGCCTTTCACTCTGATCTGTACTTGCCAGTTATTGCCTCTTTTTCTGATTGTAGCCATACTGATTTACCCCTGTACTGTGACATTATTGTGACAATGTGTTGATCAGAGGTAATGGATCAGAGCTAAGTTATTGATTTGGTTGGAGCGGGTGATGGGAATCGAACCCACGTCATCAGCTTGGGAAGCTGAGGTTCTACCATTGAACTACACCCGCAGCTAGCGTAATTTTACGTCTCAACCAGCCACCTGACAAGCATCTACAAATTTTGTTTTTTAAATCAAAAATTTATATTAACAAATCCCAATAACAATATTTCTCTTCTGGGCTCCTAATAATGACCAATCTCACCAGTCAACAAATTGTGCTCAAAGATGGCTACCGGCTTGGCTATGCGGAATATGGGGATCTTCACGGCGATCCTCTCTTTTACTGCCATGGTTTCCCTGCTTCTCGGCTAGAAGCCCAAATCATTGATGCTGCAGCAAAGCGGAATCGGTGGCATATTATCACCATAGATCGCCCAGGTTACGGGTTATCAGATTTCAAACCCGGACGATGCATACTTGACTGGCCTGATAATATAGCTGAATTGGCTAATACTTTAGACCTTTCCCCTTTTTCCCTACTGGGAATTTCAGGAGGGGGTCCCTATGCCCTTGCCTGTGCTTGGAAGATCCCCGCCTGCCTCCGGAGTGTAGGCATTGTCAATGGCCTAGGACCAGTCTACGAATCATGGGCAATCCATGACATGGCATGGCCCGCCCGTTTGGGCTTTGGCCTTGCTAAACGCGCTTCTTGGCTCCTGCCCCTCGTCTATGGAGGAATTGTGGCCCGGGCTTTATACTGGTTTCCCCGGGTAACACAATCCTTGTTAACCATTTCTGCCCCAAAGGCAGATAACCTGGTGCTAAAACGTCCCGATATTGAGGTATTCCTTCTGGCGTCTATGCGGGAGGCCCTTCACAAGGGTCCCCAGGGAGCGCTCTTAGATTTCAAACTCTATGCCCATCCTTGGGGCTTCCGGTTAGAAGATATCCATTTAAAAATTCACCTGTGGCAAGGAGAAGCTGATGCGACGGTTCCCGTTTCCCATGCTCGTTATCTAGAAAAAACATTACCCTCTGCCCAAGCCCAATACTTCCCAAATGAAGGTCATTTCTCTTTACCTATCAATTATATGGATAATATTCTTGAGGCTTTGAAGGAAATACAAACGAGCCCAGATTCCGGCTTGTAAAATTACAAAAAATCACCAAACAAATCCATGCAATGCTATCTTTAATACATCTATTCGCCTTGAATTTGTGGTATCGCAAACGCCGCTCTTCCCCTAATTAAGGCCAGAAACTTTCACCGCGAGGAAGTGCTATGGAACAGGGCAAAAGGATAAAAAAAGGTATCCACGAACTCTATGCAACAGACCCATTAGAAGCAGATAAAATGCTCTGGGGCAGGGAAGTTAATCCCTTCACCCGGCGAGGTTTTTTAAAAAAAAGTGCCCTTTTCGCTATGAGCGCAGTATTAGGCGCTCACATTCCTTTTTGGCGAAACATGCCAGGAGGGCTCATCCCCGTGGTCCTTGCCGATTCTACAGAGCCCTTCCAGTTACCGGGAAAACATCCGGACCTCGTTATTCTCAATGACCGTCCTGTTAATGCAGAAACCCCGGCTCACCTCTTAGACGATCCCATTACTCCCGCAGATAAATTGTTTGTTCGTAATAACGGTATTCCACCACAGGATATCGATATTAACCATTGGACCTTGACAATTACCGGTGAGTCCGCAAAAAAAACCGTAAGCTATACCCTCGAGGAATTAAAAACAAAATTTAAAAACTATACTTACCAATTAACGCTTGAATGCGGGGGGAATGGCCGAAGTGAGTTCCATCCGCCTGCACCCGGTAATCAATGGACGGTAGGCGCTGTAGGAAGCCCTGAATGGACAGGGGTTCGCTTAGGAGAGGTACTAAAATCAGCAGGTATCGAAGAGGATGCCATATATATTGGCTATTATGGTAAAGATACTCATCTCAGTGGTACCCCCCATAAAGTTCCTATTTCTAGAGGCGTACCCATATCAAAAGCCCTTGAACCCCATTCATTAATCGCCTGGGCGATTAATGGTGAAGATCTTCCCCTCCTCAATGGCTATCCCCTAAGACTGGTATGCCCCGGCTGGCCAGCCTCAACCTCTGGGAAATGGCTTGAAAAAATCGTGATTCGCAATCAGATCCATGACGGCACCAAAATGGGGGGGTACTCCTATCGAGTCCCTTGCCATCCAGTGGCACCGGGGGCAAAAGTTCCAGAAGAGGAAATGTGCATCATTGAATCGATGCCGGTGAAATCTATTATCACTTCTCCACGCAGCGGCGCCATGCTCAAATTAGGACAATATCTAAAGCTAAGAGGGCACGCTTGGGCCGGCGATTTATCAGTTTCCGCCATGGAAGTTTCCATCGATTTTGGCGCTACTTGGCAGCACTGCTCACTCAGAGCACCCAAGAACCCATACGCCTGGCAACATTGGGAAACCACTATCAATTTCCCAGAACGAGGTTATTACGAAGTCTGGGCCCGAGCCACCGATGACAATGGAAAAATGCAACCGATGCTGGTCCCAGGATGGAATCCAAAGGGTTATTTAAATAACGCCTGCCATCGTATTGCCGTCAAAATCCTGTAGCATGAAAATACCTTCGCTCACAGGTGGGCTTTTGATTGGAGCCCTGACCCTACCCTCCTGGGCACAAGAGGAAGTCGATGAGAAAACAGGCCTTGTCATTGATGAAGGATTCGAAATTGTAAAAGCTAACTGTACAGGCTGCCATTCAGCCAGGCTTATTACTCAGAATCGAGCCACCCGGGAAGGATGGAAAGAGACCATCCGTTGGATGCAGCGAACCCAGAATCTTTGGCAATTCGACCCCCAAACAGAAGAAGCCATTTTAGATTACCTTGCTAAGCATTATGCCCCAGAAGCACGGGGAAGGCGGCCAAATTTAAAAATCGAGAAATGGTACTTCCTAGAAGGAGAGGAACCTCCCCAATAAATTGATATATTTTAAATGATCTATTCTCCAATAATTTTGACTAATACTCTTTTACGCCGACGGCCATCGAACTCGCCGTAGAAAATCTGTTCCCAGGGTCCAAAATCTAAACGTTTATCAGTAACCGCAACGACCACTTCCCGTCCCATCACTTGGCGTTTCATATGAGCATCGGCATTATCTTCCCCCGTATCATTATGGCGGTACTGATGGATAGGTTCATGGGGCGCAAGCTTTTCCAGCCATTCTTCGTAATCATGATGCAACCCCGGCTCGTCATCGTTAATAAAAACACTGGCGGAAATATGCATCGCATTGACTAGCACCAGTCCTTCGCTCACCCCACTTTCATCCAAACACTCTTCGACCTGAGGCGTGATATTGACGAATCCCCGACGACTAGGCACATTGAACCAAAGTTCTTTGCGATAGCTTTTCATTTTTAGTCTCCTTATTAACTTAATTTTGGGACAGCCATGGAATTTCAACCACTCTATTTAAAAAAGGGAGAGGAACGCCGCTTACGAGCTGGCCATTTATGGATATTTAGTAACGAAGTGGATATTAAGCGTAGCCCCCTCACTGACTTTAAGGCCGGTGCCCCTATTGCCATTACCACTAGCAATGATAAGGTGCTCGGCACAGGTTACGTCAATCCTCACTCCCTCATCTGTGGACGGCTAGTTAGCCGCGATCCCAGCTATCCTTTTGGGCCTTCTTTGCTGATACACCGGATCAAGGTAGCTCTCTCGCTTCGAAACCGGCTATTTGCCGATCCTTACTACCGTCTGGTCTTCGGAGAAAGTGACGGTCTGCCAGGGCTGGTAGTAGACCGCTATGATAATATCTTGATAGTCCAGATCACAACCGCCGGGATGGAGCAAGTCAAAGAAGCTATCATCGCCGCACTAAACAAAACGGTACCCGGACACACCATCATACTGCGCAATGACACCCCCATTCGCCATCTGGAAGGATTAAAATCCTACCTTGAAATTATTCAGGGAGAAGTCCCCGAAACTATCCAATTATTTGAAAATGGAGGATATTTCAATGTGCCCTTGATGGAGGGGCAAAAAACCGGTTGGTTCTTCGATCATCGCTTGAACCGGGCTCGGATGCAACACTATGTTAAGGGCAAACGGGTACTCGATGTCTTCAGTTATCTTGGAGCTTGGGGAATCCAGGCTTTAGTAGCAGGTGCCCACCAGGTACTGTGTGTGGAGAGCTCCGAAGCTGCTGTCAACTTTATCCACCGCAATACCAACCTTAACCAGGGAATCGGTGCCGTTACTGCCCTCCATGGCGAGGCCTTTTCCCTTTTGAATGCCTTACAAGCAGATAAAGAACGATTTGATGTGGTAATCCTAGATCCTCCTGCCCTTATCAAGCGTAAAAAAGACCTCAAGCAGGGGCTCGCGGCCTATCGACGACTAAATGAACTTGCTGCCCGCTTGCTCACCCGAGACGGAATTTTGATCTCCTCCTCCTGTTCTAGCCACTTACAATGGGATGTTTTCCGGGATATTTTACGCCGTACCGGACGGCACCTAGACCGAACCATTCAGATACTTGAGCAGGGCCATCAGGGTCCAGACCATCCTATCCATCCTGCGATACCGGAAACTGAATATCTTAAGACCCTGCTCTGTCGAGTCCTCTATCGGGGTTGATTAGCACTTGGACATTGCCTCAAACCCCCGCTGTAAATCCCTTTTGATATCTTCTAGGGATTCCAGGCCCACGGAGACTCGCACCAAGCCATCACTGATTCCCGCTGCGGCTCGTTCCTCCACCGTTAAACGGCCATGAGTCGTCGTCGCGGGGTGAGTGATGGTGGTTTTAGCATCACCTAAATTGGCGGTAATGGAGATAAACTTCACCGCATCAATAAGGGTCCAGGCGGCATCTTTTCCTCCTTTCAACTCAAACGCCACCAGACCACCAAATCCTGACTGTTGCCTTGAAGCCAATGCGTGTTGAGGGTGAGTAGGCAGGCCAGCATAATACACTTTTGCGACCTCTGACTTCGCCTCCAACCATTCCGCTAAAGCCTGAGCCCGCTGACTTATCGCTTCCATACGCACCTGCAAGGTCTCTAAGCCTTTAAGAAAGACCCAGGCATTGAAGGGACTCATGGTCGGACCCGCAGTCCGCAGAAAACCAAAGACTTCTTCCCCGACTTGCTGCCCATCACCTATCACAGCCCCCCCCACACAGCGCCCTTGACCGTCGAGATATTTGGTAGCCGAATGGATGATAATATCTGCTCCGAGTTCTAAAGGACGCTGCAGGGCTGGAGTGCAGAAGCAATTATCCACCACCAAGAGACAGTGATGTGCCCGGGCTAAACTTGACAATTGAGCAATATCTGCTATTTCATTCAGAGGGTTGGAAGGAGTTTCTAGGAACAACAGGCGCGTGTTAGGGCGCAAAGCATTTTGCCAAGCCTCTAGGCGGACCAGAGGAACAAAGGTAGTTTCTACTCCAAAGCGGGCCAGATATTTATTGAAGAGGACCCGCGTGGTTCCAAAAATGTTCTCCGAGGAGACGATATGATCTCCTGCCTTTAGCAGTGACAGACAAGTGGCCAGGATGGCCGCCATTCCTGATGAGGTGGCCACACAACACTCCCCGCCTTCCAAAGCCGCAAGACGTTGCTCGAAGGTCCGGACCGTGGGGTTAGTAAAACGAGAGTAAATATTACCCCCTTCCTCCCCGGAAAAACGAGCGGCAGCCTGGGCGGCATTTTCAAATACAAAACTAGAAGTAGAAAATATGGGCTCCGACTGCTCACCTTCACTCGTGCGTTGCTGCCCCGCCCGCACCGCCAAGGTGGCAAAACTGTATTCATCTTGATCATCAGTCAGCATCTTTTTCTCCATGATTTATTTTTAACACGTATAGGCAATGGGTGGCAATTATGCAGCATATCACCACCTTAATTGGCCGTATGCTCATAGCGGCAATTTTTTTAAGTGGCGGGCATGAATAAAACCCTCGGTTACACGGAAACCCAAGCCCACATGTAAGCCTATGGGATACCAGGTGCATTGCTGCCAGAGATCGTCGAGTTAGAAATCGGAGGGGTTTGGCGCTTATCCTAGGCTAGTGCCTTTGTTGAACGGCAGCAGCACTGGTCGCTTTTATGTCTGCTAGCTGGGATAATTTTTCACGCTAGTTTGGGTGATTGCACCCAAATAACCATGTTTTATGAGAAACTGAGGGGTTGCTGATTTTAGCCGCACAATGAGCTGGCCGGTTCAGCCTGGATGCAAGGGCCGGAAGATAAAAATTGGCAGCACCTCCGTGTGCTGCCTCAACCGTCGGATGGCTACCTTCCATTGAGGTACGCCTACGGAGAATAATCTATTTACCTGCTGTAAATATGGGGAGGATATTCACAAGCGCTATTTAAAGTAGCACCCATGAACATCACTCGCTTGAAAGCTTAGGCGTAAAGGTGAAAGTAGTAAATAAGGGTTTATACGTATGGACCTGATTAGACAGGTTTAACCCTGAAAGGCCTTTAAAAACGGAAAGAGACCAGAACAGAGAACATATTCCACTCCTCTTCAAGGGCATTAATATCTGGATTATCTTCAAGAGTTATCCAAGCAGTACCTTTAATATGGTGAAACTCAGCTCTCAGCATGACGGAAGGGGTCACATCCCAGCGTAATCCCACCATCCAATCATCTGCAAACCGCCGATGGGCAAACCGCTGATGCCCAGATCGTCCGGATTGGGCGGCATACTCTTCCCCATCACAATCACCAAGCTCAACGCAAAGGCTATCAAAGCGGACAACAGCCTCCCACTTGGGCAAAAAACGGTAGGCAGCTTGAACATACCAACTCAAGCCAGTGAAATCTTTATCTGGAAGATTAGGCCCGAAGCCAGCATAATCAAAACGCCTTAAGGCAACCTCGCTCGTCAGACTTAATTTCTCCCCATTATATTGACCCGAAAATATCAGGGGAGAAAATTCGATTGAGCCTGAGGAAAGCTTATTTGGGGGCAACCCAGAATCAAAATCAAAATCAGCCCAAAGGGAAGAAAATCCCAATCGAATACTCCCCCCATCCTTCTCATAAAAGAGACGCCCAAATACAGAGGTATCCCCCTCAAAACCGCCAAGGAAATCATGACCGAGCAGAGCTAGCTCTTCCCGCGAGCCTAGTCGTGGTTTAGCAATATTAAATTGTAGGAAAAAATCCCCGATATCAGTACGCCGTTCGCCATAAATCTGGCCTCCATCCGCCGATAGTGCCAAATCCCTAGTGCGATCGAAATAAATAGACTGGGGCAAAAAGATGCTTGGCCGGGTAAAAGCCACGTCGCGAGTGTCGTTATAAAAACCAATGGGGTTAATGACGCGGCCAAGTCGTATGCCCCAGGTATTCTTGGGATCACTGAAAACAGTATAGTCGACTAAGCCATAGTCCAACCTCGGATCGCCTTCGTCATTTTCCCCAGCCCAGCGAGCAACCCCCTGGGCAGCAAACTGAAGCCTAGGCAAAATTCTCCAAGAAGCATTAATTCCCAACTCCCGAAAATCAAACGTACCGTTATCCTTACTATTACCAAAGAAATTATTGTCCGTAGTCAATATAAATGCTTGCGAAGCAAAACCATGGACCTGAAAAGAATCGGGAAGCTTCCATTCAGCCTGTAAGGGAGTAACCAACAACAACATGGTGCCAAGCGCTAACCCCCTATGCCCTATTTTTCTGGTTCCTCTCATCATGCCTTTACTTGACCTGCACTACTTTTACTTTACGCACGTGGGCATCAATCTTTTTCTCCGGTAAATACCCGATAGCGCCAGGCGTAGAGGCAACTTTATTGCACATTTCCTTGATAGAATTCACTTCAGTAGGCGCTTGGCCAGTACCTGAATAAACTAGCCGATCCCATGTTCTGCGAAGTTGGTAGGGGAAAATATTGAGTACTTTTTTTGAAAACTGAACGTGTAATGGAGAATTATCACTTAGCACAAAAACCTTAATCAATGATCCGTCGGGCCAAGTTCGCAAACGCATGCTAAAAATTGCTCGAAGCGCACTCCGAGTCAGCGTTGTTTCTGTGACACTAGGATTAACAACAACTTCCTGAGCATTCACCCCCTGTATCAAATGAGAAACAATGAGCACTACAAATATGAAGCGAACAATGACCCTGCACTTCCAAAAACGTAAAATAGTCGAGCGCATCATTATTCGAGTTATAAGGCCGGGGGGCGTTCGCGTACGAGGCAAACCTCTACCTTCTGGTCTAATTAGGAATTCGTACTCAGTTGCTTAGCTGTCCACTCTTTCGAAACCGGCCAGATTCTTCCACGATCAGTGACTAGATCCCAAATGTCCCGTTTTTTTTGGAACACCCGCGTTAGCACGTTGTCTACAGTATCTAAGTAAGGTCGTCGAATACCATAATAATCGACCAATGGGCCTATTGGCTTTAGGTTAAAACCAAACCGCCTCAGGAGACGATTAAGCGCCGGCTCCATACCCGCATACCAGTGGGTGATACCATACTCTGAAGACATCTGCACCAATGCCACCAAAAGGCCTAGTACCGGATGGGGAAATTGCCGCCGTTTATCTGATTTATTACCAAAGCTGGAATCATCCAGTCCATGGGCATAATGAATTTCCCTTCCACGGTTTCGAAACTGCCTCGAAATTACCAGGCGGGTAACTTCAACAGTAGTACGACGGGGCAATTGAGCAGGTTCAATTAGCTGAGTATCAAAGTGATGTCCAACATGTTCTTCAATAGGAAAAGGTTGAAATGGATCATCGGGATCACAAAATACCAGCCGTATCCCCCCCACTATAAATCCCTTTGGTTGGTGACGTAATAAACAACAAACAGACCGTTTATCATACTTATCGATCTCCCGGCCATCCGGATAACGCCAGGACTCAAAGCCTGGCAATTGCAGTTCTTGGGAATAAACTTGATAACGTAAATGAAAAAATTGGTTTTTAAGATCAGCTGTATTTGCAGGGATAATCTCGAAATATTTATTGAATGCCGCGATTAAATCGCTCATATTCTTAACTGCCTCTAAACCATTTTCAGCCACTTGTGTGTAGCAGGTGGAGTCAATAGAAAAAGAGAAGGCCATAACAAAAAGCTAAAGAGAAGCATTTTTCGGAGCACCAACTCCGTTTTTCCCGCAATGAAATGTGGACACACTTCTTGGTTGAGCGGCACTGACCCAGAACGCTTCTCTACCCCCGTGTTAGCCATGAAGAGGCTTCCTTTCATGAACACCTACTGTCGTGAATAGCTGTGGGGCCGTTGTTGGTGACCACTGGAATGATTTTTTATATGAGGTATCCGGTAAAAGAAAGGCGAGGAACACAGTAAATACCTGGGATAGGGGGGGCAAGTTAAGAAGACAGGTTTTCCAGCCAAGGAAGCGGTCAGCCGAATTGCTCATCATCAAGCCGCCCATATTGATCCACGCTGCCGCATTTGGACGCCTCACCCCCCCACACCCTTAATCAATCTATCCACCAAGCACGCTCCCTATTATTGCCCTTGCTGAATACCTAGAATGTTTTTTTTTGCCCAGGATAACAAAGCTTTGATGCCCTGCCGACTAATTTTAATTCTCGGGCTTATCCCTATTCTTAAGAGCAAAGCTCTAGGTAAAGAGTTCTAAATATAAGAAAATCACAAGGAACTACTAATTATTTATTTTTATTTATTAGACTTACGATCTAACTATATACAAAATAGCTCAAATATGTGCTTTTTAAGTATATAGTTTCACACCGATCTCAATTTTTCAACAAAGAAATACTCAATTAGATATTTTAATAATATTACTTGGCACCGTGTCTCAAACACACAATAAGCCACAACAAGCACTCACAAGGCGCATCAGCAGTTACATCTAAACAGAATGGGTAATCTCTAGAACTAGAGCCGCGGTAGGGAATTAAGGAAGGGAAAAATCTCAATAACAACTCGCCTAAATATTAGACCAGGGATTAGAGTAAAATAAAATGATTTACACAAATTGGTCGGGGCGAGAGGATTTGAACCTCCGACCACTTGAACCCCATTCAAGTGCGCTACCAGGCTGCGCTACGCCCCGACATGTTTACATGATAACTTAAAACTCTTTACAACTAAAGACGCTTTAAGTCTTAAGCAAATCTCTAACCTCCTCAAGCTCTAAACGGAGCTGGCGTATAATCTGCTTACTTTGCGTGCTGTCTTCCTTAGCTTCAGCACTAGAAAGCCTTTGCCTTGCTCCTCCTATCGTAAAGCCTTGCTCATAGAGAAGGCTCCGAATCTGGCGAATCATGATCACATCCTGGCGCTGATAGTAGCGTCGGTTGCCGCGTCGCTTCACCGGCTTTAGCTGAGGAAACTCTTGTTCCCAATAGCGCAGCACATGTGGCTTCACGTGACACAATTCACTTACTTCACCGATGGTAAAATAACGCTTTCCAGGGATCGGTGGTAATTCGTTATTGTTGCTTGCCTCCAGCATAGGCTTCTACCCGCGCCTTGAGTTTTTGTCCAGGCCGAAAAGTCACCACTCGTCGTGCAGTGATGGGGATCTCTTCGCCTGTCTTAGGATTGCGCCCTGGCCGTTCTCCTTTATCACGAAGTTCAAAATTACCGAAGCCGGAGAGCTTAACCGTTTCTCCCCGTTCCAGAGCACAACGAATATCTTCAAAAAACATTTCTACGATTTCCTTGGCCTCGCGCTTATTAAGACCAAGTTCCTGGTAAAGGGTTTCTGTCATGTCGGCTTTTGTTAGCGCCATAAGCTACTCCCTAATAATGGCACCGAGCTCAGTCGTTAGCCCCGTCACCACTCGTTCCATAAAGGCATTCACCTTACCATCTGTCAGCGTGTAGGACGGATGCTGTAGGATCAATCTTAAAGCAAGACTTTTTTTATCAGGATCAACACCTTTCCCAGTATAGACGTCAAATAGTTGGAATTCCTTAAGAATATCCGATTCTAATCCCTTAAGGCAATCAAAAACTGCCTGGGCAGGAATATTTCTGTTCACCAAAAAGGCAATATCTCGGCGAATTGCTGGAAATTTAGATAATGGTTGAAAAGTAGGCAAACGGCCACCTTCAACCGCCTCAACCCGGAGAGCAAACAAGTAAACATGCGCCCCCAAGTCCAGCTTTCCCTCCAACGCAGGGTGCAAAGCCCCCACCCAACCTACCGGTTGACCTTCCCGAATAATTCGCGCACTTTGCCCTGGGTGCAAAGCTGGGTGCTGCTCCGCAACGAATTTAAAGCAATTTCGCTGCCCCCCTAGCCTCAATAATGCCTCCACATCTCCTTTGAGGTCAAAGAAATCAACTGGCCGGGCCGTTATCCCCCATTGCTCCGGATAGCAGATCCCTGAGACAAGACCAGCAATCGTTCTTTCCTGTTTAAGATCAGTTAATTGTCCGTTAAATGTAAGACCGTACTCGAAAATACGAATCCGCTCTTGCTGGCGATGAAAATTATACCGCAGCGCTTGGATCAAGCCCGACCACAGGGTAGTGCGCATGACCGCCATATCAATAGAAATAGGATTGCTCAGGGCCACAGGTTCCCCTTCAGGGTCCAACGACTGCTGCAATTTTGGATCGACAAAGCTATAAGTAATCGCCTCCTGATAGCCCCGATCCACTAACACCTGGCGGATACGGTTGACGGAAACCCCAGCTTCAGTTTTTAATATTGGCCGAATCTGCCCCACGGGGCGGGTACTGGGAAGACGATCGTAGCCGTGTAAGCGTCCCAGTTCCTCAATAAGATCTACTTCTAAGGCAAGATCAAAACGAAAACTCGGTACTTTAGCCCGCCAACCCTCTGCAATTTTTTCTACTTCTAAACCAAGCCGAGTTAATTGCTCAGTAATTTGGCTCTCAGCTATCTCAACCCCCAGAACTCGACGAATGCGGGTCTCCCGCAGGATAATTATCGGTCGAGGAGGAAGCTGAGAGGAATCCACTACTTCAATTATCGGCCCCGCTTGCCCCCCTGCAATCTCTATTAATAAGGCTGTAGCCCGCTCCATGGCCCGCCGTGGCAACTCGGGATCAACGCCACGCTCAAAGCGGTGGGAAGAATCCGTATGCAACCCATAAAGACGGGCGCGTCCCGCAATGACGGTAGGGTTGAAAAAAGCGCTCTCCAAAAACAGGTGCTGGGTCTGGTCACTAATTCCAGATTCCTCCCCCCCCATAATACCGGCCAAAGCGAGGGCTCGCCGTTGATCCGCAATGACTAATGTTTCTGCATCTAGCTGTAAAAGGGTGCCATCCAGCAGAGTAAGGGACTCGCCGGGATGCCCATAGCGCACCTGAATGCCGCCCTCCAGTTGCTCAAGGTCAAAGGCATGCATCGGCTGCCCCAGCTCTAGCATGACATAATTAGTAACATCGACCACCAATCCCAAACTCCGGATACCGCTGCGCCGAAGTCGTTCCCGAAGCCACCAAGGAGTCTGAGCTTGGGGATTAACGCCCCGTAAAACCCGGCCTAGATAACGGGGACAGGCCTCTGGTGCTGTCACCGTTACCGAGAAGATATCTTCGATTTTGGGTGCCACAGGCCCTAGGTTAGGTATTGTTACGGCAGATTGGGTGAGTACGCCCACTTCCCGGGCAATACCTGCAACGCTTAAACAATCGCTGCGGTTGGGGGTCAGATCAATTTCAATGCTGGCATCATCAAGTTGCAAAAACTCGTGGAGATCGTCACCAGGGGAAGCCTCCTCAGGCAGCTCCAACACCCCTACCGATTGTTCAGCAAGCCCTAATTCTGCAGCAGAACAGAGCATGCCAAAAGATTCCACTCCTTGTAACTTTGCCCGGTCAATCTTTGCCCCGGTCGGTAACTGGGCCCCGACCATGGCTAGGGGTGCCAAGAGTCCTCCCCGGACGTTAGGGGCACCGCACACCACCGTCAGAGGGGAACCCTTCCCAATATCCACCTGGCAAACCCGCAGGCGATCCGCTTGGGGATGAAGCTCCACACTCAGTACCCTAGCCACTCTAACGCCATTAAAAGGAGGAGCAGCCGGCTCGACGCTATCTACTTCTAACCCAGCCAAGGTGAGCCGTTCAACCAGTGCCTCCGTACTGAGGTCTGGATTAACCCATTGGCGCAACCAGGCTTCACTGAATTTCATTGTTCACTTGCGGTCGCTTAAATTCAATTAAATTGGCGCAAAAAGCGCAAATCATTTTCAAAAAACATACGTAAGTCATTGACTCCATAACGAAGCATAGCCAGGCGTTCCACGCCTAGACCAAAGGCAAATCCCAGATATCGCTCACTATCAATGCCCACGTACTCAAAAACTTTAGGGTGTACCATGCCACAACCCAACACTTCTAACCATCCCGTGTGGCTGCAGACTCGGCAGCCTTGGCCACTACAGTTGACACACTGAATATCAGTCTCCGCCGAGGGTTCTGTAAAAGGGAAATAGGAGGGGCGAAAACGAACTTTAAGATCCTCTCGTTCAAAGTAAGCGCGCAAAAAATCTGCAAGAATCCCCTTGAGATCGGTAAAACTCACTTGCTCATCGACCAGCAACCCTTCGACCTGGTGGAACATCGGCGTATGGGTAAGATCGGAGTCGCAGCGGTAAACCCGTCCCGGTGCAATAACCCGCAGCGGTGGTCCCTGCTGCTCCATCACCCGGATCTGTACGGGCGAGGTATGGGTTCGCAATAGCGTATGGGCATCAAAATAAAAAGTATCATGCATTGCTCTTGCGGGATGGGAAGACGGAATATTAAGGGCCTCGAAATTGTGATAATCGTCTTCGACTTCCGGTCCTTCACGCACCTCAAATCCTGCATAGCAGAAAAAGGCCTCGATACGCTCCAAAGTCCGAGTCACGGGATGTAATCCACCGACCTCTAAGCCACGGCCTGGCAAAGTGACATCAATGGCCTCTGAAGCTAGCCGTGCCTCTAATGCGGCTTGTTCTAAGACGCTACGGCGGGCCTCGATCTCAAGCTGGACCGCTTGTTTAGCCTCATTAACAGCTTTACCAAAAATAGGCCGTTCCTCAGCACTAAGCTGACCTAACTCCTTAAGATAGCCCGTGAGCTCCCCCTTTTTACCCAAGTAATGCACCCGCAGCTCATCGAGGGTCTCCAAATCAGGGGCAGCAGACACAGACTGGCGGGCTTCTGCCACGATCTCGCTTAACGCTTGCATGAACTCCTTATTCTCACAGTACCAGGGTGAATAAACTCAATCAGCAACCGAAAAAAGGGGTAGGCAGGTCGCCTCCCCCTTTCCAAGCCTAACCCTATGAACCGGATACGAGTACCCGCTCCGGCCAAAGGCACTAGCTTGCCAACGCGGCTTTCGCCTGTTCCGCAATGGTCGCAAAAGCAGCCTTATCTCTAACGGCAAGATCAGCAAGCACCTTACGATCGATATCGATAGCAGCCTTCTTCAAGCCACTGATCAGGCGGCTATAAGAAAGACCACACTCGCGAGCAGCCGCATTAATGCGCACTATCCAAAGAGCACGAAACTGCCGCTTGCGTTGACGCCGATCACGGTAAGCATACTGGCTAGCGCGAATGACCGCTTGGTTGGCAACGCGGTATACATTTTTTCGTCGGCCACGATAGCCTTTGGCTTGAGAAATGACTTTCTTATGCCGGGCGCGCGCCGTTACACCTCGTTTTACTCTAGGCATAGCAATCTCCTCTTAGGCGTAGGGCAACAAACGATTCAGCCGAGGACCATCCGATGCATTCACGGTTGCTAAAGGGCGCAAGTTACGCTTCCGCTTGCTGCTCTTTTTAGTGAGAATGTGGTTATGGTGGCTCTGGGCACGCCTGAATTTCCCGGTAGCTGTGCGCTTAAAACGCTTGGCAGCACCGCGATTGGTTTTTAATTTAGGCATTACTTTAAATACTCCGCATTTATGCTTGATAGAAAGGTATCCAGGCAAACCAATCTCTGAGCTCAGGACACCATGATTACTTCTTAGGGGCCAAAACCATGACCATTTGCCGACCCTCCCGCTTGGGGCTTTGCTCAACGGTACCGTATTCCGCTAAATCATCGCGAACCCGTTCCAGCAACTTAAGCCCTAATTCTTGGTGGGCCAACTCCCGCCCGCGGAAACGCAGACTGACTTTGGCTTTGTCCCCTTCTTTAAGGAAACGTACCAGGTTGCGCAGTTTAACCTGGTAATCCCCTTCTTCAGTCCCTGGTCGGAACTTGACTTCCTTAATCTGTATCTGCTTTTGTTTTTTCCTTGCCGCCTGACGTTTTTTACTCTCCTCAAACAGATGCTTGCCATAATCCATAATTCGGCACACGGGGGGTTGAGCCTGGGGAGCAATCTCCACTAAATCCCTCCCTGCTTCCTCCGCCACGCGCAGCGCCTCTTCGATGGAAACAATCCCTATTTGCTCGCCATCAACCCCAACCAGGCGAACTTCCGGAGTAGTAATCTCTTCGTTTAGGCGCATGCTCTTTTTTGCAACGATATTCTAATCCTCCTTAGAAATGCTACGACCAAGGCGAGCGATATCAGCGTCAAGGCGCTCGATAAAGGCATCAAGGCTCACCGCTCCCAGATCCTTACTGTACCGGGTACGTACGGCCACAGTCTGGTTTTCCACTTCCCGGTCTCCAATCACTAATAGATACGGAACCCGACGCAGGGTGTGCTCGCGGATTTTAAAACCGATCTTCTCGTTTCTCAAGTCCAGAAGCGAGCGAAAGCCCTTGTTTTTCAGCGCTTCTTCCACTTGGCGGGTATATTCCGCTTGCCGGTCAGTAATATTCATTACGGCGACTTGTACCGGCGCTAACCAAGGTGGGAACTTCCCCTCGTAATGCTCGATAAGTACGCCAAAAAAACGTTCCAGAGACCCTAGCACTGCTCGATGGATCATAATGGGCTGGTGACGGGCACCATCTTCAGCCACATACTCCATTTCAAAGCGCTCAGGCAAATTAAAGTCTAGCTGAACTGTAGAACATTGCCACTTGCGCCCAATCGCATCCTCGATTTTAATATCGATTTTAGGCCCATAGAAAGCACCGCCTCCTTCATCCACGGCATAATCCAGGCCTTTTTTCTCCAAGGCTGAGCGCAGCGCTTGGGTGGCCCGTTCCCAAATCGCATCCGACCCTACTGACTTTTCCGGCCGAGTGGAAAGATCGATTTCATAACGTTCAAACCCAAAGGCTGATAACATCTCTAACGTCAGATCGAGAATACCCAAAATTTCATCTTCTATCTGCTCCTCGCGGCAGAAAATATGGGCATCATCCTGAGTAAAACCCCGCACCCGCATCAACCCATGCAAAGCACCGGACATCTCATGGCGGTAGACGGTACCCAGTTCCGCCCAGCGCAAAGGCAATTCCCGATAGGAACGCAACCGCCCCTTATATACCAACACATGAAATGGGCAATTCATGGGCTTCAGTTGGTAGAATTGGTGATCCTCTTCCATGGGCTGGTACATGGATTCACGGTAAAAATCCGTATGCCCAGAAGTCTGCCACAGCTGCTGGTGGGCAATATGCGGGGTATAGAGGGTTTCGTAACCCGCCGCCCCATGACGTTCCCGCCAGAAGTCCTCAATGACCTGCCGAATACGGGCTCCCATGGGATGCCAAAACACTAAACCGCCACCGGCTTCTTCCTGAATGGAAAACAAATCTAATTCAGTGCCAATCCGACGGTGATCCCGTTTCTCCGCTTCCTCAAGGCGGTGCAGGTAAGCCTTGAGGGCTTTCTTGTCAGGCCACGCAGTGCCATAAACACGCTGCAGCATCTCGTTATTGGCATCACCACGCCAATAAGCACCGGACACCTTAGTCAACTTAAAGGCCTTGAGCCTTGAGGTTGAGGGCACATGGGGTCCACGGCAGAGGTCCACGAAATCCCCTTGCCGATAAAGAGAAATCTCCTCACCCTGGGGAATAGAGGCGATAATCTCCGCCTTGTACTTCTCGCCCATCTGGCGAAACAAGGAAACTGCCTCTTCCCGGGATTTCACCTCCCGATGGACCGAAATATCCTGCTCAACCAGTTCCTGCATCTTCGCTTCAATGGCTTCAAGATCCTCCGGGGAAAACCCCTTAGAATAAGCAAAATCGTAATAGAAACCATCTTCGATCACCGGCCCGATGGTAACTTGAGCTTCCGGATAAAGCTCTTTGACCGCCTGGGCTAACAGGTGGGCACAAGAGTGGCGGATAATCTCCAAACCTTCAGGATCGCGTCCCGTAATAATAGTAAGCTCTGTATTTTCCTTAAGAGCATAGGAAGTATCGACCAAATGGCCATCGATCTTGCCAGCCAAGGCTGCCTTTGCTAGGCCCGAGCCAATATCGGCGGCTACGTCATAAACAGTAACGGGATGTTCAAAATAACGTTGACTACCATCAGGAAGGGTAATAACAGGCATGTGATATAATCCAGTTCAGGGCCAATACGAGAGGCCTGTTGAACAAAAAAGCACCGTCGCAACGGTGCTTTTAGCGTAATGGTAGGCGCGATTGGACTCGAACCAACGACCCCCACCATGTCAAGGTGGTGCTCTAACCAGCTGAGCTACGCGCCTGTAAAGACGGCATTAATTTACCATGCCCAGCCTGGTTCCGCAACGTGTAAACAGCTTTTAACTGCTTACCCGAGAGGAGTGGCGGCTAAATAGGACTAGCCCGTAGAGGCAAAAATGGCAATATTCACCCAAAATTAGCTTCAATTGACGGCTTCCCGGCTCTGCCCAGCCAAAGGAGCAGCCTCTCTAAAGACCCAGGCCTTGATTTTCTCAATTTCATCACGCAAGCGGGCGGCTTCTTCAAATTCCAGATTCTGCGCATGTTTATACATCTGCTGCTCTAGCTGCTGCAGACGTTTAGCCAATTGCTGGGGCGGTAGGCGGGTATACTCAGCAGCATCCTCGGCGACTTGGGCGTATTGGCGAGCATTACCCATGCCGGGTGCATAAACTCCATCAATGATCTCCCGCACCGATTTTTGCACACCGCGGGGGGTAATCCCATGAAGTTGATTAAAGGCAATTTGCTTTTTCCGCCGTCTTTCCGTTTCAGCAATGGCCCGGCCCATAGAACCGGTAATTTCATCCCCATAAAGGATAGCTTTTCCATGAAGATTGCGCGCTGCTCGGCCTATGGTTTGAATGAGCGATCGCTCTGACCGGAGAAAACCCTCCTTGTCTGCATCTAGAATGGCCACCAAAGAGACTTCCGGGATATCCAACCCCTCCCGTAGTAGGTTGATTCCCACCAGCACATCGAATTCGCCCAAACGCAGATCGCGGATAATTTCTACTCGCTCTACGGTATCAATGTCCGAATGAAGGTAGCGCACCCGAACCTCATGCTGTTCCAGATACTGGGTCAGATCCTCCGCCATGCGCTTAGTGAGCACCGTCACCAATACCCGCTCCGCCGCCGCTACTCGTTGACGGATCTCCGAGAGCAGATCATCCACCTGGGTGCTGGCAGATCTTACTTCAATTTCTGGATCAATCAGCCCTGTAGGACGCACCACCTGCTCGATGACGGCCCCCGAGCGCTGTTGCTCATAGGGCCCGGGGGTCGCCGAAACAAAAATGGTCTGAGGTGCCAAACGCTCCCATTCCTCAAATTTCAGCGGCCGATTATCCAAGGCCGAGGGCAGGCGGAAGCCATACTCAACTAAAGTCTCTTTCCGTGCCCGATCACCTCGGTACATGCCTCCCAATTGGGGCACCGTCACATGACTTTCATCAATAATCAGCAAAGCATTCTCTGGCAGGTAATCAAATAAAGTCGGTGGCGCCTCCCCTGGCTGTCTCCTAGACAGGAAACGGGAATAATTTTCAATGCCCGTACAGTAACCTAGCTCCAATATCATCTCGATATCAAAGCGGGTCCGCTGTTCTAAACGTTGAGCCTCAACCCGCTTATTAGCCCCATAAAGCTGTTCCAACCGCTCAGCAAGCTCAATCTTAATGTCCTCCACAGCCCGCAACAGGATCTCCCGAGGAGTCACATAGTGGGTCTTGGGATAGATAGTCAAGCGGGGCACCCGGTACAGTATTTCACCCGTTAACGGGTCAAAGTAAGACAGGCCCTCTATCTCATCATCGAAGAGTTCTACCCGGATGGCCTCTTGCTCCGATTCAGCGGGGTAGATATCAATGACCTCTCCCCGCACCCGATAGGTACCGCGGCACAAATCCGTATCGTTGCGCTGATATTGCAGCTCTGCCAAGCGACGTAATATCCCCCGGTGATCCACCGTGTCCCCCACCATGAGATGCAGCACCATATTTAAGTAGCTGTCCTTATCACCCAGCCCATAAATAGCAGAGACACTGGCCACTACAATGGCATCGGGGCGCTCCAAAAACGCCTTGGTCGCGGAAAGGCGCATTTGCTCTATATAATCGTTAACTGACGCGTCTTTCCCAATATAAGTATCGGAGGCAGGCAGATAAGCCTCAGGCTGATAGTAATCATAGTAAGAAACAAAATAACCCACAGGGTTATGGGGAAAGAATTCCCGCATCTCGCTATAAAGCTGGGCCGCGAGGGTCTTATTAGGCGCCAAAATAATAGTTGGTCGCTGAACCTGTTGAATTACATTGGCTATAGTGAAGGTCTTACCCGATCCTGTGACCCCAAGCAGGGTCTGATACATTTCTCCCGCCGTTAGACCTTCGACCAACCGCTCTATGGCCTCCGGCTGATCTCCTGCCGGCTGATAATCACTCACCAGCTGAAGTACACGCTTCATTGTTTCATTGAAACCTTTTTGAAAAAACACAAATTCGCTATATTTAAAGTTTGAAGGTTATCGTAACATTTTCTCGATTAGGAATAGCTTCAATTGGACATCACTCTCTCGACACGCGTTCAGCAAATTAAGCCATCTCCTACCTTGGCCATCACCGCCCGCGCTAAAGCTCTTCGGGCCGAGGGCAAAGATATCATCGGCTTGGGGGCCGGTGAGCCTGACTTCGATACGCCAGAACACGTTAAAGAAGCAGCTATCCAAGCCATTCGAGATGGCTTCACCAAATACACTGCCGTTGATGGTATCCCCAGCCTGAAAGAGGCCATTATTGCCAAGTTTGCCCGGGAAAATGGCCTCCAGTACGAGGCTAACCAAGTCCTCGTCTCTGTGGGCGGTAAACAAAGCTTTTACAACTTGGCCCAGGCCTTCCTGAACCCAGGGGATGAAGTTATCATACCAGCACCCTATTGGGTCTCCTATCCGGATATGGTCCTCTTGGCTGGGGGCATCCCTGTGGTCATTGCTGCCCCGCAGGAACGTCAGTTCAAAATTACCCCAGAACAACTGGAAGCCGCTATTACCCCCCTCACCCGGTTACTGGTGATCAATAGCCCCTCCAACCCTACTGGTGCCGCTTATACAGGCGATGAACTTGCTGCCTTAGGTGAAATCCTACGCCGCCACCCCCAGGTGCTTGTCGCCACTGATGATATGTATGAACACATTTATTGGGGTACAGAGCCATTTTGTAATATCGTGAATGCCTGCCCCGATCTTTATGAACGCACCTTGGTACTCAACGGCGTCTCCAAAGCCTACTCTATGACAGGTTGGCGCATTGGTTATGCAGCGGGCCCAGCAACGCTTATCAAAGCGATGAAGTCTATTCAATCCCAAAGCACCTCGAATCCCACCTCTATCTCCCAAGTAGCCGCCCAAGCGGCAATAGAGGGAGATCAAACTTGTATCAAGACCATGTGCCAAGAATTTAAAAACCGCCATGATTTTGTGGTCGGACAACTGAGTGCCCTCCCTGGAGTCCAGTGTTTATCTGGAAGCGGAACTTTTTATACCTTCCCTAATATCCAAGCGGTTATTTCCTCACGAGGGGAGATTAAAGATGACGTGGAGCTAGCTGAAAAGATGCTCAATGAAGCGGGCGTTGCTGTGGTACCCGGATCCGCCTTTGGCGCACCTGGCCATCTGCGCCTCTCTTTCGCTACCAGCATGGAAAACCTGGAGCAGGCTTTGGAGCGTATTACTGCTTTTCTTAACCCCTAAATTGCCATTGTGATAACTTAAATAAGTTGACGAAAGCGGCAAGGATTATTAGGATATGCGCTTTCTTCCCCGGTAGCTCAGTTGGTAGAGCGGGTGACTGTTAATCACTAGGTCGGCGGTTCGAGCCCGTCCCGGGGAGCCATTTAAAATCAGCGGCTTATGCAACCATGCAGGGCCGCTGTTTTTGTTTATGTAAGCAGTAAGTAAGCGCCAGAAGGAAAAATCGGCCTTTTTTATATTGGGGAATTTCCTTTTTATAGCCTCCATAATCTCCGCGTTTAACCAGCACAATATTAATAAAATCGGGGTAATATAATAACGTTTGCCTCAGTTAACAGCAATCGAACTAGAGTAATGAGTCGGAGCATACTTGAGACGCCTGACCAGAAACAGGCTAAGGAAAATATTAATAGGCGGTATAACGAATATAAGAAGGAACAACTCAAGAAAGGCATTAAAGTAACTCAAAATTATGTGGCTGAGCGCATGGGGGTAGAGCGTTCTTTAATTTCTGGGGAGCTAGGGCGACACGCGGCTATCGGCCCGGCCGCGGCTAAGCGTTGGGCAGAGTTTCTAGGGGTGGAGCCGTGGGACATCCATCCAGGGATTGAAAAGCCATCGGTTATTAATGAACAACTTTTGGAAGATACGATAAAGGATGTGTTAGATGCAGCCTATATGATGGATGTGGATATCAAACCGGAAATGGTTGCGATGATTGTATCCAAGCTATATGTAGATTGCGAAAAAAATAAAAAAATGGCCCACCGTACGGCCATAGCGGTCAACATCCTCCACCACTACCCGCGCCTGTTTGCCGAATACCAAATTAGAGAGAGCCTGCTTTGCCTGGCTTCCGTACGGTTGCCCCTTCTCGGGTATGTCGATCTCGGCTAGTCGGACTTTGATTTGTTTCTTGGCGGGTGTCAGTAGGGTTAGAGTATCGCCATCAGATATTCCCACCACGCGGCCATGGTAGTCGGCTAGGGCGGTAAGGGGGGAAATAGACACAAACACTATTATTTTTTTCATAGGTACCTCGGGAAAAAGAAAACCCCGCCAGGCAGGCGGGGTGCGGTAAGGGTTTATAAACCTCGCTGCTTGGCATACGCTAAGAGTTCATCTTTTAGCCGCTCCAGGGCACCCAATGTTTCCAGGGAATTACTTCCTGCCTTTCCGGCCCAGCCGTAACTATTATGGTCCCCCTTTTTCATGGCGACAAAGATAATTCCCTCCAATTCGCCACATTTCGCCATATGGAGAAGCTTCTCCAATATCTCAATGGTGGGTGCGCCTCCCTGCTTGGCAGGTGGAGGCGCCAAGCGCAAAGGAACCACCTTCCTCGTATCTGTCTTACTCATTATGCCGCCTCCAGCTTGCGTACTTGGGTCTTAGTGCGTTCTTTGGCCCTGGCTTTGACGGGTACCTTGCTGTCTGTCTGCTGAGCATTCATAGCCTGAATAAGCGCATACACCATGCCCGGCACAAAGCAGCCCAATATCACGGCAATTACCCGCCCTTGGACTGTTTCGTCACCTTGCCAGAATCCTGTAACATTCAGCCCGGCACTGATTCTCAAATTAAGCTGTATAGATTATTTACTGATTGAAAGTAGTAGCAAGGCACTCTATTAAGTGCGCTGAAGAGTTAGCAGACGGCTGGGCAAAAGCAGGGACAATGATAAAGTTGGCAAGGACGATAGATAAAAGGGATTTGAACTTGTAATTTTTCATTTCTTACCTCTTAAGATAAATTGCAAATGAGAATGCAAGCATCTGGTACTCATCCTGTTTGCATGACATAAGATAAACCGCGCTAAAAAAATACGGTTAGGAAGTTTTTGCAAAAAATTAAAAGAGGTTTGCAGATAGGGATCTGAGGGGCAACGGAGCAGAAAGTCGGGATAAGGAAGAATAGCCCAGATTATAAACCCAGTGAATTGGTCAGGGGCCAAGTACTCAGCAAATAGACTATTAATCACTAGGTCGGCGGTTCGAGCCCGTCCCGGGGAGCCAATCAAGTCAAGGCCTATGGCAATCATGGCATGGGTCTTTTGGGTTTGGAACGACCCTAGATCCTATCTTCAGATCCTTAGATAAAAAATAACCCCGTCAAGGTGGCACTTTGCAATAGCCCTAACTCCAAGCAGCTCAGTGCTCAACTTTATACCAATTCAATCAAAGAATGTAATTTGATGTTTTTTAGAAGCTTATATTAAATTATTAATACACGATATTAACAATCACATTTAAGTAAACCATCAAAACGCCATTGATTAGCAGCAATCGTTTTTTTATTAAAAATATATTTAATACCAAATATTTAAAATAAAAAATTAATATATTAACTTAAAAGTCACAAGCAAGTGACTTAAGAGGGGTCCCTGCCTTTTTCAGGGTATCTTGCTGCGGAGGCCTTTTTATCAGAACCCGGAAATTTCAAAGTCCTCTGCATCGTTCAATCATTTCATGCGTTCTTTCTTCAATAGAGTTAGCTAACGCTCTTTCTAGCTTTGCCGCGTAATTAGCTAAATAAAATGTAAAAAAAACATTCATCGCTTGCTCAGGAATGCCTCTTTTAAAAGCCTCATCCCTAGCTTCGCGAACGAGTTCAAAAGATCTTTCGTTGATAGTAATCATTGTGCCGTACTTTAATAAAAAAAATTTCAATATAAATGATTTCAATATAAATAGTATAAACCTTAAAGTTTATAGATTCCCTTTGCAGCGTTTAGACCTACTTGATTTCTTCTGACAATGCATTCCCATGATCACCAGTGTTTCGCTTCTCTTTCCTAAGACTATCGTTGCCCCATGACTTATTAAGTCATCGTCTCTTAACCCAATAAGTAAAGGTTTCAGGCAAAGAATGGCTTATTAGGACCAAGCAAAAATTCTGCCCCCATCTAACCATTATCTCTGCGAGATAGCAGTCAATTAGGCTGAGTTTTATGGAATTAAGCAATAGGCGGGGACGGCAGGCTAGCAGTTAGTTCAACGCCGCTGTTACTAAATTATTTAATAACGTTTCCTCTCTCAAAGGCGCAAACAGGACTTATCGAACATGCTAATAATCGTTATCTCTTTTCTATGAGCTTATTGAAGGATTTTCCCTCTCTAAAAATAAAAATTCTCCGCTCAAAAAGGGAGCACTTCAATAACTGAAAGCCATTCTATGAATGGATATATTTTTTGGCGTAATCTTCCATGGATGCAGTGACCACCTGGAAAGCATGTTCGCGGCCATAGGTCTGGCCTATGGAAACCGGTGAAGATTCGCCAGGTATCATCTTGTAAGTAGCAAAATAATGACGTAACCTTTCAATTAGAATAGCGGGGAGATCAGAAATATCCTTAGCGGCATCCAAAAAATCATCCTTTTCTAGCACGGCAATAATCTTGTCATCGATCTGTCCATGATCAATGGTCTGCAATCCACCCACTACTCTCGCATTCAAAATCACTTCCGAGCGACTAATGGGCCTCTCACTGAGTACACAAATATCCAAGGGATCTCCATCCCCCTCTTCTGCTCCCTCACAAAGGCTTGCCACTTGATCACCACAATAGGTTCTTGGAATAAAACCATACAGCGCCGGGGGAAGCGAAGAGCTGCGCTGAGGACGATCAACCCGGAGATAACCCGTAGTTTTATCAATTTCATATTTCATGAGGTCAAAGGGAGTAATTTCAATATAGGCATGGACACATCCCGGGGGATTCAAACCCGTTTCTAAACCATGCCAAGGGTGGGGACGCCAGTGGGCAAACTCGTCAGAATGGCTCATGTCACATACTCCTCTTTAATTTCTTTTATTCAAATCACATTAAAAACTAGGCATTCAGAGCGACAATGACAGTACTTAAAGACATGACTAATGGGTGGCCTCTTGAATGCCATAGGCAATCATATGCTTAGAAACCCTTCCACCGCAGCGGCAAGAACTAGCACCGAGTCTTTATCCCAGCCTTCCACTACCGCCCTATCCACTACTTGCAGTAATACCTCTGCCATTTACTCACATCAATTACTAGGCTAGCTCATAAAAAGTGTCTATGCTTTATTTTGATTATCCTCTAAACGGGAGATAGTTCTGTTATGAAAACCCGTTATATTATCCCTATGATAATGCTCGCTATAGCGCCTGCTTATGGTGCCGAACCCCAGGTAAATATGGAGCGTATGCAGCAGCGTCTCCAAGAAATGGAGACCATAATGAATAAGGCACAGGCCGCAAAAGGAAAGAAGCGTAACGAGCTCATGAGAGAACACATGCGATTGATGCTCAAACAAATGCAGGAAATGCATCACATGATAGGGCACGAAAATAATATGGGCCAAAAAATTACGGCTCAAGACACCCAAGAATGGATGCAAAATATGGAACAACGTATGGATGTCATGCAGCAAATGATGGAGCAAATCCTAGAGCAAGAGAAGATGCACTCTGAAACCATTCTCGAATTACCTATACCCGGATGAAAATTTCTCTAAATTTTGAATGCTCCAAAGATAAAGGAAGACAGGAAAATAGGCAGGGAAGCCGATGTCTTTCTACCACATTCACCAAGCACAGCCGCACACTTAGATTAGCTGTTGTTAACGGCCAAAAAGATCAGCTGAAATCACCCATATAGGTTTCCCCCGCCTCTTGCCTGCCAGCACATTACTTTAATCTCTTTATTCCTTTATTAATTATAAACTTATCTACATTTTCACAGAAAATTCCATGAAATTCGCTACTAAGTAGAAAGCGTTCTCACTTGCGCTGTTATGCTCATCTACTTTATAAACACCAATAGACGGTATGGCCGCTCCAGACTTTATTGGGGCTTAGCCATCAATTACCGCCTGATAGCAGCGAGAGCTAGCATAGTTCATCTCAGACCAATATGAGAATAATAAAGGATATAATAACCATGAAAGAAAGCAGGAAATTAATAACAATTGTAGCGTTATCACTGTCTGCCATCGCTCCCTCTAGTGCAGATCAGTATAATCTATTTCAGAAGCTGCCTCTCATAGCTGGGGCCTATACCAATCTAAACCCAGAATATAAACATATACTCCGAGGCAGGGAAGATGAAACCATCTGGGGTTACGATGATTACAATGGGCCGGACAAATGGGCTGAACTAGATTCTAACTTTTATCTTTGCTCCGAGGGCATGGAACAATCCCCCATCGATATCGATCCGATGACAGCTATCCCTAAGGATCTTTCCGATATCGGCTTTTTCTATCAACCAACGTCAGTTCATATTTTTAATAATGGCCGGACTATTGAATTAGAATACGATCCGGGTAGCTTTATCGAGATCGAAAACATCGACTATGAACTCCATCAGTTCCATTTCCATAGCCATAGCGAACATACTTTAGCCCTCGGAGCTCGTTTTGATATGGAAATGCACTTAGTGCATCTCAGCATTGACCCTGATAGTGATACCCCAGTAGCGGTGGTCACTGTCTTTATCCGCGAAGGGGAAGAAAATCAAATTTTAAAAAGAGTTTGGCAACATTTACCCATACATGAAGGAAATGAGTTCTATTTGCCTTTTTCTCTAAATATTGGCGATGCTTTACCGACCCATCGGCGCACCTACCGCTATAAAGGTTCATTTACCACCCCTCCCTGCACAGAAGGAGTCCAATGGGTAGTATTAAAACAACCCATTGAGATGTCCCGTGAACAAATAGAAAAATTTAGGAAAATTTTAAATCATTCCTGTTGCGCCAATAATTATCGTCCTATCCAAAAAATAAATGGACGTCAGATATTTTTTGACACCACTCAAGAAGGATTGCCAGAATAATTAACAACATTTAGGAGGGGGATTTTAATCCCCCTTCCTTTCCTAAACCGTCAACATAAAAGCTTCTGGATCAGCTAAAGTATTGACAATGGCTCGAGCAAAACGAGCTGCATCGGCCCCATCATTTATCCGATGATCAAAAGCCACAATTAATGGTAAGCGCAACCTGGGAACCACAGTAAAATCCTCCCTATCCCCCTGGATGACAGGTTCTAGCCGCGCGCGGCCCATACCCAAAATAGCAACCTGGGGATAGTTGATGATGGGGGCAAAACGCATTCCTCCAATGGGGGCAGGATTAGTAATCGTGAAGGTACCACCCCGCATCGTCTCGGGTTTGATATTACCGCTTTGTACCTGCTCCACCAGTTGCGGCAGTTCAATAGCCAAATCGATAAGACTTTTACGATCCACATCCCGTATGACAGGCACAATCAATCCTTGTTCGCTATCTACCGCAATCCCCAAATGATAGTATTCCTTTAAAATAATCTCTTCCGATTCCACATCTAAGCTGGCATTAAAACGGGGAAATTTTTTAAGCGCTGCCACGGCGGCTTTCATCACCAACACAGTCAAGCTAAGCCGACCACCCTGGGCTTCCACAGTGGCTTTTTGCTGGCGGCGAAATTCCTCAAGTTCCGTAATATCAGCAACATCTTCATGGGTGACATGGGGGATCTGGGACCAAGCTAGGGCCATGCGTTCAGCGGTTCTGCGCCGGATACCCCGGAATGGAAGGGTTTTTACAACCCCCCATTGGCTGAAATCAGGCAAAGGAGGAGCCTCGGATGGAAAACGGCCCGCTCTTTGTGGTGGCTTCTCCTCTTTGGGCGCCTTCTTTTTCTGCTCTGCGTACGCTCTAACATCTTCAGATTCCACACGCCCGCCGGGTCCACTCCCTGAAACCTCCCGCAAATTCACATCTAATTCTCTTGCCAACCGCCGAGTTGCCGGCGATGCCGGCACTGGGCCTTTCTCTGGCTGGGGGGGCTGCTCAGGTTTCGGCTGCTTTTTTTCGGAGATTTCTTCTGCCGGCGGAGTTTTTTTCTCCTCCTCGGGCTGTGCTTTTTCCTCAGTCGGAGCCTGTTCTCCCTTTGCTCGATAAGTCATCAACACATCACCTACTTGAGCTCGATCCCCTTCTTGGACTTTGATCTGCTCAATGGTGCCAGTGAAAGAAGCCGGCAGTTCAAAGGTCGCCTTGTCAGTCTCCGCATCCAGAAGAATCTCTCCTTCCTCTACAGAGTCTCCCTCAGACACTCTGATTTCATGAATTTCCGCTTCATGGATACCTTCGCCCGGGTCTTGAAATTTAAACTCTTCAGCCATGGGATTCCCTCCTTATGCACTGAGCGCCTGTTGGGCCGCTGCCAGAATACGGGGCACGGTAGGTAAATAGTCCTGTTCTCGTGCAAAGAAGGGCACAATGACATCGAATCCAGTGACCCGTTGAATTGGGGCTTCCAAGTAGAAAAACGATTTCTCTATCAAACGGGCCATGATTTCCCCTGCGGGTCCAAAGCTTCGATGAGCTTCATGGACAATAACGATTCGGCCCGTCTTCCGGGCCGATTCAGTGAATAGTTTGTCATCCAGAGGATGTATAGTGACGAGATCAATAACTTCTGCCTCCACCCCTTCTTCTTCTGACAGCCTAGCCGCGGCCTCTAAGGTGCGATGCAGCATAGCGCCATAGGAAATTAAGGTCAGATCATTGCCTTCTCGTAGAATCCTGGATTTTCCTAAAGGGAATGTTTCTTCTTCCTCGGGAACTTCCTCGCGAAAAGCACGATAAACCAGCTTAGGTTCAAAAAACACCACTGGATCAGGGTCGCGAATAGCACTGACTAAGAGGGCCCGGGCGTTACGAGGGCTAGAGGGTATGACCATTTTGAGTCCCGGCGTATGGGCATAGTAGATTTCTTTGCTTTCGGAATGATGCTCCAGTGCATGAACACCAGCACCATAAGGCATTCGTATAACCATGGGAGCGGTATAACGTCCCTGGGAACGCCAACGCAGCCGGGAGACATGGCCCTCTACCTGGTGCATAGCAAAGTAACTAAATCCAGAAAACTGCATCTCACAAACAGGCCGAAGTCCATAAGCCGCCATGCCAAGGGAAGCCCCCACAATTACCCCCTCTGCTAAAGGGGTATCCATCACTCGTTCTTCACCAAAGGCATCAATGAGACCATCAGTAACCCGAAATACCCCACCGTCTACGCCCACATCTTCGCCTAGCACCATCACCCGGTCATCCTTTTCCATTTCTTGCCTAAGAGCAAGGTTCAGCGCTTCTACCATAGTGAGTTCAGGCATGATCTGCCTCCTCTTGCGCCTCTATAAACTGGCTGAAGAATTCTTTTTGTTCCTGAAGATAAGGGGGCAATTGGGCATAGATATACTCAAACATATCGAGAGGGTTACCCAGCTTTTCCATTTGCTGCTGGGCTTCTGACCACTCTGCATCCAGTTGTTCTTTTATTTCCTTCTCTAGATCATCGATATCTTTTTCTGAGAGGTGTCCCGCTTCTTGCAAAAATTTTTGAAATCGCGGCAAGGGATCCCGCTTTTCCCAAATTTTGACCTCCTCTTCTTGACGATACTTGGTAGGGTCATCCACGGTGGTATGCATGGTAAGGCGGTAGGTGATACACTCAATCAAAGTAGGCCCCCCACCAGAACGGGCACGATCAACCGCTTCTTGTGTTGCTGCATAAACGGCCAGGACATCGTTACCATCCACTTGAATCCCCGGTATCCCATAGGCCAAAGCTTTTTGTGCCAAGGTCTTGGACTTGGTTTGCTTCTCACGGGGAACGGAGATGGCCCAATGATTGTTCTGGCATACAAAAACCGCGGGGACCCCAAACACAGCGGCAAAATTTAATGCTTCATGAAAATCGCCTTCGGAAGTTGCTCCATCGCCAAAGAAGGTCAACACGACCTCTTGTTTCTTCCGGTATTTAATCCCATAAGCAACTCCCACCGCATGGGGAAGCTGGGAGGCTACCGGAACTGCATTGGGAAAATCTCGCTGCTGCTCTGGAATCTTTCCACCTTCATTGTAGCCTGCATTAAAAATGATTAGGGCTGAAGGGGGCGTCCCTCGCCAGAGGATAGCGGCAATTTCGCGGAAAGCGGGAAGCATCCAATCTTCAGCTTTTAAATTGGCAACAGCGCCAATTTGCGCTGCCTCCTGACCCTTGACGGGCGCAAAGGTTCCAATATGTCCTTGCCGTTGCAGCAACAACAAGCGCTCATCAAAGCGGCGAGCAAGCAACATCCCTCGGTGGAACCGAAGTAATTGCTTTTTGGAGAGCTCTGGCATTAAATCCTGATCGAGACTGCCATTCTCATCAAGTATGGAAAGGTGCTCAATAGAATGTTCTAACTCGATTTCTTTTCTTGGCATATCGGCATCCTGTTCTTTGCCCTTTGTTTACACCAATCGCTAATTGCAGCAACTGGGTGGGACGTTTATTCTTGCCACTGCTATAAATCTATAGCAAAGCCTTGTACCAAGTGCCAGGTCAGAATGACTTAATTTCTGTCAGGGACACCTCCTGTCTGCAATAATTTTTCTTTGAATATGTAGAACCTAGACCTGATGATCCTGGCAACAGATGCCGACTCCTGTCTTCTACACCGGGCGAGGAGAGCCTGTTATCCTTTCAAATGCTGATGATTCCTGTGCAAAAACTTACCGAGCCTGTAACGCAATCATCCAACGATCCGGGGCCTGCTCTTGCACACTCACCTCAAGAGGCATAAATTGTTGCAAAACCTCAATATTAGTTTTGGTATGCAGACTGGGCTGCACAGTCAACATGGACCCTGCTCCTGCCAACGCCATGGGCAACAGCAATTGATCAGCCATATACTCGCTGACCGCCACCTTAGCCTGGAGATAACGCTGTACTTTGCCAGCTAACCGTTGCGCCACAGTTTCCGCGCGCACGCCCCGCTCACCGAAGCCGGTGAACACTTCAGTAATAAACTCACTGATTACGCTCACTGTAACCGCATTGCCGGAGCCTCTGGCATTGCTCACTAAAGTGATAATTTGTTGTTCTTTACGAATATCGAGCGCCTTAGACAATACTTGCAGCTCCCGCTGGGCAATGTGATCCGGTAACCGAGACAGCAGCACACAGACCTGTATATCAACAATATTGCCCCGTTCAAGCAGGTGAATCGGCTCCAAGCGGTCTCTGGGATCAATATGGACATGCACCATACCTCCGCCGGCAGGATAAAATCCCGGCTGCTCCAGCTCAATCTTCAAGGAAGGCCCCATACGGTTAATCAATGGGACAAACGCCTGCTGCAAAAACTCAAAGGGTGGCGCCAATGGATTGTGAGTACCACCGATTAACGCTAACTGGGAAACCCTCTTTGCCTGCAACAGCGCCGGTAAGACCGTCTGGAGCACCAAGCTGGTGCTCCCGGCAGTACCAATATCGAACCTATAGGGACCGGTCTTTATCCGCTCAGGGAGAAAAGTTAATGCCTGCGAGCCGATGTCTGCCCCTTGCACCCGAGCATTTCCCACCTCAACCGCGGCCCGAACTGCCGCCAGGTGCTGGGGCCTAAGGCCAGGTTTTTTTCGCCTGCTGCGAATGTTGATGATACGAAAGGGTTTGTTTAAACACAGGGAAAGAGCCAGTGAAGTGCGTAGAATCTGCCCCCCGCCTTCCCCTATAGAACCGTCAATAATCAGCAGTTCGGAGCTGATATTTTCCCCTCTTGCCATTAACTTATTGAACCATTATTTAGTAATAGCTCCTTCCCGCAGCGACTTTTCCCTTAAATATGCGATAACTAAAAGTGGTATAACCCAGAATGAGAGGCACGAGGATGACGGCACCTACCAATAAGAAGCGTTGGGATTCAGGGGGTGCTGCAGTTTCCCACAGGGTCAATTGATAGGGTATGGTGTAAGGCCAGATGCTTACCGCCAGACCAATAAAAGAAAGAAAAAATAAGGATACACTGAAGATAAATGGAGCCCGTTCACGCTGTTTTTTCAAAGCATGCCAAAGGGCGAGAGCGACCCCCAGGGTAGCGACAGGGATAGGAGACAAAAGTAGAAAATTAGGCCAAGAAAACCAGCGCTCGGCAACTTCAGGTTTAGCTAGAGGTGTCCAGAGGCTCACCATTGCAATCCAAGCTAAGACAATGAGCAGCAACCAACGGGCAGCCTGGTAAGCCCACTGCTGTAACTCTCCCGTGGTTTTGATGATAAGCCAAGTCGCTCCCAATAGGGAATAACCACACATTAAGGCAAAACCCGTCATCAGGCTAAAAGGGGTCAGCCAATCTAAAGCCCCTCCCGTATAGCCCCCCTCGGTGACTTCTAATCCCTGGATAAAAGCCCCCAGGATTAAGCCCTGAGCAAAGGCCGCTACAGAAGAGCCAAAGTTAAATGCTCCGTCCCATACCCCCTGACTGCGCTCAGATTTAAAACGAAATTCAAAGGCAACACCGCGAAAAACTAGGGCAAACAACATTATCAGAACGGGGATATAAAGGGCCGGCATTAAGATGCTGTAGGCTAGGGGAAAAGCCGCAAAAAGCCCGCCGCCCCCAAAAATAAGCCAAGTCTCGTTGCCATCCCAAACTGGGGCGATGCTGTTCATCATCATATCCCGCTCCTTGGCATCTCGACCCCACGGAAAAAGTATCCCGATTCCTAGGTCAAAACCATCCAGAATCACATATATCAAAATGGCAAAAGACAGCAGTACAGCCCAAATTAGCACCAGATCCATAATTTTCTCCTTCCGCTTTCATCCACTTGGAAGCCACGCTGTGCGGGCTGAGGTAAAGGGGGGTGGCTCGGTTTTATAATCAGGGCCGGCTCGGAATAACTTGAAAAGGTAATAGACAAAGGCCAAGAATAAAATCCCATAGACCAACACAAAGAGTGAAAGGGAGATCAGCACGGCCTGTGCCGGAATATCAGAAGCCATATCTACCGTCCGCATCAAGCCTTGCACTATCCAAGGCTGCCGACCCACCTCCGCAACCACCCACCCCGCCACCGTGGCGACAAAACCTAAGGGGGCAGTAAACATGCAAAGGCGAAAGAACCAAGGCTGTTTATAAAGTTGCTTTTTCCAGCGAAGCCATAACCCTATCCATGCTACCCCTAGAAATAAAAACCCGCTAAATAGCATTATTCGGAAAGAGAAAAAGACAATAGGCACATTGGGCCGCTGATCTGGGGTGACCTCTTTCAGACCCTTTACCTCGCCCTCTGGATCATGTTGAAGAATCAGACTAGCAGCCTTGGGGATACCTATCTCAAAGTGATTGGTTTCCTTCTCCTGGTCTGGCCAAGCAAAAATCAGGAAAGGTACTTCACGGCCAGTTTCCCAAAGTCCCTCCATGGCAGCCACTTTCATAGGTTGATCTCGCTGAACCTGCAAACCGTGGAGATCACCCATGAGAATTTGGGCAGGGGCAAGCACCGCGGCTAACCCCAGAGTAAGAGAAAAGCAGGAACGGGCCACAAACTCGTGCTGACCCTTTAACAAATACCATCCTGCTACACCGGCGATCAGAAAAACAGTGCTAAGAAAGGAAGCGAACAACATATGAGTAAAACGATAAAGGAAAGAAGAAGTAAAAATCACCTCACTCCAATCCGTTACGTAAAAAATTCCTTCCTCCAAACGATATCCTGCCGGTGTATGCATCCAGGAATTTGCCGCCAATATCCAGAAAGCAGAAATGATAGTCCCCAAGGCAACGACACAAGTTGACAGAAAGTGCAAACGATTACCTACTCGATACCATGCAAATAGCATGACACCCAAAAAACTCGCCTCAAGGAAAAAAGCCGTCATCACCTCGTATCCAAGCAGTGGGCCGAGGACATTTCCCGTGGCTTCAGAGAAACGACTAAAATTAGTTCCAAACTCGAAGGAAAGCACAATGCCAGAGACCACGCCCATCCCGAAACTCAGCCCGAAAATCCTTACCCAGAATTTGTAGATGTAATAATACAAATCCTTTTTTGTCCTTAACCATAAGGCCTCAATAATCACCAGAAATACAGCAAGCCCGATGGTAAGGGTGGGAAAGAGAATATGAAAAGCTAGCGTAAAGGCAAACTGAATCCGGGACAGCAACACAGCGTCAAATTCCATCGTCTGGCTCCTTATGAGAATTTTTTAGTGGTTATTCCCAATATTGGCTGCGACCATAATGCCCATAGAGACTTACTTCATAATCACGACCGATAATTTGTCCCTCTTCATATTCAGGTGCGGAACGGATAGCTTCACGCAATAGATCAACTTGCACTTTACGGTCCTTCCAATTGACTTGCTCAATCCAGGCAGGTGCGACAAGAACTTTCTTTCCAAACCACCCTGGATGGGTACTGATTTCCAGATATCGAATGACCCAGTCCTTCTCATCCACGATAAAATCTTCCACATGCCCGATCTCCCCATCACGGGCTTCGATACGATACCCTGTCACTTCAGCACTGCTCCGTAAATAGGGGTCTCCAACCTCTTCCCCCTTGTTTTCTTTTTTAGACTCCTGGCCTAGGTGGCCAAACAAATCGCTTCTCCAGTAAGGTAGCCAACTATAGTATCGGTGGTACTCTTCCTCCTGCTGCCGTGATATTGGTTTTTTTACATCAATAGGGGGACCAGTCTCTATCTGCTCTCGGGTTAATTCCACTTGCAATATCCATTCTTCTTCATGAATGGAGCCTAAAGCCTCGGGAGTAATCAGAACCGGGCGCTCTATTAGCCAATTACCCGTTTCAACCACCAGATAACGCACCCTCCAAGAAGAGTCGTCAAAATAAACTTCTCGGAGTTTCCCAATATCCCCATCTTTGGCATGAAGTGTGAAGCATTTCAACCCTTGGATCCTTCTTAGCACGTGTAACATCGCAACCTCTTAACTCCAGTAGCTTAAATATCAACCTCATTTTGAGCACCCTAGCCCAAAATATTCACTTTGCCCTCCTTAGCTCCTTTAGTCTTTTAATAAAGTGTAATGCAATTTTTTCTTTGAATCCTGCCAATATCCGACTACATATAGGGAATAGCCCTGATCTATCCTAGAGGATAGGCAATGGTCTAATGATTTATTGAACAGACAGGGAAAACCATGTGGATTGAACTTGTTGAAATAATGGAGCAGCGTTGTCTTAATGATGCATTGCCACGGCAACATCAGGCCAGGGCAGCGATATTGCTTTATGGAGGTTTTATCAATTGCGAAGAAGCATTTACACGGCACAAAAACACCCAGTCCGAAGTTGATTTAGCCAATGCGGTGTTAGCCATCGATAGCTTTATTTCTACCCTCTATACTTTGGACTCTCTCCTTTCCTTATTCGAACCTGATCTAAAAGAGAAATTAGGAAAATATGCTTTAGAGGAAAGCCGTCTAGCCTACCTTTTCAAACCTAAGGAACTACTTAAAACCCAGGTAAAATTGCTACGCGACATAGTGAGTGCTGAAATCGAAGTAATACCCTTGATGACCCATGATCTAAGCGCTTTCACAGGAGCCCGGGAAAGACTTGCCCGCTTTATTACCGATACTTTCTCTCTCAATGAAATTTTCGAAGGGCCCTAATGCCCCTTGAAGGGAAAAATGCCACCACTTAATACCGAAAAGGAAAGGATAAACTTACTCCTGCAGCGTGATGGGTTAGAGGCGACCCAAAACTGGGTCGCAAGAACGCTCAATATCTATCGCGAAGCGGTCGCTAGCCCGGCCAGTCATGCTTCCCAAAAAAACTATAAGCCTCTTTTTGAAAAATCAATCCAAGAGTTTGAGGAATGGCTCTCACTCACTCAAGAACATAATAGCCTAATTCCCTTTTAAGGACAGTACCGCCAAAGCCCCTTCTCTTCTTAAGGTATTTATTAACCTTGCAGCCAGCGCCTTCCTCGCCTACGGTTTAGTAAAAGCCTTTTTTAAGATTTTTATCAACCCCATGCAATCAACTGAATTTTGGCCTTTTGTGCTCTATACCGGTATTGTCCTTGCCTTAGTCGCAGCAATCCTCGGGCTATCCTATATTTTGGGGCAGCGTCATAGGGAAAGAGCGACCGGTGAACCCTTTGAATCAGGTGTTGTGCCGGTTGGCTTCGCACGGTTACGTTTTTCTGCCAAGTTTTATTTGGTTGCTGTCTTGTTCGTCATCTTTGATATGGAAGCCGTTTTTATTTTCGCCTGGGCGGTGGCGTTCCGGGAAACAGGTTGGATAGGATATGGGGGGGCGCTAGCTTTTATCGCCATCTTGGTGGTGGCCCTGATTTATGAATGGCGGGTAGGAGCTCTGGATTGGCAGCCCCAGGGAAGAAAAAAACGAACATCTAGAGGGTTGTGATCCTATGCGATGGTGGTTAAGCAAACCCAAAACAGCAGCTTCAATTGAACAGAGCAAAGATTCTTTTGAAGATGCTGTCCGGCGTAATTTGCTATTTGCTCGGTTGCAGGATCTTATCTCCTGGGGCCGGAAAAATTCTATCTGGCCCTTTAATTTTGGGCTTTCCTGCTGCTATGTGGAAATGGCCACCAGTTTTACCAGTAAATATGACCTCGGCCGCTTTGGTTCCGAAGTCATCCGCGCCACCCCCCGAGAGGCCGATCTCATGGTGATCTCGGGAACAGTGTTTATAAAAATGGCTCCTGTCATTAAACGCCTCTATGAGCAGATGATGGAACCCCGCTGGGTGATTTCTATGGGATCCTGCGCTAATTCCGGCGGGATGTACGATATTTACAGTGTAGTTCAAGGAGTCGATAAATTTCTCCCGGTGGATGTCTATGTTCCCGGTTGTCCTCCTCGCCCCGATGCCCTGTTGGAAGGATTACTACTGCTTCAGGAGGCGATCGGCAAAGAAAAACGCCCTTTAAGTTGGATGATCGGCCCCCAAGGCGTAGAACAGTTACCCAAAGCGAGCCTGCGGGATCAAAAACGCCCTGAACGCCAGCAAGCCACTGTCCTGCGAAGTCCAGATGAAGTTTAAACCAGAGCAAAACCCAAAGGGAGACTTTCCCCATGGCTAGCTCTATTAGGGAGGCGCTCTATCAGCAATTTGATGAAGCAAACTTTATCTTGCAAGAAACCGGCGAGGGAGTCCCTACTTTCTGGGTAAAAAAGAGGCAAATTGCCGCAGTTTTACGGTATCTCAAATCCGAAGTGGAGCGGCCCTACCCTATGCTCTACGACTTAACGGCTATCGATGAACGAGTCCGAACCCATCGACCCGGTCAACCGGAGAGCGATTTTACCCTGGTATATCATCTCTTATCCTTTGATCGGAATGAGGATATCCGCCTCAAAGTTCCCTTGCACGGGGAATCACCTTCCTTGCCTACCATTACCTCGATCTGGCCGGCCGCGAACTGGTATGAGCGGGAAGTTTGGGATCTCTTTGGTATTAACTTTGAAGGCCACCCTCACCTTCGCCGTATTCTTTTACCCCCTACTTGGCAGGGCCATCCCTTGCGCAAGGATCATCCGGCCCGGGCAACCGAGATGGGTCCTTTTCACCTGTCTGAAGAAAAACAACAGCGGGAACAAGAGGCTCTACGCTTTAAACCGGAAGACTGGGGGATGAAACGGACCGCTAAAAGCACTGATTTTATATTCCTCAACCTGGGTCCCAACCATCCCAGTGTCCATGGGGTTTTTCGGATTGTTCTGCAGCTTGATGGGGAAGAAATTGTCGATGCCGTCCCCGATATCGGTTATCACCATCGGGCCGCTGAAAAAATGGGCGAGCGCCAATCCTGGCATACCTATATTCCCTACACCGATCGGGTCGACTACCTGGGTGGGGTGATGAATAACCTCCCCTATGTCTTAGCCGTCGAGCAATTGGCAGGTATCCAAGTCCCGGAGCGGGCTAAGGTCATCCGGGTCATGCTAGCAGAGCTCTTTCGCATTGCCAGTCACCTGGTGTTTTACGGCACTTTTGCGCAGGACGTGGGCCAACTCTCCCCCGTCTTTTACATGTTTACGGATAGAGAACGGGTTTTTGACATTATCGAAGCCATTTGCGGGGGCCGGATGCACCCTAACTGGTTTCGTATCGGCGGTGTAGCCCAAGATCTACCCTTCGCTTGGAAACGTTTAATTCGAAACTTTCTACATTATTTGCCGCCACGCCTTGACGAGTACGACAAAATTACCATGCAAAACCGGATACTCAAAAAGCGTACTCAGGGCGTAGGCAGTTACACGGTTGCCGAGGCCATTGAATGGGGGGTTACGGGACCAGGCCTACGCGCCTGCGGTTTAGAATGGGATCTTCGTAAACAACGTCCCTACTCAGGATATGAACAGTTTCAGTTTGATATCCCAATTGCCCAGCACGGTGACTGTTACGACCGGTGCCGAGTACGCATTGAAGAAATGCGCCAAAGCCTGCGGATCATCAAGCAATGCCTTGACCATATGCCCGCCGGTCCCTATAAGGCCGACCACCCTCTGACCACCCCGCCGCGAAAAGAACACACCATGCATGATATTGAGACCTTAATTTCCCACTTTTTGAGTGTCAGCTGGGGTCCCGTGATTCCCGCGGGTGAAGCTTGCGTGAGCATTGAAGCGACTAAAGGCAACAACAGCTATTATCTGATTAGCGATGGCCAAACTCAGCCTTATCGAGTACGCATCCGCACCCCTTCCTTCCCCCACCTTCAGATGATTCCGCTCATTAGCCGGGGGGCAATGGTGCCTGATCTGATTGCCACCTTGGGTAGCATCGATTTTGTAATGGCAGATGTAGATCGCTAATTATGCTAAGTGATGAAGCGAAAAAAGAGATCGAGACCGAGCTTCGCCAGTACGAGCAAAAGCAGGCGGGCTCCGTGGAAGCGCTCAAGATAGTGCAGCGGCGCCACGGCTGGGTCTCTGACCAGCATCTGCGCGATGTCGCGGAAATGCTGGAAATGTCGCTCGAGGAACTGGATGGGGTAGCCACCTTTTATAATCTTATCTTCCGCCGGCCAGTAGGTAGACACGCTATTTTACTCTGCGACAGCGTCAGCTGCTGGATTATGGGCTATGACCGGCTGTACCAACACTTACAGAATCGTTTGGGAATAGGGCTGGGGGAAACCTCCAAGGATAATCGATTTACGCTGTTGCCCACCTGCTGTTTGGGTGATTGCAACCATGCCCCGGTAATGATGGTGGATGAGGATCTGCATCGGGATCTGGACCCAGAGAAAGTCGATGAAATTTTGGGGAGGTATCAATGACCGGAAAATCCATGGCAACTCCTCTCACCCAAAACATTATCCCTGACCGGGAACCGCTAGACATCACACAATACCAGCAGGCCGGCGGCTATCAAGCACTCCGCAAAGCCATCAAGGAACTGACTCCCGAAGAGATTCAGCAAGCGGTCACAGATTCTAAACTCCGGGGCCGAGGCGGGGCAGGCTTTCCCACGGGAATGAAGTGGAGCTTTATCCCCATGGGCGACGATGCCCCTCACCCCAAATATCTGGTTGCCAACGCCGACGAGATGGAACCAGGCACCTTCAAGGACCGCCTACTCATGGAGAACGATCCCCACCAGTTGATTGAGGCAATGATCGTCAGCAGTTATGCTACCCAAGCCGATGTAGCCTATATCTTCCTACGCGACGAATACAAACTGGCAGCCCACTGCCTAAAACAGGCGGCTCAGGAAGCCCATGGACAAGGCTTTCTGGGAAAACATATCCTAGGTTCAGGATTTAGCCTGGAATTCCACATCCATACTAGCGCTGGTCGCTACATCTGTGGAGAAGAAACTGCTCTACTCACCTCCTTGGAAGGCAAACGCGCCATTCCCCGCCAGAAGCCACCTTATCCTCAAGCCTCTGGCCTGTGGGGCAAACCCACCGTGGTGAACAATGTGGAAACCCTCTGCAATGTGCCCCATATCATCAACTATGGTGCCGAATGGTATCACAACCTAAGTCACAGCGAGGATGGGGGGACCAAGCTTTATGGGGCCAGTGGCCGAGTCAAACAGCCCGGCTGCTGGGAACTCCCTATGGGCACGACCATCCGGGAGATCCTAGAGGAATATGCGGGGGGGATGCGGGCAGGTTATCTCTTCCGGGGCCTGCTGCCCGGCGGTGCCTCCACCGATTTTTTAGTGGAGGAACATCTGGATGTCCCGATGGATTTCGACTCGATCATGGAGGCGGGCAGCCGCATGGGTACCGGGGGAATGATCATTCTAGATGATAAAACCTGTCCGGTGGGCATGGTTCTCAATCTGGAACGGTTCTTCGCCCAAGAGTCCTGCGGCTGGTGCACACCCTGCCGAGATGGCTTGCCCTGGGTGGCGCACATTCTACAAGCTATCGAGGAAGGCCGAGGGCAAATGGAAGATTTGGAGATATTAGAAATGCATACCCAATTTCTTGGGCCAGGCAAAACCTTCTGCATGCATGCGCCAGGCGCTATGGAACCGCTGCAAAGCGCCCTCAAATACTTCCGGGAAGATTTCGAGCGACATATCCGCGAACAGCACTGCCCCTGGAGGAATTGATGGCCATCATCCATATTGATGACCAATCCTACGAGGTCGATGCCGGACACAACCTGCTGCAGGCCTGCCTATCTCTGGGTTTCGACTTACCTTACTTCTGCTGGCATCCAGCGATGGGATCGGTGGGTGCCTGCCGGCAATGCGCGGTCAAGCAGTTTCAGAACGAAGAGGATACGAAGGGGCGCATCGTCATGTCTTGCATGACTCCGGCTCAAGACAGCACCCGCATCTCTATCCATGATCCCGAGGCCAAAGCGTTTCGCACCAGCATCATCGAATGGCTAATGATCAATCACCCCCATGATTGTCCAGTGTGCGAGGAGGGGGGAGAGTGCCATCTTCAAGATATGACCCAGCTGACTGGACACACTTACCGCCGCTACCGGTTTAAGAAGCGTACTTTCCGCAATCAATACTTAGGTCCCTTTGTCAAGCATGAGATGAACCGCTGTATCGCCTGCTACCGGTGCGTGCGCTTCTATCGGGAATATGCTGGCGGAAAAGATCTCAATGTCTTTGCCACCCACCACCATGTCTACTTCGGCCGCCATGAGGATGGGGTCCTGGAAAATGAGTTCAGCGGCAACCTGGTGGAGGTCTGCCCCACGGGGGTGTTTACCGACAAGACTTTGAGCGCCCGCTACACGCGCAAGTGGGACCTGCAAACCGCCCCTTCCCTTTGCGTCCACTGTAGTCTGGGTTGTAACACCAGTCCCGGCGAACGCTATGGAGAGCTAAGACGGATTCAAAACCGTTATAGCCAAGCGGTCAACGGTTATTTTCTTTGCGATCGGGGACGGTTCGGCTATGACTTTGTCAACAGCGACCGGAGAATCCGCCAACCCCTGTGGCGGGAAAAGAATGGGGAAAAGGCCGAAGTAGTTCCTAAGGCCGAGGCCCGGCAATACCTAGCCTCCCTGCTCTCCCAAGCGGGTAGGATCATCGGCATCGGCTCGCCCCGCGCCTCCTTGGAGGCCAATTTTGCCCTGCGCACCCTGGTGGGGCCTGAAAACTTCTATTCTGGAATAGCGGCCCGGGAGCAGCAGCTCATATCCCTCATTCTCCATATTCTTAAGAACAGGCCGGTCCGCTCGGCCTCTTTACAGGATGCGGAGCAAGCCGACGCCATCTTGATCTTAGGCGAGGACGTCACCAATACCGCTCCGAGGCTGGCCTTGACCCTGCGCCAATCGGTGCGCCACCGGGCTTTCGAGATTGCCGATCAGCAAAAAATTCCCCGCTGGCAAGATTCCGCGGTACGAAATGCCGCCCAACAGCAACGGAACCCGCTGTTTATTGCCTCGCCAGTCGCCACCCGGCTCGACGATATCGCCACTCAGACTTGGCATGCTGCCCCCGAGGATCTGGCTCGGTTGGGCTTTGCTGTGGCCCATGAACTCAATTCTGAAGCCCCTGCCGTCGCGAATCTTTCCGAGGCACTGCGCAAGCTCGCCCAGCCCATTGCGCAAGCGCTAACATCGGCAAAACGGCCTTTGATCATTTCCGGCACCGGCTGCCAAAGCGAAACAATCATCCAAGCTGCCGCTAATGTAGCCTCAGCATTGGGTGGCGATGACAACAAGGTCAATCTTCTTTTCACAGTACCTGAGTGCAACAGCCTGGGGCTAGGCCTTATGGAGGGCGGCGATCTCGGTCAAGCCTTTCAGGCTTTGGAGAAGGGCACAGCGGATACGCTGATCGTCCTGGAGAATGATCTGTATCGGCGGGCGGATAAGGAGGCCATTGATGCCGCCCTAAGCGCGGCCAAACAACTCATCCTTATCGACCATATTAACCACGCCACGGCAGCAAAAGCCCAGTTAGCGCTTCCTGCCGCAACCTTCGCCGAGGGGGATGGGACTCTGGTCAATCAAGAAGGGCGAGCCCAACGGTTCTTTCAGGTCTTTGTTCCAGAGGGCGATATCCAGGAGAGCTGGCGTTGGCTAAAGGAGGCCATAACCGCCGCTGGACACGAGGAAGGTCTCTGGCATGATCTAGATGGGGTCACTCGCGCCTGTGCCGAAAGCATCGACTCTCTCAGAAATATCCCCCAAGCCGCTCCCCCGGCAACATTTCGCATCCAAGGGATGCGGATCGCCCGCGAGCCCCATCGCTACAGCGGGCGTACTGCCATGGGCGCTCACCTGAGTGTCCACGAGCCTAAACCGCCAGCAGACCCTGATTCCCCTTTTTCCTTTTCCATGGAGGGCTATTATGGGCAACTGCCAGGGGCGCTGATACCGTATTTTTGGGCGCCCGCCTGGAATTCCGTCCAATCGGTCAACAAGTTCCAAGAAGAGGTGGGCGGGCCCCTGCGGGGGGGCATTCCCGGCATCCGCCTGATTGAACCCCCTCCGGAGGCAAAGGCCATCTATTTCGAACAAACGCCTCCAGCTTTCCCCCACCGGGAAGATCAATGGCTGATCTTACCCCTGTACCATATTTTTGGCAGCGAAGAACTAAGCATCCTGGCACCCGCCATCGCTGAACGGGCCCCTAGGCCCTACCTTGCCCTTCATCCGGAAGATGCCGCTAAACTTGAAGTGGCCCCCGGCGGCGGAGTGGAACTCATTCTGGCGGGAAAACCCTACCACCTGCCAGTCTGTTACCAAAAAACTTTACCCCAAGGGATAGCCGGAATTCCCTGGGGTCTGCCGGCATTAAAGGACATGGCCCATCTGCCCGCTTGGGGCCAACTGTCCAAGGAAGTACCATGAATACCATCTTGGCATCATTGCTCAATATCGTCGGCATTTTAGGAGTATTGCTTACCTTGGCGGCCTTGCTGATTTGGATTGAGCGCCGTTTGCTGGGATTTTGGCAAGATCGCTACGGGCCCAATCGGGTCGGCCCCTTCGGCATACTGCAAGTGGTAGCTGATGTCATCAAGCTCTTTACCAAGGAAGATTGGATACCCCCTTTCGCCGACAAGCGGGTTTTCATCCTGGCGCCAACGGTGGTTGTGATAACGGCCTTACTCGCCTTTGCCGTCATTCCCATTACCCCGGATATAGGCATTATTGATCTTAATATTGGATTACTGTTTTTTCTGGCCATGTCCTCTTTGGCCGTCTATAGCGTGGTTTTAGGCGGTTGGGCCTCCAACAACAAGTATTCCTTAATGGGCAGCCTGCGGGCGGCAGCGCAAATGTTGAGCTATGAGGTTTTCATGGGCCTGTCCCTGATGGGGGTCGTGATGCTGGCCGGTTCCTTTAATCTGCGTGAAATTGTGGCCGCACAACAAGGATTATGGTTTTGCATTCCCCAATTTCTTGGTTTGGTGGTATTTCTGATCGCCGGAATCGCAGAGTCCCATCGTCTGCCTTTTGATCTCCCTGAGGCTGAAAATGAATTGGTGGCGGGCTTCCATACCGAGTACTCGGGGATGAAATTCGGCCTCTTTTTTGTTGGTGAGTATCTGGCTATTCTCCTTATCTCAGCCATGATTGTGACTCTTTTCTTTGGCGGTTGGCGAGGACCTTGGCTGCCGCCTCTAGTTTGGTTCTTTATTAAACTTTCTTTCTTTGCATTTTTCTTTATTTTACTACGGGCCGCTCTCCCCAGGCCCCGCTATGATCAACTCATGGCCTATGGTTGGAAACTCATGTTGCCCCTGACATTGATCAACTTAGTGGTTACTGGCGCTGTGGTACTCACTATCGAAGGAACCTAATCTCAAAGGAGGGATGCCATGTGGAACTCATTAAAAAGTCTTTCCCTAGGCAGTGAATTGAGAACTCTCTGGGCTATATTTCTCCATCTTTTCCGGCCCAAAGCAACAATCCAATATCCAGAGGAAAAGCCCTATATCGCGCCAAGATGGCGCGGGCGCATTATCCTCTCCCGGGATCCGGATGGTGAGGAACGCTGTGTCGCCTGTAATTTATGTGCCGTCGCCTGTCCTGTCGATTGCATTGCTCTGCAAAAAACGGAAGACGAACAGGGCCGCTGGTATCCAGAATTTTTTCGCATCAATTTTTCTCGTTGCATTTTTTGTGGCCTTTGCGAAGAAGCCTGTCCCACCTATGCGATTCAACTCACTCCAGATTTCGAAATGGGCGAATATGAGCGGCAAAATTTGGTTTATGAGAAAGAAGATTTATTGATCAGCGGCCCCGGAAAATATCCCGATTATAATTTTTATCGAGTAGCCGGATTAGCGGTTCGTGGTAAGGATAAAGGAGAAGCGGAAAACGAAGAACCACCGGTGGATGTACGCGGACTAATGCCTTAGCTGTTTCCCAAATCAACTTTAATTTCGAGAGCAAAAAAAACACCCTAAAAAGTAGCTAATCCAATCTATTCTTAGAAGTAGTCAACACCGAAAAGCTAAAAATACTTATGGAAATCACCTTCTATATTGCAGCTTTTGTCGCCATTATTTCCACGGCCATGGTGATCACCCAATTAAATCCTGTCCATGCATTGCTTTATTTAATCGTTTCTTTGCTCTCGGTGGCTTTAATCTTTTTTCTCCTCGGCGCGCCTTTTGCGGCCGCCTTAGAAGTCCTCATCTACGCCGGTGCCATTATGGTGCTCTTTGTCTTCGTGGTGATGATGCTCAATTTAGGGGAAAAGAGCATTGTCCAGGAAAATCGCTGGCTCACTCCTAATATGTGGATAGGGCCTGGAATTCTGTCCTTTATTTTGTTGATAGAGCTAATTTATGTCCTGGAGAAAGAAAACAGTCTCCTCTCCAGTGCTGGAATGGTTGAACCCCAACAGGTGGGCAGGGCCCTATTTGGTCCTTATTTATTGGCGGCTGAGCTTGCAGCCATGTTACTGCTGGCAGGTTTGGTAGGAGCCTATCACCTAGGGCGAAGGGAACAGGAGGAGGACCCAGAATGATTTCAATCCCCCTAGAGCATGGTTTGTATTTGGCCGCTGCTCTTTTTTTGCTGGGGTTAATGGGCATTCTGGGACGCCGCAATCTGATATTTATGCTCATGTCCCTGGAAATCATGCTCAATGCCACCGGGCTAGCTTTTATTGTGGCCGGGGCCCGTTGGGGAGAAGCGGAGGGGCAGATTTTTTTTATGCTTATTCTGACCCTGGCCGCTGCAGAGGTAGCCATCGGTTTGGCACTTATTCTGCTAATTTACCGACATTTTGGCACTTTAGATGCCGATCGCATCAGCGAGATGAGGGGCTGAGATGCTAAAACTCCTGTGGCTAGTCCCCACGCTACCTTTGGCCGGTTTTATCCTGTTAATACTGGCCCCAGGTCGACTGTCGAAAAGACTTAGCGCCTTCATTGGCGTGGGTTCGGTGGTTCTATCCGCCCTTTTAACGGTGGGGCTTAGCATGGAGTTTCTACAATCCGAACTTCCAGGAAATACCTATAGGCAAATTTTATGGACCTGGATAGCCATTGCCGATTTTACTCCCCGCATTGCCCTCCATTTAGATTCCCTATCCTTGGTAATGATTTTGGTCATCACCTGGGTAAGCTTTCTGATCCACCTTTATTCCACCGAATTTATGGTCGACGAAACAGATTACCAGCGCTTCTTTGCTTATATGAACCTGTTTGTTGCTTCCATGCTGCTGCTGGTATTGGCCGATGATCTGTTATTCCTTTATCTGGGCTGGGAAGGGGTGGGGCTGTGCAGTTACTTGCTGATTGGCTTTTGGTACCAGGACCCTGCCAATGGTTATGCGGCCCGCAAGGCTTTTCTGGTCACCCGGGTCGGGGACACCGCCATGGCCCTAGGGCTGCTGTTGTTGGTCACTCACCTGGGAACACTCAATATTCAATTGCTCATGGAACGGGCCTCGCAAGCGTGGCCTGTAGGCTCTACGCTAGCCCTAGTGGCGGCTGCCCTGCTGCTCGGGGGCGCGGTCGGCAAATCAGCCCAACTGCCCCTGCAAACTTGGCTGCCCAATGCCATGGCTGGCCCCACCCCGGTAAGCGCCCTCATCCACGCCGCCACCATGGTTACTGCCGGAGTTTACTTGATCGCCCGCACTCATGTGCTGTTTGAACTGGCTCCCCCTGTCCACACGGCGGTGGCGGTGATCGGGGCGTTTACTTTACTGCTGGCAGCCTGTAGCGCCTTGGTCCAAACCGATATCAAACGGATTCTGGCCTACTCCACCATGAGCCAAATTGGCTATATGTTTTTGGCCTTAGGGGTCGGCGCTTGGTCGGCGGCTATTTTTCACTTCATGACTCACGCTTTTTTTAAGGCCCTGCTGTTCCTGAGCGCTGGGGTAGTCATTACCAGCCTGCAGCACGAACACAACATCTTCAAAATGGGCGGCTTGCGAAGGCAGCTTCCCCTCGCCTTCTGGGGGTTTCTCATTGGTGCCGCCTCCCTGGCCTCTTTACCCCTGATTACCGCTGGTTTCTATAGTAAGGATTTGATTCTCTGGCAGGTTTGGTCATCCCCTTTAGGGGGTCCCTGGCTCTGGGCAGCAGGCTTTATAGGGGCTTTATTAACAGCGGTGTATATTTTTCGGGGCTGGTTTATCGCCTTTTTTGGCCCGGTAAAAACGACTGTGGGCAAAAAGCCGGGCATTCTCATGGGTATTCCCTTGCTGCTGCTCTCCCTGCTCTCCATCGTTGGGGGCTGGGTGGAATTGTTACCAATGGGCGGGGATCAACCCTTTTTTTCTAGCCTATTGCACTTAACCCTTCCTGAGCTGGAAACAGGGTATAGAAGCCCAGGGGTGGAGCTTGGTTTGCAATTTATAGTCTCGACGGTCTCCTTGCTAGGTATTGTGCTGGCTTATTTATTTTTCTTGAGTAAGCCCCAATGGCGCCAGACCCTGTTAGAAAAAACGCCGGTTTCGGCATTGCGGCGTTTCTGGTACGTCGGTTGGGGCTTTGACGGGGTATACCACCTGCTCCTAGTACGACCTTTGCAGTGGTTTGCCCATTTCAACAGGAGTGACTTTATCGATGCCTTTTCTCGGGGAATGGGCTGGCTATTGGTGTGGCCTTTCCTGTGGCTCGCCCGCGTCAATAGAGATGACTTCATTGATGCCTTTTATCGGGGAATGGCCTGGCTAGCGCAAGTGGGCCACCAGGGGCTCAGCCGAACCCAAACTGGACTGGTACGCTGGTATACCGGAGGGATTGCTGCTGGGGCTGCCCTACTTATCGCCATGGTGGTGTTCCTATGATACTCATCTGGTTACTTGTAATCTTAATAGTAGGGGGAGTTGGGGCCTGGTATGCCGAGCGCCGGCATCCCCTCTGGCCGCGGATCATTGCCTTACTTGCCTTAGGAATCAATTTCCTCTTGGTGGCGACATTGTGGCTATCACAAGGGAGTCCCTTTGCCATTGCCGGACAAGGCGCTTGGTTAGTGGAACTGGACTGGCCCTGGATTGCCCATTTTGGGATCCGTTTTCATCTGGCTTTGGATGGACTGAGCCTCCTCTTGGTACTCCTGGGCTGTTTCCTGGGGCTCATGGCAGTAGTGGCTTCTTGGACCGAGATCCAATATCGGGTCGGCTTTTTTCATTTCAACTTGTTATGGGTCCTCACGGGCGTACTCGGGGTCTTCATGGCCTTGGATTTGTTTCTGTTCTTTTTCTTCTGGGAAGTGATGCTAGTCCCCATGTATTTTCTCATTGCCATTTGGGGCCACGAGCGCCGCCTCCCAGCGGCCTTTAAGTTTTTTATCTTTACCCATAGCAGTGGCCTGATGCTGTTGGTGGCAATTCTGGTGCTGGTCTGGACCCATTATCAGCATACGGGTGTGTTGACCTTTAATTATTTCGACCTGCTAGGCGCCTCTCTCGATCCCAATACCGCCTTTTGGATAGCGCTGGGATTTTTTATTGCCTTTGCCGTCAAGCTGCCCGCGGTGCCCTTGCATCCTTGGCTGCCGGACGCCCATACTCAGGCCTCCACCGGCGGCAGCGTAATTTTAGCGGGAGTACTCTTAAAGACTGGGGCTTATGGATTGCTCCGTTTCGTGGTCCCCCTATTTCCTGCCACTGCGTTTGATTATAGCCCGGTGATCATGCTACTCGGGGTAATCGGGATTCTCTATGGGGCGGTACTGGCCTTCGCCCAACAAGATGTCAAGCGCTTAATCGCCTACAGCAGTATCAGCCATATGGGCTTTGTCCTCCTGGGCGTGTTTGCCTGGAATCCGGTGGCCCTCCAAGGCGCCGTCATGCAAATGCTGGCCCATGGCATCTCCGTCGCGGCCCTGTTTATGGTCGCCGGCGCCCTGCAAGAACGCCTTCACACCCGGGACATGGGCCGCATGGGAGGGCTATGGAGCAAGGCTCCCCGGCTAGCGGCCATCAGTTTATTTTTTGCGGTAGCGGCTCTAGGCCTCCCTGGGCTCGCTAATTTTATGGGAGAGTTCTTGGTATTGCTGGGGGCTTATCAGGTCAATATTGCTTTCACCGCCGCCGCCGCCCTAGGACTTATTCTCTCCGTGGTCTATGCCTTGATCATGGTGCAGAAAACTCTCCACGGTGAGGCGGAAGAGCAACGGCGCTTTGCGGACTTTTCCACCGGGGATATGGTCGCCATGGGCGCCATGATTTTGATCCTCTTTTGGCTGGGACTATATCCTCAACCGGTATTCGATATGGCCCATCCTGCCCTAGAGGGGCTACAGCAATGGGTCATGGAACCGTCAAGGCAAAACTGACCCATGACTGATTTCATTGCTTTGCTGCCTTGGCTGACCTTAACCCTGGGGTCCCTAACCCTTACCTTGGTGGTGGCTTTTTATCGCCAGCATCGATTGGCCCTGGTGGCGACAATGATCCCATTGCTGCTCTGCTTGATGATGATTCCCATCGCTGCTGGGGTAACCCCCCATCAGCTGCCGCCCTTGTTGATCATCGATCAATATGCCCTGTTTTACACCGGGCTCATCTTGGTCGCGGCCTTAGCCGTAGCCCTCCTGGCCTATAGTTACCTGCAAGGACTTGAAGATCAGCCCGAAGAGTTCTATATGCTCTTGCTCCTAGCCACCCTAGGAGCAACTATTCTGGCCGCTAGTAATCATTTTATCTCCCTCTTCCTAGGCCTTGAAATCTTAAGCGTATCCCTATTTGCTTTGCTGGCCTACCCGCGACATTTACGACCTTCCCTTGAGGCGGGGGTGAAATATTTGATTCTTTCCGGTGCTTCTTCGGCGGTTTTGCTATTTGGTATCGCCCTTATCTATGCCGAACTGGGGACCCTAGAATTTGGGCGTCTCAGCGCTCTTCTTAACCACGGCGAAATTTCTTCTAATGTCTTTTTTTTAGCGGGCCTTGCCTTCATCATCGGCGGCCTGAGCTTTAAGCTTTCATGGGTGCCTTTTCACCTCTGGACTCCCGATGTTTATCAAGGAGCACCGGCCCCCGTGATTGCTTTTCTCACCACCGTATCCAAAGGGGCGGTATTTGCCCTATTACTGCGTTTTTTTATTCAAGTGGAAGGCGGCAATCATCCCCCCCTCACCGTGATGTTCAGTCTGATCGCCTTGTTCTCCATCTTGGTCGGTAATTTACTTGCGCTGCTGCAAAACAATATCAAGCGGATTCTGGCCTATTCCTCCATCGCTCACCTAGGTTATTTATTGGTAGCCCTTGTGGCTAGCGGAAGCCTGGGCGTGGAAGCAATTACTTTCTATTGGGTGGTCTATTTCGTGACGAACTTAGGCGCTTTTGGGGTGGTGACCGTGCTCTCCTCACCAGCTCAAGAAAAGCAAAACCTAGAAGACTATCAGGGGTTATTCTGGCGCCGGCCGGTCCTAGCGGGCATGTTTACTTTCACCCTGCTCTCCCTAGCCGGTATCCCCCTGACAGCAGGGTTTATCGGCAAGTTTTATATCTTTACCGCCAGTGTTGAGGCCGCCCTGTGGCCACTCCTCTTGACACTCATTATTGGCAGCACCTTGGGCCTATTTTATTACCTGCGCATCATCATTGCCCTGTACCGGTTGCCTACGGCAGAAATAGAACGGGTCTATCCTTCTACCCTACCGCTGACTGGCAGTTTAGCGCTTGCCCTCCTTGCTCTATTGCTAGTGTGGTGGGGGGTTTATCCCGGGCCCTTAATGCAGTTCATTCAAACCGTGGCCATGACGCTGCTTTAGCCCCTTGAAGGTTAATCCTAGGCCGTTTTGCTCCAGACCACCGCTAATGTGGAGAAATTTAGAGCCTGAAACCAGAGGCTTTTAATGACATTGCTGGTAAGCTAAACGCAACGGCAATTGACGGTTTTCTTGCAACAGACCTTCCATTTCCGAGGCGGGTAAAGGGGGGCTGAAATAATGGCCTTGCATCTCCTCACAACCATTCTCCCACAAAAATCGAAGCTGTTCCTCGGTCTCCACCCCTTCAGCAACTACCTTGAGGCCCAAACTGTGAGCCAAAGAAATCACCGCCAATACAATAGTCTCATCCTCTGGAGTCTTGGTGAAGTCATGGATAAAATCTTTACCAATCTTCAAACGGTTCAAGGGAAAGCGCTTGAGATGAATCAGCGAAGAGTAACCCGTGCCGAAATCATCAATGGACAAATGCACCTTCATTTCCTTGAAAGCCCTTAAAGAAGCGACCGCACTTTCGACATCTTGCATGATCTGGCTTTCGGTAATTTCTATAGCAAGGCAAGAAGGCGGTAAACCGGTTTCATCTAGGATGTGGGCGACTCGGTCGGTAAGATCGACCTGGATAAACTGTTGTGTCGAGAGATTCACCGACATGGTCAGCATAGGCAATCCAGCATCCTGCCAGCGGCGGGATTGGAGGCAAGCGGTCCTCAGCACCCACTCTCCAACCGTGGGCATTATCCCCAATTCTTCAGCCAAAGGAATAAACTTGGCGGGGGGAACAACCCCCAACCGGGGGTGTTGCCAACGCAACAGCGCCTCCACGGCCACCATATTACCGGTTTGCAAATCCATTATCGGCTGATAGTGGAGTACGAACTCCTGCCGCTCCCAGGCCTGGCGCAGTGACTGCTCCATGGTCAGGCGCTCCACCACTTGGGCATTCATCTCCGAGGTATAGCTGCGAATGCACCCTCGCCCCTGGGCTTTTGCCCAATGAAGCGCTGTATCAGCGCTTTTGAGCAGTGTCAAGGCATCCTTCCCATCCCTAGAAAAGAGGCTGATACCCACACTGGCGTTGATACGGAAAGTTTGCCCCTCAAGGGCAAAGGGGGCTTGCAGGGCCGCTAGGATTTTGTTGGCGATGAGGCGTGACATCTCGCCTCCACGCAATTCTTCCAACACCAACACAAATTCATCCCCGCCCAGGCGGGAAATCGTGTCCTCATCACGAACGCAGCCCCTCAGCCGCTCAGCCACAGCCTTTAACAGCGCATCACCAACATCATGGCCCAGGCTATCGTTGACCATTTTAAACCTGTCCAAATCCAGAAAAAGTACAGCCACCCCCTGCCTGACGCGCCAGGCATGGGCAATGGCGTGCTCGAGTCGGTCCTGCAGCAGATTCCGGTTAGGTAAGCCCGTAAGGCTATCATAGTTGGCCTGGTACTCCAGTTGGGATTCGTAGGCCTTATGCTCACTGATATCTCGAACTACAGTGGAAAAAAACTCAACCTCCCCCTCGGAAGTGTGATGGGCTAGGATAAGCTGGGATACGGGAATCTCATGACCCTCCCGATGCAGCAAAGCCGTCTCCCCCCGCCACCAACCCTGGCGCTTCGCCGCTGGTAAACCCTCATTTTGGATAATAATATTGGCCCAGTCCGGGGTAAATACGGTGATTGGCCGACCCACCGCTTCCTCAGCGCTCATCCCCACCAAGCGGCAGCCGGCCTGATTGACATATTGGGCAATCCCCTCATTATCCGAAAAGCCGACAAAATCAGTAGAAGCTTCCAAAATAGCACTTAACCGTTGCTGCGTCTGCTCCACCCGCTTGGGATGGGTAATGTCAACCCAATAGCCAACGATCTCGAAAGGTTGTCCCTCTGTATCCCGCACCAACTGCAACTCATCATGTATCCAACGGTAGCTTCCATCTCGGTGCTGGAAACGGTATTCATAGCATGCCTCACCGCGCTGAAGTAATGCGTCCAGATCCGCCACCACTCGCTCCCGGTCCCTTGGATGCACATGGTTAATCCAAAAACGGGAATCCTCAATAAAATCTTTGGGTTTATAGCCCACTAAGGCCTGGACATTTTCACTGACAAAAGTATTGGCATAGTTGCCGCCGACTTTACAACAGTAGATAACAGCAGGACTGGCGGTGAGTAGGTGCTCAAGCCTCGCCCGAGTGATTTCCAAAAACTCCTGCGCTTGCCTACGCACAACGACTTCTTCCGCTAGGGCCAAATTAGCCGCTTTCAATTCACCCGTGCGGGTTTCCACTATCGCTTCCAAGATTCTTTCCACCTGCTTGCGACACTCCAACTCCCGCGACAATCCATGAACAGCCGGCATCCACCGCATCAATCCCCGCAACAGCAAGAGATAGCCCAGGGGAAAAATCACGACTTTTTCCAAGAGCGCCTGGGTATGGGTGTTGCCGACGATAACAAAAGGGTTTAACGCCTCGAATTCGTCGGTAATATCAAGGAGACTTCCAAATACCAGCAGACCAAAGCCGCTGAGGAGGGTATTCCAACCCCTTGGAGGCAAGTTACGTCGTGTCCTACCCACCCACAGCAGATAACCAAAAATGGCCAGTAAAAAACCAGTACGGAAGATTTCAGAACCGAGATCGATAAAATTAATCACTACGCACCATGACTGTCTTTATCGTACCCAACCAAGCACCTGAAAAAAAACACAATGGCGGGATACCGTAAGCAGTGACATGGCACCATAGGACTACTTAGCCTAGGTCGACGTCCCCTCCTATCTTTATGTTTTTAGAACAGCCTAGCAGGGTAGAACCAGGATACAGGGGAATAAATCCCCAAAACTTTGGTCGAGGTATTGGATAATATCGGCCAAAAAACTGAGATTATGAATAAAATCATATTCCCGGGGCCGACACTTCTAAGCTCCTGGTTTTATTCCACCTCATTCAGACTACGATGGCGTTTTGCTACAACGAACATAAGTGGAAATCCATCCCCCTGGCGGGGATAAATCGAGTCTATCGGGGCGACTGGAAGCCCGACCTGACAAGAGGAGTATTTGCCCTCGATAGGCCCAAACCCGCAGATCAGTCCAAAGCGGAATGCTTCTTTCTCCATGCAAAGGGCTTTTGGGGATTTTTTTCTGGGCCACATAGCCGGCCCCTGCCTTCAGCAAACGGCGCAGGCGGGAGCGTCCTACCTTGGTGCTGGCCAGTAACCCTCTGGCGGCAAATCCTTGGGCAGGCTTAAAAATAAATTCTTCTTTCCTGGGAGCAAGTTCTTCCACATTTTCTGGACGCAGCCAGTGGGTTTCCGGGATGTGGGCACTCAAAATAGCCCGCTCTTGAGGTTGAATCCCCAATTCCTGATCCCAGTCAGATAAGGAAAGCCGTTCCATGAGGCGCTTATCGCTGCGAGTCGCATAGGTAAAAGGATTAGGCGCCACATAGACTTGACCTGCCTCATAGGCAGCGCGCAGCAGAGAGAAAACCTCCGCCTCCCAGAGAAAATCCGTGGATCGATTCACGATAAAAGAAACCGTCTCTCCCTCCCAGCATAGCTGCTGTCCATCCCAACCCATTTCTCCAGGGGCGGCTATTTCCGCTCTCCAACCCTGTTGCCGAAAAAGGTTCCGCAGGAGAATCAATTCGTGACGAAATTTTCCCCCTTGCAACGCTTCCCTATCCTCCAAAATCAAGAACAATCCCTGGGGCCAGTGGGAGAAGAATGCCATGACTTCCTGCTTCACAGAGGCAATGATTCGTTCAGTCAATTCATTGTAAGCAGGCGGAGGCTGGAGGGCAGCCTGTTGAAATAAATCAAAGATTTGATAGTAGCGATCATTCACTAGCGCGGCAAAGAGAAGACCGGAACCATTATCATTGAATTCAATCATTTGCCAGCTCTGATCCGGTGGCAAGTGAAAATCCCAAGCGCTAAAAAAACAAACCTCAGGGCGTGGGTGCTGGGCAATCGCCGGGGCGGCGGCAGTCACAGCTTCCTGCCAACTCGGCCGCGTAGTGACATCTTCAAAAGTACGAATAAAGACCTGGATTTCCTCTAGGATCCGAGGGGAAATGGCTTGATACCATGGCACCACTGAAAATTCATCAGGGACGGGGGGCATTCCCGCCGCTTCAAGTGCCGCAAAAAATTGATCTTTTTGGGTCTGCATAGGTATGTTCATCTGGACTACACTAATGAATAAAATATGAGGTGTTTATCGGGGCATCCGGAGGATGCCCTCAGGGCGCGCATCCAACCCGTTTTTCTTCCTTGAAAAAAGGGTTTGCGGAACACCACCGGCTAACCAGAGGCAAGGGAGCTGCCTCTTGATTTTGCGGCTCGCAAGGGCAGCTTAGATAAAGATAAATAGGTTCGAAGTTCCACGCTACTCCCCCAGGGGGATCCAACCAAGCTATCGAATTCTCCATGATTTCCGTTATCATCCCTGCCTATAATGAGGAAAAGGCTCTTCCCGCCACCTTGGACTGCCTTTTCAAACAACCTGGTGTTTTTGAAGCCATCCTGGTTGATGGGGGAAGCGTTGATCGAACCCAAGAGGTTGCAAAAGCCTATCCTTCCATTCAACTTTTGAGTTCCCCTAAAGGCCGGGCCTCTCAAATGAACGCAGGTGCCGCTCGGGCCAAGGGGAATTGGTTACTCTTTCTGCATGCAGACACTCTGCTCCCTGAAGATGCCCTCATGGCGATTGATGCCTTGGACGACCATATAGCTGCAGGAGGATTCCGCCATCGCTTCTCCGGCCAAAATGGATCCTTGCGATTGATCTCCCTCATGGATAATTTCCGCTGCCGTTCGACTCGAATTATTTATGGGGATCAAGCCATGTTTGTTAGACAGCGGCTGTTCCAAGAACTCGGTGGATTTCCAGACCAGTCCATCTTGGAAGATATTGCTTTTTGTCAGAAACTTATTCAGGTGACCCAGCCCATACTCATGGCAAGTACGGTTGTCACCGATTCTCGTAAATTTGTCAAGAAGGGAATATGGCGTAGCACCGGACAAGTAGTCTTGATTCAGTTGTGTGTGACATTACGCTTGCCTATTCCAAGGACGGCTTTGGCTTTCTTTCAGGACGTACGCTAAATCATTGAGAGAGTATCCTCAATTCCCATCCTTTGAATCGCATTGGATACAGTTGAGTACTCGTCCCAACCTGGACTTGCGCCCTTCCACAGTCACGACCCAAGGTCGATTGATAAATGGCGGCTGGTGCCGAACATGTTGGCTGTGACCACACTCCAGATCCGCCACCCAATCGCCCTGCTCATCTTGATGATAGTCGACTATTTTGCGCTCCATGGGATTACTATAATTCAATATTAAATAACCGCTGTAAAGAGATACTGTGCATGATGAAAGCCCCGACCCGCCTCATTATTCTTGTTGTTTTAATGCTATTACCATTAACTGGTTTTTTATCTGGAAATCAAATGATTATTGACTTTAGAAGCCAAGAGCCACGCTCCTGGCAAATCATCAATGATGGTGTTATGGGCGGCCTTTCAAAAAGCAACTTCCGTATAATCTCATCGGGAACAGGTATTTTTGAAGGGCATGTGTCATTAGCAAACAGAGGGGGCTTTGCCTCAGTACGCTGGCCGGTTGGAAAATTAGATTTATCGTCTTTCACTGGCCTAGCAGTCCGTATTCGTGGCGATGGCCAGCTATATCGCCTTAGATTGCGTACCGATACTCAATTCGATGGAATCGCCTATCAAACCAAATTTCAGAGTTCCAATCAAGCCTGGGAAGTAGTGAAACTACCCTTTGCTACCTTTGTGCCCACCTTCCGTGGCCGCATTTTGGAAGATGAAAAACCACTCGATTCTAGCGCAATTTTCCAGATAGGCGTAATGATTGCCGACAAGCAGGCAGGCGATTTTCAATTGCAGATTGAATGGATTAAAGCTTATTAATAGGGTCAGTTCTCATTCACTGCTTTGTCCTTACCCTCCCTCACTAGGAAATTAAGACTTTTTATAAATCCCCTCCTGTCAATCGGGATTCGGCTACCCAAGTGAGGAACCCGTTTTATATTATGGGTGACTGCGCTATATAATGCTTGAAGGGGCACAAACAGGATTCGCCTATCAGGGTAAAAGTAGTCGTTTGAAGGTCTATATATGACTGTTACCAGGCCTACTTAATGCCAATCTCCTGACAAGCGATTTTCTGAAAAAACCCAATTGAGCGCAATACACAATGATAAAGGAGAATAATACATGAAATACCCTTTGAAATTAGTGACTATAATCTGTGCTTTGTCTCCCTTCTACGCCTATGGGGGCGGGGACCCTGAGTTTGTCAAGTTTCCCGAGGGTTATGAGCAGTCTTTTAGCAAGTATGCCACAATTAACCGCGCCAATCAGAAACAGGTGGCCAAACTCTATGCCAATGAGACCGCCGTTTCCAGCCACAAGGAAGGCCAGACCGCGGATTCAGGATCGATCATTGTCATGGAAATATACAAACCTAAAACGGATGCCGAAGGTAAACCTATTCCCAGCAGCAACGCTATCTTCAAAATTGATTCACTTGCCGCAGTTGCTGTCATGGAGAAAAGGGACAATTGGGAAGCGGCTTACCCCCAGGAGCATCGTGCAGGCAATTGGGGATTCGCCGTGTATAACCCTGACGGGACCCCCAAGAGCAATGATCTAGAGTGCGCCCAATGTCATACTCCTCTGGAAAGCCAGGACTACATGTTCACCCATCAGAAACTTACCGACTACGCCAAACATCACTAAACGGCAAAATCCTAAACCTAAGCCACGTGGCATACCATTGCCGCGTGGCTTACACCAACCATTAACACCTCTTTTCTAACGCCAGCCCTCCGTTTTACCCCTTCAATACAAATACCTTTAACAATTCTTAATAATTTTTAATAAATTTTGTAATAATTCCTAATTACCCTTGTAACAATGCTTACTGTAGGATATTTCTCAACCTCTCGCTCAAACACACCACTATCTTCGACTTCGATTCCTTAGTAAGTACCTATGAATAAAAATATGAGGTGTTTTAGGAGCGAGCTGGTGGTGTTCCGCAAACCCGTTTTTTTCCTCCCTGAAAAAAGGGTTTGCGGGGACTTCCCTGTCCCCTGGCTCCACACCACCGGCTCGCCCCAGGAGTACTTCAAAACTTTTACTAAGATACTTAGTAGCTACATAGACTCTAGTAAAGCTGTATATTAGGTAAAGCAAACCATAACTCACTCAATCGAATCTTGTTTAAGGTCAAATTTTTGGGGAAGATAAATAGGAATTTTTCACAAGAATTAGCTTCGATATTTTGGCATGACCGGAGAGGGAACGATGCTTCGCTTGAGATAGAAGAAACCTTGCTCGTAATCGGGGTAATAAAAAAACCAACGTGCTCCCGCCAAGCAACACAATTGTAATAAAGATTTCTGGATTCATTGTCTTGTTTACCGTTTAGGGACATCAATAATAAAAAAATTTATTGTTCAATTCTTCCAGCAAAAGAATATCAACTTCTGGCTGACTAATCGAATTCTGCGCCGTCTCCTGACTCTATTCATGGGCTGGTTTAGTCGAATAGAAAAATCCCTTAATTGCCAAAGCTTCAATTGCAGTCTGGCAATTCTTCGTAGATGATCTCCGTTTGGAAGAAGCGCAAAACAAGTCCTTTCGAAATCTACATGACTGTTTTACCCGCAAGCTTAAAGACGGTGCCCGAACGATTGATCCCGACCCAGCAATAGTAATCAGTCCCTGCGATGCTGTCGTCGGCGAGATGGGGGCCATTGAGGGGACACAATTGATACAGGCGAAAGGATTCCCCTATACTTTGGAAGACCTGCTTGGAGACTCGGAACAAGTAGCCCGTTATCGGAACGGCTGGTATATGACACTGCGGCTCAAATCCAGCATGTACCATCGCTTTCACGCCCCCTGCGACGGCCAAGTTCGGGAGGTCAACTATATTTCCGGCGATGTCTGGAATGTTAACCCGGTTGCACTGGAGTACATTGAACGACTCTATTGCAAAAATGAACGGGTGGTGATTCCCCTAGACACCACTGCCTTTGGCCAGGCCATCACCTTGGTGCCTGTCGCCGCCATCCTGATCGCTAGCATGCACCTGAATTTTCTGGATGTCCTGCTTAACCTTAAATACCAAGGACCGAACCACATTCCCTGTGAAGCTTCCTTTAAAAAAGGCGAGGAGATGGGATATTTTCATCAGGGCTCCACCATTATTGTTTTTTCGACTCCCCCCCTGAAACCCTGTACCTGGCTTCGACCACAAACCCAAGTACGGATGGGACAACCTCTGCTGGCATGGACAGAGATTTAAAACCAAGCAAAATCAATGAGGAGCATTTATACTTAGGAATCGAAGAGACCAGGGAACGGCGTATCAAATTGGCGACCTTCTCCCAAGAAAAGAAGGTGATTTTATGCCCATTAGGAGGGATATAAAAAGCAAAATGGCAACAAGTCATGTATTGTCTATCGATGCGGGCACTACCGGCATCACCATTTTGATTTTTGATCAGCAGGGGCGCATTCAGGGCCGAGCCTATTCAGAATTTACCCAGCATTACCCCCGGCCAGGATGGGTGGAACATGATCCTAACGAGATTTGGTCAGTCACCCAAAAAGTAGTCGCCGCCGCCTTGCAGGAAGCCCATCTAGAGCCCGCCAATCTGGCAGCGATCGGCATTACTAACCAGCGGGAAACGGTGGTGATGTGGGACCGAAGCACGGGAGAACCCGTGGCAAAAGCGATTGTCTGGCAAGATAGGCGCACCACCCCGCTCTGTGAAAAACTCAAAGCCAGGGGTCTGGAGGAGACCTTCCGGCACCGAACCGGGCTTGTTATCGACCCCTATTTCTCAGGCACTAAGGTCAAATGGCTTCTTGACCATGTGGATGGCCTCAGACAACGGGCAGAAGGCGGTGAGATCGCTTTTGGCACCATCGATTCCTGGCTCGTCTGGAAGCTCACAGGCGGCAAGAATCATATTACCGATTACTCCAACGCCAGTCGAACCCTACTTTATAACATCCACGACTTACAGTGGGATGAGGAAATCTTGCAACTGCTCCATATTCCCCCCGCCCTGTTGCCCCAAGTCAAACCCTCTTCTTATGTCTATGGGGAAACCATACCCCAAGCCCTTCTCGGAACCGGCGGCATTCCTATTGCAGGAATTGCAGGGGATCAACAGGCTGCCCTCTTCGGCCAGGCCTGCTATGGGAAAGGGCTAGCTAAAAATACTTACGGGACTGGCTCCTTTGTGCTGATGAATACCGGTAAAGAGGCTATCTTAAGCCAGGAAAAGCTGCTGACCACCATCGCCTGGGGAATCGGCGATGAACCCGTTGAATATGCCTTAGAAGGCGCCATCTTTATCACGGGGGCGGGAATTCAGTGGTTGCGAGATGGCCTAGGGATCATCAACCACGCCTCAGAAACCGAGGACTTAGCCCGCTCAGTAGAAACCAACGAGGGGGTCTACTTTGTGCCAGCTCTCGTCGGCCTTGGCGCCCCCCACTGGGATCCCTACGCCCGCGGTACCTTGCTGGGAATTACCCGCGGCACCACTAAAGCCCATCTGGTGCGGGCAGTACTAGAAAGCATGGGTTACCAAACTCGGGATGTGGTCAAGGCCATGGAACGAGATTCGGCAATCCCGCTAAAAGTGCTACGCTGCGATGGGGGTGCCTCAATCAATCGCTTTCTGATGCAATTCCAGGCAGATATTCTCGGGGTAGCGGTAGAAGTTCCCAAGATTACAGAGACCACCGCCTTGGGGGCGGCTTATTTAGCGGGACTGGCCACCGGATTCTGGCAGAGCCGTAAGGAACTGGATTCCCAATGGCAACTTGCCCACCGCTATGAGCCTACCCTATCTGAAACGGAACGCATGGGCCTCTACCACCAGTGGCAAAGAGCGGTGGAGCGAGCCAAAGGTTGGGCCCAGGAAAAAGAGTAGCTTAGCTCATGCAACTGCGAGAGCGCAACCTAGGAAAGCTGTCTCACACCACTTATGATGTTTTGATCATCGGCGGAGGGATTAACGGTGCGGTCTCTGCGGCGGCTCTTGCCGGCAGAGGCGCTAAAGTCGCCTTAATTGACAAGGGAGATTTTGCAGGTTTTACCAGCCAGCATTCCTCTAATCTCATTTGGGGTGGAATCAAATATTTGGAAACTTACGATTTCCGGCTAGTTTGGAAACTGTGCCAGTCTAGAAATCAATTAATGAAGAATTATCCCTCCACCGTCAAAGAAATCCGTTTTTTTACAACGGTTCCCCAAGACTTTCGATACCCTCGCTTACTCCTGTGGCTAGGTGCTTGGCTCTATTGGTTGATGGGCAAGGGATTTACCCAACTTCCCCGCCTCCTGTCGCGGAATGATATAAAAAAAGAAGAAGACATTATCAATACAGAAAATAGTCAAGGAGGTTTCGAGTATTCCGATGCCTACTTACATGACAATGATGCCCGATTTGTCTTTAATTTTATCCGTTCCGCCTTAAACTGTGGCTGTATCGCCGCCAATTATGTGGAATCCCTAGGGGCCCAAAGAGGAACCGATAAGGTATGGAGAACCCAGGCTAGGGATCATATGAATGGTAAAGAATTCGAAATTAAGTCTAAAGTCCTGCTCAATGCCGCGGGCCCCTTTGTGGACCAACATAACCAGCTGACCGGCCAAAAAACGCCCCATCAACATGTCTTCTCTAAAGGGGTGCATTTAATCGTCGACAGACTCACCCCTCATCAGCGGGTACTTGCCTTTTTTGCCAGTGACGGACGCTTATTTTTTGCCATTCCCATGGGTGTAAAAACCTGTATCGGAACGACCGACACCCCAGTAAAAGATCCTACTACCACCGTCACTGCGGAAAATCGCCAATTTATTCTTGATAATATTAATAAACTGCTTACCCTCAAGGAGCCCTTGAAAACGGAAGATATCATCGCCGCGCGCTGTGGAGTTAGGCCTCTAGTCGTCAAAACAGGCACCTCGGGAAAAAGAGATTGGTTGGAGCTTTCCCGTAAACACGAGATTGATGTCAATTGGGAAAGCGACCATATCAGCATCTTTGGGGGAAAGCTGACAGATTGCCTCAATGTGGGAGAAGAAATTTGCGAGTTAGTGCAGGCTCTAGGAGTCATCCTTCCCCATCCCCAATACTCCTGGTTTGGTGAACCACCGGAAGCCATAAAAAAAGCATTTTTGCATCAGGCCGAATTAATGGATTTAGACGGCTACACTCCACCAAATTCGACGGAAAAACTGACCTGCCGCCTCTGGCGAAGATACGGATCAGAGGCGATTAACCTATTAGAAATGATCCGGACCGATCCTCAACAAGCTGAAGTTCTCATTGAAGGAACAGAATATCTCCGCTGCGAACTGCAACTGGCAGCGCGAAGAGAAATGATTGTCAGACTAGAAGATTTTCTACGCAGACGCTCTAAAATCGCCTTAATTATACGGCAGCAAGAACTTAAGAGGTCAGCAGGAGTGAGGGAGGCTTGTGAGACCCTGTTTGGTCAACAAGCTAAGGAAAAATTTGCTGAGTATTTTTAGGGAAATTAAATCTGTAGTAATAATTGACCAAGAAATCGCTCTAGCCTATTGAAACCTCCGCCATAGTGTTCTAGATAATATTAAGGATTATATTTTTCCTTGGCCAGCCTTCACTTAGAAGAAATTAAGGAGCGTTAGCAATGCCGAAAGAAAGCGGAAAACCAACATCAGAGACGGGGAAAGAAATAGAAAAGCAGAGGGTGGAACCTACCCGCATGCTCTCACCCTTTGAAGAAATGGAACGGTGGTTCGAAAGTGCCTTTCCCCGGGGTTGGATGCGCCCTTTTCAACGGGAACGGCCGATGTGGGGTGAACTCACCTGGCCCCCTGAAGGCAGAATCCCCCGAGTGGATGTGGTCGATCGGGATGAAGAGGTGGTTGTCCGCGCCGAACTGCCGGGAGTAGAAAAAAAAGACCTAGATATCTCAGTTACCGATAATACGGTCACTATTAAAGCCACCACGAGTACTGAAGAAAAAGAAGAAAAAGGAGATTATTATCGCCACGAGATATCCCGTGGCAGCTTTGCCCGCACCGTTACTTTACCCAGTGATGTGGAAAGTGAGAAAGGGAAAGCCTCTTTCAAAGAAGGTATCTTGGAGCTCACCTTGCCCAAGGTAAAAAAATCAAAACGGCGTCGCATCAAAGTCGAATAAAGTACGGCCTTACAATATTCCGGTGCATAGCGGCAAAACTGCCACGGCAGAGTAACGCCGCCTATGCACCGAAGTTTATGATCACAAGCACACCACGCCCCATTAATTTTTTATTCGACCCTCTAAACAGTAACGCCTTTAGGGAAATGCCGGAATGGTAGGTTCGGTCCCACTAATTTCTGCTTCCGGATGATGCTTCTTCACCAACTCATCAATTTCATCAACCCGAGCTTTGGGAACATCCACCATCATCAGAAGTTCTCCTTGTTCGATGGCTTTCTCAAATTGCTTAATCTGCGAATTGGGCGCATCTGAGCCAATCATGGAGGAAAACCATGCCCCAAAACCGGCGCCTGCAAGACTCATCGCTAATATGGCACCCCCACCAAGGATAATTTCTGCCGGCGGAAAAGTGACAGCCACCAATCCTGCCAAAACACCGGTAGCGCCGCCTACCGCAACTCCTCTCTCAAGTGCTGGAATAAAATCGCTTTTTTGCATCAATCCCGCTTCTGGAAGATCTTCCAGGGGAATTCCCTCCTTGGCAAGGATATGGATATGCCGCTCTTCCACCCGGGCCAACAACAGCTCGTTGACAATTTTGCGAGCATTTTTAACATCAGGTATCAAGAAATAAAGTCTTCTCATGTTCTTTTCCCTCTTTGCTGCATCTGCATGTAGGCTTCTGAACGAAGCACTTGTTTTACTCTATGTTGTATAGTAAAAACTTCGCTTAATTTCGAGCTTAACTTTTCAGCTCTATTGAACTCCTAACGAAAAAGGAAGCAGCGCAAGGAGTTGAATCTGCCCCTGTGCTTTCGCCGTTTAAAGAGCAAATCCAGCACTTTATTACCATCCCACTGGGTTTGAACCAGCAGGCAGTACTCTATTCAATTAGAGGGTGGGCTTCAAAGTCCGTTCCCCGGGACTGGACTCATCCCTTTTAACGGGAAAGACCAGCCGGGGTTGAATTGACAGGAACTTCTGAAATGGGGTTTCTTCCTATGAGGGTAGGAAAGAAAGAACTTGGAGATTAGGGAAATGCCGGAATAGTAGGTTCAGTCCCATTAATTTCTGCCTCGGGATGATGTTTTTTCACCAATTCACCAATTTCATCAATCCGATCTTTGGGGACATCTACCATCATCAGGAGTTCTCCCTTTTCAATGGCTTCCTCATATTGCTTAATTTGCGTATTAGGGACATCTGAGCCAATCATGGAGGAAAACCATGCTCCAAAACCGGCACCCGCAAGGCCCGTCGCTAATATAGCTCCGCCACCCAGGGCAAGCCCTGCCGGCGGAAAGGTGACAGCGACTATTCCCGCCAAAACACCGGTGGCGCCACCTACCGCAATGCCCCTCTCCAGGGCTGGGACAAAATCACTTTTTTGCGCGAGTCCCGCCTCCGGAAGATCTTCCATAGGGGTTCCTTCCTTGGCAATAATATGGATATGCCGCTCTTCTACCCGAGCCAACAACAGCTCATTAACTATGGCTTTGGCACTGCCAACATTAGGTACCATAAAATAGAGTCTTCTCATATCTTTTTTTCCTCTCTGCTACGTCTTCTGCACATCGACCTTTACATACAGCATGTACTCGATGATACGGGTTTGACAAACTTGTGCAGTTTTGAGCTTAATTTTCCCCTTCATCACAGCAAGGTATTGTGACTTCGCTATTTCTCAGGAATATTCGTTGAAGTTTAGCACGTGATCTTCCAAAAGATCTTTGGCGAAGAGTACAGCGAAAATCCTCTTGCTCTGCCCTTAGTGCTCTTTCTGCAACACCAAAGTCTGATCTCGCACCTGTTATAAAGCTGCGACCTAGGAAATTTTTCATAATTTAATTATAGTAGGGTCAATGCAAGTTCTCAAAAACTTGGACCCACTTAGCATGGCAAAGCAAGCTATCCTGATGGAGAAAGATAGCGCTTCATTGCTGCCCTGGCATGGCTTGGGGCTCGCTATCGGCGTCGGTACTGGGCGCTTCGCCGCCCCGCTAAGGGTCCAGGTTGGCATCGACCCGGCACATAAGGTACAGGCCTATGCGACCAAAAGAGGCATTTCCTCTGCACAGGCCATCGCCGAAGCTCTCCCCTTTACGAATAACAGCTTCGACTGCCAGAGATCCGCAAGATCAAAGCCTTGCGCGCTGGTCATGGCGAGGGGGCTTTCATGATGGTCAAGGCATGCCGCTCCTTGTCCATCTAGAATGGGGTTTGCTCACTGTTCTGCTTACAATCGCTAAGGTACCCTGGAGCAAATAACATGGAAAACACATTCTGGGTGGCATTGGCAGCTAGTTCCTTGGCAGCACTGGTGACGGCGATGGGTATCTACACTATTCGCCACTTTGAGGCCTGGGGCCGAAAATATAGCATCTACTTCGTTTGCTTCGCCGCTGGCGTGCTGATTTCCGTATCCTTTTTGCACATCATCCCGAAGTCCTTCGAGATGAATGTCAATGCCCCTGTGTACTTACTAGTGGGATTTGTTCTGCTGCATCTGCTCAGCCGATTTATCACCGCTTTTGTCTGTGAGCAGAATCCGAATTCCCGTTACAGTATCGGACTGATCCCCATGTTTGGTATTGGTTTCCATTCATTTATTGACGGGTTCATGTACTCCATCACGTTTACTGTCAGCATCTTTACTGGAGCACTGGCCGCCACCGGCATGGTACTCCATGAATTTCCTGAAGGAATCATCACCTACTTGCTGCTTTTACGCGGGGGATTTAGCGAAAAAACATCTTTGATCCTGGCCTTTCTCGCCGCCTCACTGACCACGCCTCTAGGTACGCTGATTTCTTATCCCTACATTAGCCAGATTAATAAACCATTACTGGGAGCCTTACTGTCCTTGTCGGCAGGGGTGCTCATCTATGTGGGCGCTACCCATCTGCTGCCCCAGGCGGAAAATGAAAAGGAGCATCGAAATTACAGCCTGTTAGCCTTCGGTGCTGACATCCTGGTGGCCATCCTCATCGTGCTATCCAAGTGATACCTTTTTAGAAAGGGTGATGTCCGTGGACGGTGGGTCCAGCTAGAGGGTTCCTCCCCACAACTTGGTCCAGGTGGGAGAGAGGGAAGGAAGGGTCTCCCGTCCCTAGCCCAGAGGACAGACGGGCCTCTCATGATAACTTTCAAGCACCCGCCTGCCCTTTAGCTGGAGTTATCTTAAGCCCATACAATTGGCATAGTAGGTCACCGTCGCGGGCCAATCGGAAAACATGCCCAGGATACCCACATCTTTCGCCAGGATATCAAGCACTTCCAGCATGTCGCCATCATTGTTGATGGCATCGGTAATGGTCTGGTAGTACCAACCGCCGCCGTCCTTGAGCAGAACGGAGCGCTCCATCGTCCAGGTGATAATGTCAAGACCAGCGGCTCTGGCATTCAAGGCATACTCCGAGGGCACAATCTCATTATTCTCATTAAGTTCCGACAGTGCCCACATGGGGGGCGCGATAATTCTCACCCCCTGGGCAACAAGGCTCTCCATGGCAGCCAGGGAGGAGTCCAGCTCGCTAACGGAGTTGGCGTCATCAAGAAGCACCGCCTGCCTGCCGAAGGCGGGCTCATTGTTAATCCAATAGAGCACATCATCGAGATTGAAAGACTGAGGATACACTTTCCTCGCCCGAACACCTGCCTCATGGTACTCATCAATCAACTGCTGGGCATAATCCTCCTGGGTATAATCGCCTTCAAAAGGCATATTAACAGCGGGCGTTTTAAGCTCAGGGGTAAACTTCACGCCCAATGTCTTAAAGAGCTCAATGCTCTCTGCATGACTGAGTAAAGTACCCTTGGTGGAGTACAGATCGGTACGCCAGCTTGGAGTGGTGTTCATATACTCTTCGACGGTAGTGGCGTTGGGGTTGAAAGCATCCATCTTACCCTGAAGGGTCTTGAACTCCTCTAGGGTAATATCGCTGGTGCAGCATTTGGCCAAAGCCGGTGCAATAGTTTCGCCGGTAAAAGGGTCGATCTCAGCGGGAGTAAAGGGTACAGAGCACTTAGCAGCCAGGTCGGTGGCAAGGATATGGGTGGTGGTATGCAAATCGCATTGGGAGTGACGGCATACCAACTCTCTATCCTTGGTGAAGGTGACATCGCACTCTAGGATACCGGCCCCCATGCGGGCGGCTGCTTCGTAGGACTCCTTGGTGTGTTCGGGGAACTGCAGGGGGGCGCCCCGGTGGCCGATGGAAAAATCGGTCTGGTAGAAGGGACCTTGGGCACACGCTTGAAGGGCCTTCTTGAGCTCGCCCTTCTCCATGTCTTCCACGAGATAGAATGGCCGGGGACCAAGCTGCACAGGTTGGCCCCTTTTTTTATTGGCGAACAGCTTTTCCTGCTTATCTTTTCCCCACTTATGGTCTTCATAACTTCCCAAACCGTCGGCAGGGGTAAGGGCGGATAATGCTGCAAAGATAATGGTAATCATAAGTATAGAGCTATTTAGGCGCATTAGATCCTCCAGTTCTTTATCATAAAGAGGGTTCAGGCGGGATCGAAAAGGATCCAACGCGCCACACTACTGAGGTTTTATGTCTGTTAAATGGCAGTATTGTTAAGGGCTAATGAAAAGCCAATAATAGACGTTGCCCTATCGCCGCCCGGCCAAAGCTAATAAGGTGCTCATAGCCCCTGATTCTCTCCCTACAATTCTCTATAATATATAAAGCTCAAACACAGTGCAGTGGGGAATAGGCCCACCGCTATTTCCCCTTCACCGGATGCAGAAGAGATAGGTACTTAATCCGTTAGGTCATTTTATTCATGTGGTTCTACAAAGTTCTAGGTTTTGCCTTTACGGGGCTTGCGACAGTGGGAGTTATCCTCCCCCTCCTTCCTACGACCCCTTTTCTCCTTTTGGCCGCGGGATGCTTTGCCAAATCCTCTCCAAGACTTCACCAAATGCTTATAGAAAATGCTACCTTCGGACCGATGATCAAGAATTGGCATGAGCATAGAACTATTCCCTTGAGAGCCAAGATCATTGCTATTCTCTCATTAATTTTTTTCGGGGGTTATTCAGTGATCTTCGCTATCGAGAATACTATCCTTAAAATATTAGGCGCCTTAATCGTTGCCTACGCCCTGTTTTTTATTGCGAGGATTAAAATATACCGTGCCCACCCTACGCTTGCTGAATGATCTCAACAGCGTCATCCACAGTGTTCGCAATATGGATAATTTCTACATCTTTGGGACTAATCACCCCTTCGCTCAACATGGTTTCTTGAGCGAAACGCCGTAAATATTCCCAAAAATCGCCATCCATGCCAATAATGGGAAACCGCTCTAATTTTCCTGTCTGCACCAGTGTGACGACCTCAAAAGCTTCATCAAGAGTACCGAAACTACCAGGCATGATTACAGATGCAGAGGAGTATTTAACAAGCATCACTTTGCTTTCTAAATCCGATTCCCGGTTCCGTCTGCCCGACAGGAATACTTTCTCTGCCCCCTCCACTTTGCCGAGGAGCGAATAACGGCCTATATCATTAGTAGTTTTGCCATTCATGATTATCTCTTTTATATATTTTGTCACATGAATATTAAGTTGATGGGTTATTTTCTAGTCACATTACAGTTTGTAGCAATTATTTTATGCTACTTTCCTTTTGCTCTAGCAGATAGGAATTTTACGTCTAGCTTATTCTTAGTGACTATTGGATTAGTCGCTGGAATAATCACACTTTACTTTAACCGGTTAAATAATTTTAATATCCACCCTGAAATAAAACATAATGCCAATCTTATTACTCATGGCCCTTACAAATATATCCGCCATCCTATGTATACCAGTTTATGCATAGTAATGCTGGGTATCACAACCTACAATTTCCATTATCTAAATTTTATCGGCTTGACAATGTTAGTAATAGTTTTAATAGCCAAATCCCATATTGAGGAGATTCTATTAAAGAATTATTTCCCTGAATATCTCGATTATATAGCAAGAACAAAAAAATTTATTCCTTTTATTTTCTAACAAGTTAGGGGGAGGTCAAATACATGCAGCTTAAATGTTCATGCCATTGCGGCAGCGTACGCTTTACACTTCATTCCCCACACCCTTACCCCTTTAACCTCTGTTATTGCTCTATCTGCCGAAAAACCGCGGGCGGTGGGGGCTATACCATTAATCTAGGTGGAGATTATAAAATCCGGAAGAATCTCTTGCACAATGGCATAAGCGGCTAGGGCTTGAAAACTTTGGGTCTTAATTATGAAAAAACGGAATCGAACGACACAATACTCAGAGAGGGTCTTCTGGGAGAAGATCAGCATATATGCAAAATCAGCAGGAGTGAATGTTATAGAAACCGCTTTGAAACTTTATTATGCTTTACAAGATGAAGATACTCCCAAATGGGCAAAAACAGTTATTTATAGTGCTTTAATTTATTTTATCTCTCCAGTTGATACTTTACCTGATTTACTGCCAGGGGGTTATGTGGATGATTTAGGCGTACTATTATCGGCAGTTGCAACGATATCGACTCATATAAAAGAAGAACACTCAGACAAAGCAGGGGTTAAAATCGAACAGTGGTTTAAAAGATAATTTATGGAAAATAATGATAAAAAACCTATAAAAGTGTACTACAACAGTGCATGCCCAGTCTGTAATGCAGGGATAAAAAATCAAAAGGCGAAAATGGCTCACTGTAGAATAGAATGGAAAGATGTTCATACCCAATCAGGCATCCATAATGAGATATCACCTGATCTTGAATTTGTCCGAAAAAGGCTTCATGCAATAAATGAAAAAGGAGAAATAAAAGTAGGAGTTGAAGCATTCGAGGTCATTTGGAGGCATTCACCTAATGAGCGTTGGAAAGCTAAGCTTGTTTCCTTTCCTATAATAAAACAGATTTCTATTTTTCTCTATAATGCATTTGCCTGGTTTTTGTATAAGTGGAATCTCCGAAAACACCATTGGTGAGTTCACCACTAAATTTAGCATCAACCTCATATATAGGGTGAACAGTAAACACACACAGGTTCTTCCCCTTGATGTCCATAAATATAAAATCTAACTTTCGGATCAACACCAGGTTGAGGCGTTTTAATTTCGATAAGACCAAGATTTAATCCACCATAAGGATTTTTTATATAGCTTTTTACCCCCTTTAAAAAATTAACTTTTGCATTCAATAAACCATTATTAATCGATACCTTTCGGTTAGCCCGAATAAGAAGCTTTGAAAAGAATTGCACAAAAAAAGTATTGATATGGGTAATGGGACTAGAAACCACTTGATAAGTATTAGGTCCTTCTTTATTCCACTTAATACGGTGAACACACCCAATATGAATATCTCCACTTAGCAAAATCATTTTTTGCGAAGGATACTTAAGCTGATGTTGATAAATCGTTTCTAGAAATTTATTTCTATCCTGCACATGGGCACCAGAAGACCACCGATCTGAAAAATCTTCACCAGAATAAGTAATTCTAGCTGCCAGCTTTGCTAGAAAACGAGGTAAATGAATAACAGGCACACTCAGTACAAAAAACAATATTTTTTTGTCTCTATGTGCTTTTAAGAATTTTTCAATTTTTATATGTTGTTTTTTAGAAAAAAGTTTTCCATTTCTTCCAGCCTTTCGATTAGAACGCAAATCCAGGACAAAGACAGCTGTATTTCCATAGCTAATATCATAATCAAACGAATCCGGTAGTTCTTTCTGATAATCCATCACGCAGGAAGCTTGATAATCAAAATAAGCTAATTTTGCTCCTATGAAGAACTCCTGCCATTGGGGAGTTTGATGCTTTGGATCAGAACCCCAATTATCAATAATGTCATGATCATCCCAAATAGGATAGCAGGGATACTCCCTATGTATTGTTTTTAAATCGGCAAGATTCCAGAAATACCGATAACGATGTTGAAATATCTTCCGTATACTTTCGCTCTTATATTCCAAAATGTTTTTTTTATCTTCAGATGCAATAAAAGAAAGATAATCTGGATTAAAAAGAGAAAGATTCCGCGGATAGTCTGAATACATCTGATCTCCCATCATCAAAACGAATTTGGTATCGTGGTACTCCATACATCGTTTTGCGGCACGCAGCATTTGAATAGATTCTAAGTGGACCAAACCATCTTCATCAAATGGCTGATTGCAACTCATTAACGCAATTGAGAAACGACTCGGTGTTTGATCGGGATGACTAGGAGCTGTTTCAAAAGTTCCTGCTCCAATGAGCTGATCATCTGTTAAATGTTTGACTTCATAAGCATATCGGGTTAAAGGCTCTAAAAATTGGTTCTCCAAGGTAAATGGAAATTCTATACTGTAAGTATTATCATTTTTATTTTCATATTCTATTGCTATATATCCTTCCTGTACATTTTCCTGATCTCCTATTTTCCACCAACGTAAACACAAAGTTCCGGGTCTTTCTGAACGAATCCATAATCGAGCTGATTTTGCCTTTACAGCGCCGACAGATACCATATTTTCAAGCGGCTCGATCTGAAAGTTTTTTGAGTTTTCCATATTATTCAAATGATTAAATTATTTAAAATGGCTAAGGATAAATTAATTTTCAAGAAATATATTTAATTTTTATCAGAGCTAATACGCTTCAATATCTGCTCAACTAGGTGATATTTCTCGGCTAATTGATTCATCCAATCTCATACGCGCGGTGAATGTTTTATTAAAACTGGCAACCCAATTAAGATTAATGGAAGCCCAAGCGGAATTGGTAACCAAAATATAATCAAACCCGTGAAGACAGAAATGGCTCCAAAACTAAGATATATTAACTTAATCATTTTTCTTAAATTCCACCATCAGTCTCCCCCACTGTACTCAGGTTTGACTACATTATAGCAATGCATGTCGGATAAATTTCTTATAAGTATTTATATTTTATGGTTTTTTCATCGATTACAGGTGTGTAATAAAATGTCAGAAGCTATAGCGGTTCCCCCGTAGAGGAAATCCCGTTGGGCTTGGGACAAACGTGGCCCGACGTCAAGCTTCCAGCAGCATATCTTGACACGCTGACCCCCAAGCTCCTGAGGTCTAACTCAAACGGGAAAGACTATAATTTATTTAGATAATAGCTCCGATAGGTTTTGATTCCTGTCTCAATATAGCCTAGTTTTTAATGCAGGGCCTTTTACAATTTAGTGATTGGAATAAAATTAAGGAGGTTCTATGAATAATAAATTGACTCTGACCAGTTCTTGTTTCTTTGCCATTGTTATGCTGTCTGTAGTGGCGCTCCATCCTCTCAATGCAGCCAACCCACCAGAGGAAGAAAGCAAGGTAAAAGAGTTTATGCAGGTGAAACTCTCTAGTTCCCACGATGTTTTGGAGGGCTTAATCGAGGAAGATTTTTTTAAGATCTTAGAGGAAGCCAAAAGAATGCTGGCAATGAGTCATGCGAGCGAATGGTATGTTATGAAAACCCCAGAATATAAAGAATATAGTACTGAGTTTCGTGACCACCTGCAGGAACTCATAGGTGCGGCTAAGGATAAAAACCTTGACATCGCTGCCCGTAGTTACTCCCAGTTGACCGTAACTTGCGCAAAATGCCATAAGCATGTGAGAGAGGAGCAGTAGCAGAACTTTTGGCTCAGCTATTTTCCCTCAAAAATGGATTCAATCGTCGCTCTTCTCCAAAAGTGGACATGGGTCCATGACCTGGAATAAATCGGACCTCATCTCCCAGAGGAAGAAGACGTTCACGAATGGAGCAGATTAAAGCATCATAATCGCCGCGGGGGAAATCAGTGCGGCCAATGGAACCCTGAAACAATACATCTCCAACGAGGGCCAGGTGACTATTCGGATGAAAAAAAATTACATGGCCGGGCGTGTGTCCTGGACAATGATAAACGTTAAGTACTATATTGCCAAAGGAGACCGTATCACCCTGCTCTAACCAACGATCAGGCGCAAAGGATTCAGCAGGAGGAAAACCAAACATTTCACTTTGCGAAGGCAATGAATCAATCCAAAATTTATCCTCTATTTGGGGTCCCTCGATAGGCACGCCTAACCGGCGAGCCAATTCGGCCACGCCCCCAGCATGATCAATGTGCCCATGGGTTACCAGAATCTTCTCTATTTTTAATCGGTTAGCCTCAATTTTTTCCAGGATTCGCTCCAAATCACCCCCTGGATCAACGACTGCTGCCCTCCTGGTCTCTTCACAAGCAAGCAGGGTGCAATTCTGCATAAACGGAGTAACGGGCAAGATTTCAAATTTCATACACTACTTTATCAACATCAACCAGGGAAAATGGGTTAATCTGCAAGGGAAATATTTGATTCTACGTTAATACCAACAAACAAACGTTTATCAGCGGGATCATTAAGAATGGTTACCGGGGTGCCCGGCCCTATAAACTGACGCAATTCATCAATTTCAGCGTTGGTAAGAGCAATACAACCTCGAGTCCAGTCAAAATCATGGTGAATCGCTAATTTTTGATTTGTTTCTTCCCCGATACCATGGATCCCTATAAATCCCCCTAACCGAGTTTGCTGGGGGGGAACCCCGTTTTGCTCTTGATGGGCTCGGTAAATATGGATTAGCTCCTCCCATGAAATCAGCCCTTTTTTGTACCCCGCCATGGCATCCTGACGACCAGGATAATTGAGATGTATGAAGTAATAAAACTTACGACTGGGCCAAGAATCTACTATCTCATATTCTCCCTCTGGAGTGCGTTTGTCTCCCTCAACACGCTTCCCCCCTATCCCCCCTTGTCCTAGGGCAGCATGATATTTTTTAATTACCCGCGCCCCCTTTTTCACCATCAGTAATCGTTTGGACTTTATGACAATAATTTCGTAAGGAAGCTCAGTAGGCGGCGTTGCGATCACAGGTGGACTTGCTAAAATCAGTGCCAAGCTAATGAATAACAACAAAAAATTAGGCATTACTCAAGATTTCCTATTGTTATTTTGGAAGAATTGTCCTGCCGCCAACGGTTTGACTCACTCAGGAGCTATAGCAATTCCCATGCCTCTTTTTGCTTAATTATTGCCGATAAGGGCTATGCTCTCCCAATTCTACTATAGCGTTCCTTATCATCCGGCGCTCTTGGACAAGAAAATCAGCAACCGCCCCATGGAAACTGGAGTCACTGAGCCAATGAGCGGACCAAGTGACGGTGGGTAAAAAACCACGGCTAATCTTGTGCTCCCCCTGGGCTCCAGGCTCGAACCATTGTAAACGGTGCTTAATACAATATTCTAGACCGCAGTAATAACACAGTTCGAAGTGCATACTAGCCAAGTACTCGTGACATCCCCAATAGCGGCCATAAAGGGTGTCTTGGCTTCGTAGGTATAAAGCCCCTGCAATAGGCTTATCCCCTCGAGTAGCCAACGCCAATACCACCGCTTGCCCCATGGTCCGCCCCAGAGACTTAAAAAAGGGCAAAGTAAGAGCAGGGTAATTCCCTTTGGCATTAAAGGTAGCCCGGTAAAATTGATACATGGCGTGCCACTCTAAATCGGTGGCCTCATTACCATGGATAACTTTGATTTCTACCCCTTGTGTTTGGGCTTGGCGACGTTCTCGCCTAACCTCCTTACGCCGCTTTGAACTCAAGGCCGCCAAGAACCCATCAAAATCTTGATAATCTCGGTTGCACCAATGAAACTGATAGCCTTGGCGCAAGAGTAACCCACAGCCTGCCAGCCACTCTATCTCGCGCTGGTGAGGAAACAACCAGTGAAGGGATGAAACTCCCCACTCTTTAGCCAGCGTCATTGCCGTCTGAATAAGCCCATGGACTAGCATTTTATCTACACCCGGCTTCAACAGTAGCCGTGAGCCGGTCACAGGGCTAAAAGGTACGGCGACTACTAATTTAGGATAATAATGTCCTCCAGCCCGTTCCCACGCTTCAGCCCAGGACCAATCAAATACGAATTCGCCAAAAGAATTGTATTTGAGGTATAAAGGAACCGCCCCCAGCAAGCTACCCTGTTCATCCTCAGCAAGCAGATATCGTGGAAGCCAACCCACATGGGTCCCGATGCAGCCATGGCGCTCAAGGGCACTTAGAAATTCATAACATAGGAAAGGATTATCGGTTCCCTCCAATACATTCCACTGCTCAGAAGCAAGGATCTCGATAGATTCAGCAACTTTAAATCGCATGGCAACCCTACTCTGGATCGTCTATCTTGACTAGAATACTCAAGATTTATATACAGCCCAGTGGTGATTTTTTGACGCTCTGTATGTTATTATTTTATCTCGTCTGGTAATGTATTAGTTGCCTATGAGACTTTCCAACCGCCCCCGTTATGCGATTAGCGCCATGATGAATTTGGCCTTGGCCAAGCAGCCAAGCTCAGTTACATTAGGAGATATAGCCCAGCTTGACAATATCTCTGTCTCTTATCTAGAGCAAATCTTTGCTAACCTACGCCACCACGGTTTAGTGGAAGGAGTGCGGGGTCCAGGTGGAGGCTATCATCTTGCCCGAGCTGCCGAGGAAATCACCATTGCCGAAATTATTGCTGCAGTAGATAAACAACCAGGTAAGCTCAATCCTTTGGCTATTGCTAATAATTCCGTAAGTGAAGCCGAACGACTTTGGAATGACTTCAGCGTACGGCTTTATGATTTTCTGAACCAAATCACCCTGGCGGATCTCACCCAGCGTTGGCCCCACTTACGCGAGTGCTAATTCTAAATTACCAATTTTATCTATAACCTATATCTATAAAAATAAAATATTTTTATAAAAATAAAATATTTTTTTATTCTCTTTTTGATCGTCTCCCCGGGGTCACGTAAACGTAAAGTAACGATCAAAATCTCGTGCTTGCAGTTGCCTTTGGAGTTCTGGGCGACAATTGACTATATTGATATCGCTCTGATCCTTTCCCGTGCATTCTCTTAACATCAATAGCAAGGCATAACCAGAATCGCGAATCATCTCAGTTTGCCCCATGTCAATAACAAATATTACATCCCTATCGCGGGCTTGTTGCGCTGCATGCCAAAACTCTTGGCATAGGGAGAAATCTAGTATCTCAGAGGTGGCCAAAGTAATCACATTCGTTTCTGTAGCGGTGCCAACGTTAAAAGACATAGCAGGCTCTCCTTGGTTCAATAGGCGAGGGAATTGCTGCTGCAACATCAGTACCTCCCTTTATTCTGAACTGCTTCGCACTACAAAATATAGCGCAGCATCTATTCTCTAGACCTTTAATTAATAGGTCCGGCTAGTATCCGCCTAGTATAAATAGCTCGCTACGGGAGCTAAATAGGTAATTCTACTTATTACGAAGAACCATTTTCGGGCCTGCAACCCGTCTATGAGGAACGTCGGAGCTTTAGAACAAGGCGTGCTAATTCAGTAGCACGCCTTACTCTCATCTTAGCCATAATCCGGGCACGGTGGATTTCCACAGTACGGATGCTAACCCCCAACTCGGCAGCGATCACCTTATTGAGCTTTCCCTCGATTACCTGGTTGAGGACATCCCTTTCTCTAGGAGTCAGGGAAGCCAACCGTTTTTCAATGGTATCCCGTTGCGCTCGCTCGGTCCGTTTAATCTGATCTAGGCCAATAGCCTTATGAACGCACTCTAGTAAGGTCTCAAAGTTAAAGGGTTTAAGTAAAAAATCCACCGCTCCCTGCTTCACCGCCCGCACTGCCGTCGGCACGTCAGCATGACCTGTGATGAAAATAATCGGAATATCAACCTCCTGAGAGGCAAGATACTCTTGCAGCTCCAAACCTGTGCTCTCTGGCATACAAACATCTAAAACAACACAGCCAGGCTGGTTAGGCTCGTAGGCTCTGAGAAAAGCGTTGACAGATTCGCAGCACTTTACACGATAACCCACTGAGTGGAGTGACAGACCCAATGAGTCTCTAACCGCAAAGTCATCATCGACAATAAACACCACAGGTTCACGTGTAGCCATGCCTAAGCTTTCATAGGGGATCACCTTCAATTCTTAGGGAGACCAATGGAGACTATCGTTCTCCCTCGGGGTTAACCTGCTTAACCTGCTACTGTCAAGAGTAAATTATTTAAACGTTTAACAAATAGGGCAGGTTCTTCAAGACGCCCTCCCTCAGCAAGTAAAGCTTGTTCAAACAAAAGGTTAGCCCAATCATCGAAGCCTTCTTCCGTCTCCTCCCCTTTAAGGCGAACAATAATGGGGTGGGTTGGATTTAGTTCAAGAATCGGCTGGACATGAGGCGTTTGTTGCCCTGCCTCCTTAAGGAGGCGCTCAAGATAGCCGCTTATATCATGCTGTTCAACCACTAAACAGGCCGGGGAATCCGTTAGACGATGAGTGACTCGCACCTCCTTGACTTTGTCACCGAGGCTTTTCTGAACCTTTTCAACAAGGCCTTTAAAGTCTTCTTCAACCTCTTTTTGCTGTTGTTTTTCCTGCTTATCCTCCAAATTGCCCAAATCCAGCTCACCTTTGGTGACCGACTGCAAGGGCTTACCTTCGAACTCAGGGAGCGATGCCACTAACCACTCATCCACCCGATCGGAAAGCAGTAAAACCTCAACCCCCTTTTTCCGGAACACTTCCAGATGGGGGCTGCTCTTGGCAGCCAGGAAAGTATCAGCAGTGATATAGTAAATTTTTTCCTGTCCTTCTTTCACCCGCGACAGATAATCGGCCAAAGAGACAGTTTGCTCGTCACTGTCATGATAAGTGGAAGCAAAACGTAATAGCCTGGCAATCTGCTCCCGGTTATTGGGATCTTCACCAGGTCCTTCTTTCATGACCTGCCCAAATTCTTTCCAAAAGCTTTGGTACTTTTGGGAGTCACGCTTAGCCATATCCTCCAATAATCCCAGAACCTTCTTCACCGAGCCAGCGCGGATGCTATCAATCACCCTATTATTCTGGAGAATTTCACGGGAGATATTGAGGGGCAAATCGTTGGAATCCACCACTCCCCGGACAAAGCGGAGATAGCGGGGCATTAACTGCTCGGCATCATCCATAATAAATACCCGTTGCACATAGAGCTTGATACCGTGCATACGGTCTCGGTCCCAGAGATCAAAGGGAGCTCGGGAAGGGATAAAAAGCAGAGAAGTGTACTCGAGCTTACCTTCCACGTGGTTATGGGTCCACGCCAGCGGATCTTCAAAGTCGTGGGCGACATGTTTATAGAAGGCCTGATATTCTTCCTCTTTGATTTCGCTTTTAGGCAAAGCCCAAAGAGCGGTGGCTTTATTGATCTGCTCCCATTCTTCCTGCTCATCTTCCTTCTTGTCGCCCCCACTTTCCTGCTTCATTTCAATGGGTAAGTCAATGTGATCTGAGTACTTAGTGACAATATGGCGCAAACGCCAACCATCTAAAAATTCCTCCTCCCCTTCCCGCAGGTGGAGAGTCACCTGGGTCCCGCGAGACGCTTTCTCTATGGTCTCAATGGTATAATCGCCCTCACCTCTCGATTCCCAGCGTACGCCGTGCTCCGGACCCACCCCTGCCCGCCGGGTTTCCAAAACCACCTTGTCAGCGACAATGAAGGCAGAATAGAAACCCACGCCAAATTGCCCGATAAGATGCGCATCTTTAGCCTGATCGCCGGAAAGAGCTTCCAAAAAGGCCCGGGTGCCCGACTTGGCAATCGTGCCGATATTATCAACAACCTCCTGGCGCCCCATGCCAATGCCGTTATCGGTGATAGTGATGGTTCGCTTGTCTTTGTCATAGCTGAGGCGAATACGGAGGGTACTATCATCCTCGTAAAGCGCATCATCAGTGAGCGCTTCGAAACGCAGCTTATCAGCCGCATCAGCCGCGTTAGAGATTAACTCCCGCAGGAAAATCTCCTTGTTACTATACAAAGAATGGATCATGAGGCTCAGCAGTTGCTTCACCTCGGTTTGGAAGCCCAAAGTTTCCTTATGGCTTGCTACAGTCATAGTATGTGGATCTCCTCCGTATAATGGAAACTGGATTGATGCCAATCAGCTAACATAAGGGCAACTCCCCCGGAATCAAGGGTCGATTTCAAACACTCCTTATGGTTGAATGTGACTATTTCATGATATCTAACTATAAAGAGAATAACTCAGCCTCTGCGAGAGCACTATTTACCATGAATATCCGTACTGTACCGACTACCCCCTATTCTGACCAGCGCCCGGGGACTTCTGGTCTGCGAAAAAAGGTTAAACACTTTCAACAACCCCATTACCTGGAAAATTTTGTGCAATCCCTCTTCGATTGCCTGGGGAAGCTTACAGGAAAAACGCTAGTTTTAGGGGGGGACGGGCGCTATTACAATCCAGAGGCCATTCAAATCATTCTCAAGATGGCTGCTGCCAACAAGGTGGGCCGGGTACTTGTGGGCTGTGAGGGGCTCTTTTCTACCCCTGCGGTTTCTTGTGTCATTCGCCGCTATAAAGCCTTTGGCGGGATAATTCTTTCCGCCAGTCACAATCCAGCAGGGCCGGAGGGTGACTTTGGGATTAAGTATAATATTGGCAACGGCGGCCCAGCGCCCGAATCGGTCACTGACGCTATTTATGCCCGGAGCAAGGAAATTGACCGCTATCTGATGGTGGAAGCCGAGAATATCCCCCTTGACACCCTCGGAGTTCGGAATCTGGCTGGGATGACTATTGAGATTATCAACCCCCTGGCTGATTATGTGGAGTTAATGGAAGAATTATTTGACTTCCCCCGGATCAAAACCCTGTTTGACACCGGGGTCTTCCACATGCATTTTGACGCCATGCATGCGGTTACCGGCCCCTATGCCAGGGAGATTCTAGAACACCGTTTGGGGGCTGATCCCGACACTGTATTGAACAGTGACCCCCTGCCGGATTTTGGTGGAAGCCACCCCGATCCCAATCTTGTCTATGCCAAATCTCTAGTGACCAAAATGTATCGGGGCAACGCCCCCAGCTTCGGCGCCGCCTCGGATGGGGATGGGGATCGTAACATGATCCTAGGCAAACGTTTCTTTGTGACTCCTTCCGATAGCCTGGCTATTTTGGCAGCTAACGCCCATCATATTCCCGGTTATCGGTTAGGTTTAGCCGGTATTGCCCGCTCCATGCCCACCAGCCGGGCAGCCGATCGGGTTGCTGAAGCCCTGGGAATCGAGTGCTTTGAAACCCCCACTGGATGGAAATTTTTCGGCAATCTTCTGGATGCGGGCAAAGTTACCCTGTGTGGCGAGGAAAGCTTTGGCACCGGGTCTGATCACCTCCGAGAAAAAGACGGACTCTGGGCAACCCTATTCTGGCTCAATATTTTGGCGGTACGCCGCCAGTCGGTGGAGGCCATTGTCCGGGAGCACTGGGCCAGCTGTGGCCGCAATTTTTACTCCCGCCACGACTACGAAGATCTTCCCACCGATATTTCCCAGCAACTAATGGAGGATCTGCGTAAGCAACTTCCTAAATTAAAGGGTAAACGCTTCGGGCAACGGGAGGTAATTCTTGCTGATGATTTTAGCTATACCGATCCTGTCGATCACAGCATCACCACCGGACAGGGAATTCGGCTCTGCTTTGAAGACGACGCCCGGATTATTTACCGTCTCTCCGGGACAGGAACTGAAGGGGCGACCCTACGGGTCTACTTGGAAACCTTTGAACCGGATCCAGCTTGGCACGATCTAGATACCCAAGTGGCCCTTGCCAACCTTATTCAAATTGCCGATCACGTAGCCCAAATTCAGCAGCGTACGGGCCGACCACAACCTTCGGTCATCACCTAACCCTAACAGACCACTATTACCTATGGATTAATTTTTTGATTAAAAAACTTTTAATTCCTAATAGAGGCGAGATCGCAGTACGTATTATCCGTGCCTGCGCCGAACTGGGCATTACTTCTGTGGTGACCTACACGGACGTGGACCGCCATGCCCTCCACGTCAAGAAAGCGGACGAAGCCTATAATGTAGGCGCAGATCCCCTGGCCGGCTACCTTAATGCCCGCCGTATCGTCGCCCTCGCCCGTGCCACCGGATGCGATGCTATCCACCCCGGCTACGGATTTTTATCCGAGAATCCCCGCTTGGCAGAGCGCTGCGAACAGTACGGGATCCGCTTTGTGGGTCCCCCCGCCCAGGTCATTCACTGCCTCGGCGACAAAATCGAAGCCCGCCATACTATGGAGGCGGCGGGCATCCCCATCGTCCCTGGCAGTCACACCAGCTTAGGGGGGTTAGAGGAAGCCCTAAGCCTTGCTGAGCAAATCGGCTATCCCGTCATGCTGAAGGCTACCGCTGGTGGCGGTGGGCGAGGTATTCGCCGCTGTAATTCCCCCCTAGAACTAGGCCGTAATTACGAGCGGGTAGTCTCTGAAGCCCAAAAGGCCTTTGGCAGCACGGAAATCTTTTTAGAAAAATGTGTGGTTAACCCACGCCATATTGAGGTCCAGGTCCTGGCCGATCACCAAGGCCATGCCATTCACTTGTTCGAGCGGGACTGCTCTATTCAACGGCGCCACCAGAAACTGATTGAAATTGGCCCTTCTCCTCAGCTCAGCGAGAAACAACGGGCCACAATTGGCAAGCTGGCCGTTAAAGCCTGCCAGGCGGTGGGTTACCGTAATGCCGGCACAGTGGAATTTCTACTGGATGCCCAGGGCAATTTCTATTTCATGGAAATGAATACACGGCTGCAGGTGGAACACCCGGTCACCGAAGCTATCACGGGAGTAGACATCGTCCAAGAGCAACTGCGCATTGCAGCCGGTGAATCCTTAAGCTACCGGCAAGAAGATATCCAACATCGGGGCTATGCGATGGAACTTCGCATTAATGCTGAAGATCCTAAAAATGACTTTTTGCCTAGCTTTGGCCGCATCACCCGTTACTACGCACCAGGCGGTCCAGGCGTACGCACCGATGGAGCTATTTACACCGGTTATGATTTACCCCCTTATTTCGACTCCCTGTGTGTCAAACTCACGGTTTGGGCCATGAGCTGGGAAAAATTACTCAATCGTGCCCACCAGGCCTTGCATGACATCGGTATCTATGGCGTTAAAACCACGATTCCCTATTATCGAAAAATTCTGGCCTCACCAGAGTTCCGAAGGGGAGAGTTTGATACTTCCTTCGTGGATAATCACCCGGAATTGCTGAACTACAGCGCCGATACCCGTGAGCCGGAGCTAGCAGCCGTAGTCGCTGCAGCCATCGCCGCTCACATGGGAGCTTGATCTTGAGCCGAAGGAGTTGAACCTTGTCCCGGGTACATATCACCGACACCATTTTGCGCGATGCCCATCAGTCCCTTATCGCCACCCGGCTCCGCACTGAGGACATGCTGCCCATCTGTCCAGAACTCGACAAAGTGGGCTACTGGTCCTTGGAAGTGTGGGGAGGAGCCACTTTCGATAGCTGTCTACGCTTTCTTAAGGAGGACCCCTGGCAACGTCTCGCCCGGTTACGGGAGGCGCTCCCCAATACCCGCCTACAGATGCTCCTGCGAGGGCAAAATCTAGTGGGCTACCGCCACTACCCAGACGATGTGGTGCAGGCCTTTGTCCAGCAGGCGGCGGCTGGGGGGATTGACGTCTTCCGAATATTTGATGCACTCAATGATTTGCGTAATCTCAGGGCTGCCATCGAGGCCGTCAAAGGCGCCGACAAGCATGCCCAAGGGGCTATCTGTTACACGGTCAGTCCAGTCCACAATATTGCGACCTTTGTCGCTCAAGCTAAAGAACTGGAGGCGATGGGCTGCGATAGTCTTGTGATTAAGGACATGGCGGGACTTCTCACTCCTTTTGCCACCGCCGAGTTGGTCTCCGCCCTCGTGGATTCGGTGTCATTACCCCTCCACCTCCATACTCACTCTACTGCCGGACTGGCCAGCATGTGTCACCTTAAGGCGATCGAGTGCGGCTGCCGCCATATCGATACCGCCATCTCTGCCTTTGCGGGCGGCAGCAGTCATGAACCTACCGAAAGCATGGTGGCCGCCCTTAAAGACACCCCCTTTGATACGGGTTTAGATCTAGAACTCCTGCAAATGATCGGCTTTTACTTCCGGGATGTGCGCGGCAAATATGCACAATTCGAGAGCGACTATACGGGGGTGGATACCCGAGTCCAGCTCAATCAGGTACCTGGAGGAATGATTTCTAACCTGGCTAATCAACTGCGAGATCAAGGGGCGCTCACGGCCATGAATGAGGTACTTGCAGAAATTCCCCGGGTTCGCCGCGATCTGGGATATCCTCCCCTAGTGACTCCCACTTCCCAAATCGTGGGGACCCAGGCGGTGCTTAACGTGCTGACTGGCGAGCGCTACAAGAATATTACCAACGAGGTTAAGCTCTACCTGGAAGGCCGCTATGGCCAACCTCCTGGCTCTATTAACGGCAGTGTACGCCAGCTTGCCATTGGCAACACGCCCGTCATTGAAGGACGCCCCGCCGATCTATTACCGGAAGAGATGGAACGCTTTAAGCAGGAAATCGGCGACTTGGCCCAATCAGAGGAAGATGTCCTGACCTATGCCATGTTCCCAGAAATTGGCCGAACCTTTCTGCAAGAGCGGGCTGCCGGCACCTTGCAGCCAGAGCCCCTCAACCCACCGCCTGAGCACGGCCAAAAAGGGGGCGTTCCCATTGAGTTCAATATTACTCGCCATGGCGAAACCTACAACGTTCGGGTCAGCGGCAGCGGTTTGCATCCAGACGGTCAACGCTTGTTCCATGTCTACGTGGACGGACTGCAAGAAGAGCTGTTGCTAGAAACCCTATCGGAAGCGCCCACACCCCAGGATGAAGCCACCGTTCCGGGGAAAAAGACGGGCTCCCGACCCAAAGCAACGGCACCGGGCCATGTGACCACTTCCATGCCGGGGACCATTGTGGAGGTGCTGGTAGAAACCGGCCAGCAGGTGGCCGCTAAGGAGCCGGTCTTGGTAGTCGAGGCGATGAAAATGGAAACGGAAATCGTGGCTCCTATTGGGGGTAAAGTAACGACCCTCCATGTGGCCAAAGGGGATTACGTGACCCCAGAAGAACGACTGCTTGAGATCGAAAGCAACCCCCAATGAGTTTAGCGTCTCCGACCCTCGTCCTCGCCTCGAGTTCTCCCTATCGGGCCGCCTTGCTAGAACGCTTGGGCTTGCCTTTTGAGACCGGCGCTCCCCACATTGATGAAGCGCCTCTACCCCAAGAACAGCCCGAGCAATTAGTGGCCCGCCTAGCGGAGGCTAAAGCACGGGCGGTAGGGGCTGAATTTCCCCATGCTTTGGTCATTGGTTCCGATCAAGTGGCGGTTCTGGATGAACAGATTCTGGGAAAGCCAAGGACCCACGAACGGGCTTTGCAACAACTGCGGGCTGCCTCAGGACGGGAGCTGATCTTTTATACTGGGCTTTGTCTATTCAATACTACCACTGGTAAAGCCAAAACCACTGTTGAACCCTTTCGGGTTCAATTTCGCCCACTCACGGAAAAACAGATAAAGCACTATCTTCAACGGGAGCGTCCTTATCAGTGTGCCGGGAGTTTCCAATCCGAGGGATTGGGAATCGCCCTTTTCAAATGCCTTCAAGGAGACGACCCAAACACCTTGATTGGCCTCCCCCTCATTCGTTTGACCGAACTGCTGGAACAAGAAGGCTATCCGGTTTTATAAAACGACCTATTGATGCTCTAGCCAATAACGGGTCAGAGCAAGATACTGTTCCAAATCCACCGTCTCCGGCCGCTGCCGGGGATCCATTCCAAGAATTTTTAAATCGGCGGAACCCAAGAGGCCCTTGAGGGCATTGGCCAGAGTCTTACGCCGCTGGGAAAAGGCCTGGGAAACCACCCGATTGAGAGCGGCGTGGGGAATTTCCGGTGCCAGGGATGGTCGGCAGGGTTTCAAGCGCACCACCATCGAATCCACCTTTGGTGGGGGCATAAAAGCTCCAGGTTTCACCGTGAATAAGGGTTCGACCCCACAATAAAACTGCACCATCACGCTCAAGCGTCCGTAATCCTTACCCCCAGGTTTGGCGGCCAACCGAACTACCACTTCCCGTTGTAGCATAAAATGCATGTCCTCCAAGACCTCGACCTGGGCCAATAGGTGAAACAACAAGGGGGTTGAGATGTTATAGGGTAAATTGCCCACCACCCGCAGGCGCTGGTTCTGCTCCCGAACAAGGGCACGAAAATCAAAGGCTAAGGCGTCCACATTATGCAGGCGTAAATCCCCTTCCGAGGCGCAGCTTTCGACCAGGTAGGCCGCTAAATCCCGATCTAACTCAATCGCTTCAAGATGCCCCAGGCCACGAAGCAGAGGAAGAGTCAAGGCCCCTTGACCCGGGCCAATCTCCACCATTAACTCGCCCGATTGGGGATGAATAACTCTGAGCAGGCGATCAATAACCTGTTTATCATGGAGGAAATGCTGCCCAAAGCGCTTGCGCGCCTGGTAGCCTGGAATATTCATTGTCTCTTTGCCAGTTCCAAGGCGGCCTTGACAGCTGCCTCCAGACTGCCGCTATCCACCGGGCCGCTGCCGGCAAGGTCTAAGGCTGTGCCATGATCCACCGAAGTGCGAATAATCGGCAATCCCAAAGTAATATTAACTGCCTGCCCAAAGCCCAGATGCTTAAGCACAGGCAATCCCTGGTCATGATACATGGCGAGCACCGCATCCGCATTTTCCAAGTAGCGAGGCACAAATACCGTATCCGCGGGTAATGGTCCCAAAAGTTGCATTCCCTCCGCCGCCCGCAAGGTTTCCAGGACCGGCTCGATGATCTCGATTTCCTCCCGCCCCAAATGCCCCCCCTCTCCTGCATGGGGATTCAGTCCACAGACTAAAATACGGGGCTCGGGGATTCCGAAGCGCTGCTTCAAATCACGATGCAATATCCGCAGGGTACCTTCTAGGCTCTGGGGGGTAATAGCAGCACTGACCTCACGCAGGGGTAAATGGGTGGTGGCTAAGGCGACCCGCAACCCAGGAGTTGCCAGCATCATCACAACTTGGGGGCTATTACAAAGCCCGGCCAGAAACTCGGTATGGCCGGTAAAAGCCATTCCCGCCTGATTGATCACCCCTTTATGGACGGGACCGGTAACCAAAGCGGCAAATTCTCCCTGCAAACATCCCGCCACAGAGCGCCGCAAGCCGTCCAAGACGTAAGCTCCGTTAGCAGGGGACAGACGGCCTGGAGTCACTGGCGCAGGGGCCTGCAGCGGTAGTATTTTCAGCCTCCCGGGTATCCCCGGCTCCGGCGGCTGGGCGGGATCATAGGGATCAAGGGCTAGCGCTAGCCCCCGCTGTCGTGCGCGCTGAGTAAGGACCTCGGGGTCGGCCACCACCACCAGTTCATATTCCCGCCGGTGGCGGGCCAACTGGATCGAGATATCGGGGCCAATTCCAGCAGGTTCACCAGGAGTGAGCACCAGCCGCAGACAGGGCATAGTCATAGGGAAAGACAACGTCCTTCAGCTATCCAGACGATATTCCACATAGGCCTCATCCCGGAGCTGCCGCAACCAATTTTCCAATTCTTCTTCGATTTTACGCTGGCGAATCTCCATCCGAGCCCGATTCCGATTGAATTCCTCAGTCATGTTTTGCTGCCGCCGGTCCAGCACTTGAACCACATGCCAACCAAATTGAGTCCTGAAAGGTTCGCTGATCTCCCCCGGGTCCAGGGACATCATCACTTCTTCGAAGCGGGGGATCATCTGGCCCGGACTAATCCAACCCAGATCACCCCCTTTTAAGGCGCTGGCTTTGTCATCGGAATGGGCTTGTGCCAGTTCAGAAAAATCATCCCCCTGAAAAGCTCGCTGGCGCAACTGGCCAAGGCGTAACTGAGCATCCCGATTGCTGGTCAGTTCGTCGGTACGAACAAGAATATGGCGAGCATGCGTCTGAGTCACAACCTGTTGCTCTTCCCCTCGGCGATCCAGAAGCTTGACGATATGGAAGCCGCTGGGACTGCGAATTAATTCGCTTATCTCACCTACTTGAAGTTTGGGGACCACATCAACGAACAAGGTCGGGAGCTGACCCATTTTGCGCCAACCCAGACTACCTCCTTCCAAGGCTTGTTGCCCATCGGAATAGGCGATTGCCGCCTTCTCGAAATCCGTTCCCTCCCGCAACTGATGCAATAATTGTCCCCCCCTAGTCCGAGCCGCCTGGAGCTGTTCTGGAGAGGCCGCTTCAGGCACTGCAACCAAAATATGGGCCAATTGGTATTGAACGTCTTGATTGCCTTGTTTTCTCTGGGTTGTCAAAAAATTATCGATCTCCGCCTCGCTCACGGTCACACGATCGTTAACCTCCCGCTTATGGAGCTGAGAAATGATCAACTCCCTGCGAATATTTTCGCGAAAAGAAGGAAAGTCATAACCATCTTGTTCTAAGACATCACGAAACTGGCTAAGAGTTAGCCCGTTATCCTCAGCGATTCGGCGCAAGGCCTGATTGAGAGTTTCATCACCGACGCGGATGCCGGTACGTGCGGCCAACTGCAACTGCAACTGTTGCATCACCAGCCGCTCTAACACCTGCTGCTCTAGCATATAATCTGGCGGGAGCGACGTTCCCTTGACCACCAACTGTTCTTGAACCGTATGGACCATCTGGTCCAATTCGCTTTTCAGTACGACTTCTTCATTCACTACCGCCACAATACGATCGAGAATGGTCGCCCCAAAACTCCCCATAGACCAAGATAGAGCAAGGACAGCAACGAGCAATCTTCGCATAGCTACTCCATCAGCTTCACAGTGGGATTAACAGCAAAACTTTACCTGTATATGATTGCACATTCATGCGCTGTGCGCACGAAAGAGACTGCCAGTTAGAACTGTTCTCCGTAGCCTAACACTGTCCGCCTCAGTAACGATTCCACATTTTGTCCCAAATTACCTAATCCTTTTAGCTCCAATTGGACCATAACCGAGTTGTTCCTATCCCCCTCAATGTTGGTAATGTAACTGCGCCCCACCAGGCGTATCGCCCAACAACAACTGTCATACTCCACCCCCCCCAAGACTTCAAGGAGCCGATCATCGGCAATTGAATGATACCAACGTCCGACAACACTCCAATTCTTCGTAATCGGATAGCGGCCAGAGATATCAACCTGCTCCAACAACTGCCGACGGAAGCGGTAACCCATATTCAGCAGGCTCCCCCCTTTTCCACGATAACGCAGTTCGGCAGTACCCAAATCAGCCCGCTCCTCATGGGGATCAAAGCGCAACTCACCTCGCAGCAACCACTCCGGCGCCAACCGAGCAGCCATTTCCGCAATGATGGCAGAACTTGAATCAGTCTCTTCAGAGAAGTCAGGCAAGGTGACCTTACGATCACGAAAAAATTGAATCTGGCCGATGGAAGCCCGCAGCAGTTCATCCCCCGTGCTGGACTGTAGCAAACGGGTAGTGACCGCTAGAGTTAGTTGATTGGCATCATTCAGGCGATCCGCTCCCGTGAAACGGTTAGGTTGGAATAGCCGAGCGAAGTAAAAATCCAATGGAGCGCTATCAAAAACCGGAAAATCTTCTTGATTTTCAAAAGGAATATAAAGATAGTAGGCGCGCGGTTCTAAAGTCTGGCGCAAACGGCTGCCCCACAAAGCCAGTGATCGCTCAAAAATAGCGCCCGTATCTATGCTAAAAATGGGCAAGGTACGGCTGAGCGTGTTGTCCGTACCCGGAGGGGTATCATCTAGGAAATAACGGGTATCCCGCACACCAATATTAGGGGTAAAGAAGGTGCCGGGAGTGCGGAAGGGCAAACTCACAGTAGGCCACAAGTCTAAACGTACCCCGTTCGGTAGAGCATCCCGCTGAAAGTTTACCACCTCGCCGTGAAAGTCGAAATCCAACCCCAAAAATTGATCGGGAAAATAACCGTCCACCAACAACTGAGGTAGCCGTTGGTGCGGGCGAGAAAAGCCAGGAATAGTCCTGTCAATGGTTTGAAAACTTTGGAAACGCCCTAGGGCATACCAACCCTCACCTTGGTAGCTAACATCTAGCTGGTTATTAAGGTAGGTAGTACTGGCAATGCTCAGGCTATTACCTAAGTCCTCAAAATAGGTGTCATCAGAAACGAGATTGATATCCAGATTGGTAAACCAACGCGACCAAGGGCTACCGGTATGCTGATAGGAAAAAGCGCCGCGATAATCACCCTTCTTGTCATCGTGGGGCAAAATCGAGCCTAGAATTCTACCATGATTGCGAGGATTAAGATAACGCAACTCCCCTGCCAGCATGGGGCCCCGCTCGGACAAGTAGCGGGGGGTAATAGTTGCATCCCGATCCGGGGCAATGTTCCAATAATAGGGTGTGCTGATATCCACACCCGAGTTACTGGAACTCCCCACGGAGGGCACCAGAAACCCAGATTTGCGCCGATCATCAATGGGAAAGCGCAGAAAGGGGGCATAGAGTATGGGAACATCCCACAGTTTGAGACGGGCATGGCGAGCCCAGCCCACCCCTTCTTCGTGATCCAGGCTCACCTGGCTTGCCTTCAACTGCCAAGCATTATCCCCAATATCGCAAGTCGTAAAGGTGGCACCTTGCAACTCTGTCTTGACGGAACCCTCTCGCTCCGCCTCAGCTGCTACTCCACGAGCATGGTAATCTCGCAAAAAATAGCGGGCATTTTCGGCGACGCCAACATCCGTCTCCAAATTCACTTTAGCGGAGTCACTGATAACATCCATCATAGCATCTTGATAGCGCACATCACCAAAAGCCTCCACCGTATTAGTTGGCTTGTTATAAAGCACCTCATCCGCATCTAGCCACTGCCCCCGGCGTCTAAATTTGACATCGCCGCTAAAAATAGAGAGTCCCTCCTTCTCCACTTCAACTTGATCAGCGGTAACATCCACGGGGCCCTTAGGCTCCGGGTCTAACAACGCCTCTGAGGTCGGCTCAATAAACCGCTCACATTTTTCCCACTGAGGTATTTGTGCCCTAGCCATAGGAACTAATCCCAAAAGGAAAGAAAAGAGCCCCACAAATAAGATAGTATTCTTTTTCTGTTCCACGCAGCATGAGTATTATTATTAATATGGCGCGTAAAAATCGCATAGAATCTACTGATCTTCAAACTTTTTAAGCCAAGGATAGAATGGAGCTTGACATATTGCCGCTAAACTCGTAGAGTGTGCGTTTCTTTGGAGGGGCCATAGCTCAGCTGGGAGAGCGCTTGCATGGCATGCAAGAGGTCGGCGGTTCGATCCCGCCTGGCTCCACCAGGCATTTAGGCCTACCCACTTAAGGTGAGTAAGCCTAGCCACAAACAGAATTTGTCCCCATCGTCTAGACGGCCTAGGACACCGCCCTTTCACGGCGGTAACAGGGGTTCGAATCCCCTTGGGGACGCCATTTAATTCATGACTTCCATACCCAATCCCTAAAGCAGCGATTCTCTAAGTATCCATCGCTAAAAGTAGACAACAACGAAGGTCACCTCCAACCTTCATGATGGAAGCTACGACTTAGGGCTATTTGGTGCTCGATTCTCCCTTTGAAAGAGTATCGACCTTTCCAAACAGGCGTAGCACACCATAAGTTGCCAGGCCCGCTAGAATCCCAGGCATCCCTTCATAGAGAGCATGATGGAACTCCAACCAGCGCCAGGCAATAGCCACACCGACACCCATACTTAGAATAGTCAAAGCTTGCTGGTCTGTGGGTTTGCCACCCATAATATAAATCAATAACAAAGGCACAAAAGCGGAGGCCAGAAATGACCAGGATAAGATAACCAGGGTAAACACATCCTCATTATTGCTGAGCGCAATTGCCAGTGCCAATGCTGTAACCACCACAGTGGCCGTCTTTATCTCGCCCATATTCTCAAGGCGTTGTGGCAGTAAATCATGGGTGAATGCCGCTGAGCACGCTAATACCAACGAATCTGCCGTGGACATCGTCGCGGCAAAAATACCCGCTAGCAGCAACCCCACCAACATATCAGGCAACAATTGCAAACCTATGGTCGGTAGGGCTAACTCCGGATCAAAGTTCTGTGATTCCGGTAAATACACGCGCGAGAGCATTCCCACGCCTGTGGCCATAAAATAGAATGATGTATACCACAGATAGTAATATAGACGTGCCCGAGTCATGTGGTTAGGATCATCCAGTGCCATAAATCGGACCATAACATGGGGCTGACCTGCCACGGAGAAACCACCAAATAACCAGCCGAGGACAAAAAAGGCAAGGCCGGCTACTCCAGGAACAAGCGTATCTGTAGGGGTCCAATTCAGAAAGCCTTCAATTTCGCCCATTTCCGCCCAAGCCTCTTTCGGGCCGCCAAGGGCCGTCACGGTGGCGTAAAGCAAGGTAAGCATGGCCCCGAACATGACGAAGGACTGGGCCGCATCAGTCCAAATCGAAGCACGAATGCCCCCGGCAAAGCAATAACCGACGACTAGAATCGCGCCTATAAGCGCTCCCGCGTAGAAGGGCCAATCGAATAACACGTACAGTGCCTTACTGCCGGCATTAAGCTGTGCTGCTGCGTAAGTACCGAGGAAGATCACGGTGATAAGACCTGCTGTGCGGCGCAACCGATTTAGCTCGGTGCCATACCACTGGCTAAGTACACCCCCGTAGGTCACCTCCTCAGTCCGGGCAGTAGCCTCCCGGAAGTGCCGGTGAATGAACTGCGAGGCTAAAAAATCACCCAGGATCCAGCCAACCACAAGCCATATTGAAGCCAGTCCAACTGTATAGGTATAACCTATAACACCAATAAACATGTAGCCACTGTTGTTAGTAGCCACCGCCGACAAACCTACAAGCCAAGGCTTAACCGAATTGCTAGCAACATAATAATCGCTTCGGTTCCCCTGTGCTTTGCGCGCCGACAATAAACCAATAAATGCAAATACTGCGAGAAAGAATAAAAAACTAAAGACTATAACCATGAAACTATTCCCAACAAGAAAGTAGGCTTCCTGGCCTTACTTCCTGTACTTTATGAATGACAGGGGGCCTAGTAATTAACGGAAAGGGTTGAGCCCGCAACAATGCCATGCCTAAAAAGCTAAGCGGCGGTGCGCGTCTATCAACTCCATACCTAGGAGCGAGACGGGGCAACCAATTTTTATTGAGCCTTGTAAAAACGGTATGGTAAGGTAAAAATGGTATGGTAAGGGTACGCCAAACCTGAATTCGATGTGATTGTGCCTCTGCAAAATACAAAATTGCTAGCTAATTTAGAAACGCTCCCTCATCTCAGCTAAGCAAGAAAGGGGGGCGGCAGATAATCTAGTACTTACTCAGGTATTTGCATAAAAATGCAGCAACACCATTTAGTCACCTTTGCTACAGCAAAACCTTTACAAACCAACCTACACCTCTCTAGAAGATCAGAGCGAGCAACCCGATAACCACTAGCAAACCAATAAGAAAAATAATGCCGGCCACGCTGCCAAAAAATTTTAAAATACTACCCATCTAGCTTCACCTTAGTAATCAACGATGCCAAAGATTAATGCACGCACAAGAGAAATAAAAAAATAAAACACATTACTAAAGCCTAGCTTCTGCCCCAATCTTGTCAAGTTAACAGCCCGGCATGGCTGTGCAGAAGTATCAAAAAATCCTCTGATCCACTGCCATCTAGCCTTGTAAGAATTACAAAAAACTCTGAAAAAAATGGCAGACAAGCCTAGATCATAGGGGGACTGAAATCCTATTTAGGCCTTTAAATCCGCTGTTTTTCCATCCTCTATAAAATTGGCCCAAGCCTTGCTCAATGAATAAATTAATACGCTACGTACGTAGAAAGACTTTCTGCAAGCCAAACCCTAAAATGAAAGGAGTAAGCTTTTATGGCACGTAATCTAGAACGTGAAGAGCAAATCCCTATGGACCATGTTGAGCGGACGGTTACTACTGTTGAGCATCCGGGCCAAATAAACTGGGGCGCTGTTATAGCCGGCCTCGTAGTCGTAATCAGTGTAAGCTGGCTAATGGTATTGCTGGGTTCAGCAATTGGACTCAGTATTGCTGATACCTTCGACTCTAAGGCAATGGAGGAAGGCTTAGGCTGGGGATCTATTATTTGGTTGCTACTGACTGCACTAGTGACCTTTTTTCTTGGTGGATGGTTCGCCGGACGGTTAGCAGATAAGACGGTCAAAATCATTGGTATGCTGCACGGCGTTACCGTGTGGGGCGTGAGTATAATCTTGCTGATTTTTCTCGGTTATGCAGGTATTGCCGGGTTAATGCAAACGGGTTCAGCATTGCTTAGTGGCGGCGCTGCAGTAGTACCGGCAGCGGCGGTAGGCGCAACGGCAGAGACTGACAATGGAGCGACATCACCTTTTGTTACTCAAATTCAGGCACAACTTAAACGTCAAGCCAGTGAAATCACTGCTCGAACCGCTGAGGAAGGTGTATCGCCAGAGGAAGTGGAGCGCGCCATCGAGCAGTTGGACGCCCAGACTTTACAAGCAGCCGCAATGCAACTTTTGCAAGGTAATACCCAGGCAGCAAAAGACGTGCTGGCAGTTAATACCAACCTTTCGGAAGCGGAGATCAATGCTATCATTAATGGAGTGGAACAAGAAGTTCAACAGCGCCTAGATACCATAGCCACCTATACTCAAGCCATCCTATGGGCGACATTTATTAGTAGTCTGCTCGGTTTAGCGATGGCGATCATCGGCGGTTGGATAGGGGCTAGTCGTGTGCGGCGCTTTTATGCAATACAGCAAAGAGCCACAGGGACCTAATAATATATAATCCGGCTTTTGGTTCTGTTGGCCCTGTTTCCTCCAGCATGCCAGCAGGACCATCTTAGGCCGGGTGGGTGCCTCTGCCACTTCTATTGCAGCTCACATGGCATACGGGGAGCACTCTTATCTATTTAATGCCCAATCAGGCTTAGCATCCACAACCGAGCAACATGGTATTATGACTGCTGTATGAAGCTTATTCATCTGTCGGATCTGCATTTTGGCGCGGAAACACCGGAGATCGTACAGCAGCTCAAATATGCAATCACGGGCATCCTCCCGGATATTATCATCGTTAGCGGCGATCTCACCCAAACCGGATCGACCCAAGAGTTCGAAGCTGCAAAAAATTTTTTAGATGGTTTTCCTGCAGCCACCTTTTGTGTGCCTGGGAATCATGATATTCCCAGATATGATCTATGGGAGCGTTTTATTGACCCTTATAAAAAATATAAACGCCACATTGATGAAAACTTGTGTCCCGTTCATGAAAGGAATGATGTCATTATCGCCGGTCTTAATTCAGCGCGGCCTATCTTACCCCACTGGAATTGGGCCAATGGCGCTATATCAAGTGCTCAGCTTAAAGATTTGAAGAATGTCTATAACCAAAGCTTGGCAAAAAGACGGGTATGTGTTTTTCACCATCCGATTCATGAAGCACTCAATACACCTGTGGATACGGTTGTTTTTGGTGCAAAGAAAGCACTGCGCGCCTTACATAAACTCAAAGTGGATTTGGTTTTGACAGGCCACGCCCACCATGCATCCGTTACCGCGCTGGGGGATGTATATCATAAAACCACTTATCTAAGTGCCTCTACCGCCCTATCTTCCCGGTTGAGAGAACAGGAGAATCGCTTTAACTGGGTAGAAATTGATCAAGATAAACTTGTAATACAGATTTACACCTATAATGGCGATGCCTTTACTACAAGCAAAGAAGCATTGCTAGAACAAACCAGGCTTATCTAAGACACCCCTCCCCAGCACCCGAAGAATTTTGAGAAACTGCTATAAAAGGTAGCATTCGCTACTTCTCCCTCTCAGAGGGTTCCCCCCGGTGCAGGCGTCTTCTCATCGTGAAAGCCAATCCGTTGTTGAGCAAGCTCAACAAGGAGGGGCGCAGGAGTAAAACGCTCACCCAATTGATCTTGGTAGTGAGCGAGCTGTTCGACAATCTCACTTATACCTTGGTTATCAATAAAGCGAAATGGCCCTCCTAAAAAGGGTGGGAAACCAAGCCCGAAAACAGCGCCCACATCGCCGTCACGGGCCGACCGCAGAATGCCATCGCTGTAACAATACACCGCCTCATTGATCATCGGCAAAAGGCAGCGCATCGCGATATTATTAGCCTCAAGCTTTTTTTGAGGTTTAACATCCAATAAGGGATATACGGATTTATCTATTTGTTTCCCTTTGCCTTTAAAAGTTCCATCCACTTTTTGATAACGATAAAAACCCCG